>JBEEPE010000185.1:0-7620 GCA_041191265.1 Verrucomicrobiota bacterium | reverse complement strand
GATGTCTTCGAGGAGTTGGGTGTAGGTGATGCCGATGCGGAACTTGATGGTGTAGAGGTGGCGTGTGGAGTACTGGCCGAGTCCGTTTTGGGAGAGGTTGATATCGGTGTAGTAGGACAGGACGCCGTCGCGCTCGAGTTTGGATCGTTTTCGGCTGACGGTGCGGGTGTTGACGCCTGTTTTTTCGCCGATGGCGTTATCGGATTGGCGTGGGTCGCGGATGAGTTGGCGGACGATTTTGCGTTCTTGTTCGTCGAGGTCGCGCAGTCGTTCCTCTGGGGGGGCGGGGTTCATGCGTGCGGCGTCTTGGGTTAGGCACTGGCGAGGAAGGCTTCGAAGGAGCCGCCGAGCAGGGCGTTGACGTCGCGTTGGATGTCGTGGGTGGAGGGGATCCAACCGGAGCGTGCGAGGTCTTCGTATTTTTCGGAGAGGACTTTGGCGAGGATGGGTCGGGAGTGGGCCCATTTGTAACCGAGTTGATCCATGACGCGACAGTCGCTGTGTTGGGGGGTGACGTTGAGGCCGAGGAGTTCGATTCGCATCCGGGTGATTTCCTCGATGAGGGAGGGGTTATTGAGGAACCACCAGCAGCCGAAGATGTGGAGGTTTGCGAACTTTCGTGCTGCGATGCAGAGCGCGTGTTGGTTTTCGCGGGCGAGCATCGTGCAGATGAAGCGGTTTTTGGGGAAGGCGTTGCAGATATTTTCGACGGAGATGACGTCGGCGATGTCGAGGCTGTCGCCTGCCATTTTGAGGGCTGGGTTCACGTTGCGTCGGACGCCAATCATCATGGCGAAGGCTTGGCCATTGTCGGAGCAGTAGGGGAGGACGGCTTCGGTGAGGATGCGGTTGGTGGTGGTGTTGGCTGGGAATCTCCAATCGGGGGGGAGGGAGACCATGGTGTAAGCGGAGTGGATGCGCTTTGCCCAGTCGGAGAGGAAGCGTTTGATTTCGTCGAGGGTTTTACCGGAGAGATCGGTGGCGACGTGGTAACCCCAGGATGCGAGTTTGGGCGCGGTGTTTTCCCAATCGAGCAGGAGCGGGTCGATGCGGAGTGCGGGGGTGAAGGCGGGGTGGATGGGGGAGTTTTTGTCCCAGTGCGCGCGTTCGGCGTCATCGAAGGGCAGATTGGTCATGCCGACGCGGCGGACTTTGGCCTTTTCGAGAATCATGTCGGTAAAGGCGTCGGGGGTCCACTCGTTGAACCGTTTGCGGATTCGGTTGAGGTCGCGTTCTGCGGGGTCGATTCCTGCGATTTGGAGGGAGGAGATGACGCCTCGGCAGGCTTCGGAGACGGGAGAGCGGTCGAGGAAAAGTTTTTGCCAGATGAGGTTAGCCTGTTCGGCGCGGGAGGCGTTCCAGAAGCGAGTGGGGTCGACATCGCCGCAGCGGAACACTTCGGCGATGAGGTAGTGGTAGGTGAGGAGTTCGTCGATTCCCCAGGAGACGAGGTCGTTGAAGGCGGGAGGGAAGAGGTGGGTATGGATGTCGAACACGGGGGTGTTTTCGACGATTTGGTGAACGGTCTGGGAGAGAGCGGTCATGGGAGAAAGGAGGTTAGGCGTTTTTAAGGGAGTCAGAGAGGAGCGTGAACTGTTCGTGGGAAAGTTGGATTTTGGTGGCGCTGAAGTTTTCCTCGAGGTGTTTGGGTGAGGTTGTGCCGGGGATGAGGATGATGTTGGGGGAGCGGTGGAGGAGCCAAGCGAGTGCGAGGGCCGCTGGGGAGGTTTGTAGGCTGTTGGCGAGGGAGGCGAGATGGGGGTGGGATGCGAGCGGTGCTTCTTTGGCGAAGGGTTTTGCCGCGAGAGGGCCCCAAGGGAGGAAGGCGATTCCGAGGGTGTTGCAACGGTCGATGAGCGTGTCGTCAGCCGGTTCGAGGATGTTGTATCGGTTCTGAACGGAGGCGATTTTTGCGATGGCGCGGGCTTGGTCGAGTTGTTCGCTCGATACGTTGGAGAGGCCGATGTGGCGGATGAGTCCCTCGTTCTGCAGTTCTTTGAGTGCGCCGACGCTTTCTTCCAGGGGGACGGCGGGGTCGGGTCGGTGGAGTTGGTAAAGGTCAATCTGCGGGATACGGAGCCAGCGCAGGCTTTCTTTGCAACGGCGTTTGAGGGTTGTGGGGCGTCCGTCGGGCAGGATGCGATCGGGCGCAGTTTTTTCGACGCCGCCCTTGGTGGCGATGAGGGGGCGGGTTGGGGAGTGTGCGAAGGCGTCACCCACGAGGAGTTCGTTCCAGCCGGGACCGTAGGCGTGTGCGGTGTCGATGAGTCCTGCGCCGAGGGAAGCGGCTTTCTGGAGCAGTTGAATGCCTTGCTCCCAGTCGGGGTAGGGTCCGAAGTTACCGGGTTGGTCGCAGAGGCGCATGGCGCCGAAGCTCATCCGATTCAGGGGGGTGATGCCGTCGAGTAGGTAGTGCGTTTCGGACATGCGGGGGGGGATGGGTTTGATTGGGAAAAGAATCGGGCCGCCTGTCGCGGGAGAGGCGGCCCTGATTCGTTTGGTTCAAGCACCGCGTCACTGGGACGGATGCGTGCCGTTAGGGATGGCGTTATTACTCGCCGTCTTCGCCAATGGCCTCAACTGGGCAGCCTTCCATGGCTTCGCGGCAAAGAGATGCCTCTTGGTCGTTTTCCGGTTGTTTGAATACGAACGAATGGCCGTGGTCATCGTCGCGTTTGAAGTTTGCGGGAGCAGTCTCGCGGCAGAGGTCGCAGTCGATGCATTGGTCGTCCACGTAGAACATGCCCTGCACGTTTTGTTGGTATCGGTTTGAAACGTCAGCCATAGGAAAGAATTAAACTCCAGTCTTAAATCCGTTGGGTGGGGATGGCAATCTTTGAGGGGATTGGCGAGGGGGAAGTTGGGTGGTTGGACGGTTGATAGTTTGGGGGGAATCTGTGCGCAAGCGGCTTGTGGGGAGTGGAATGCCGGTCTCTTTTCGAAGTTGAGCGGCTTGCGGGGTCCGAGTTTTTTTGGGATTTTATTTTGTTTGCGTACGTGTTCGCGTGAGGCGCCCAGCGCTGACTGCAGGTGGGAACGGTCTTACTCTTCGAACTCTTCGAACTCGTCTGACGGGTCGAAAGGGGGCATGGGGACGTTGATGATTTTGAGGTTCCCGACGGCGCGGTGGACGCACCCGGGGCGGATCATGACTGTGGTGAGGGGTTTGAGGGGGATGATTTCGCCATCGGCTTCGAGGTGTCCTTCCCCTTCGAGGACGACGTACACCTCGGTCATGCGTTTGTGGTGATGGGCACGGCTATCGGCGCGGATGTGGGTGAGGTGGACGGATGCGGGTGCGTCGGGCACTTCTGCGAAAGCGCGACGGGCTTCGCCGCACGGGCATGGGATGGGGGGCAGGGTGTCGAGTTGGGCGACGTGGAAGCGTTTCATGGGTGTTGGAAGTGGAGGGGGAGTTGGTCTGGGGCGAGTTCGAGGGGTTGGAAGATGAAGCTGGCGGAGTAGCGGCCTTTGTTGAAGCGTTTACAGCATCGGAGGCAGGCGGCGTTCCGGTGCATGGGGCGGACTCTGCGAACGATGATGTGGCATTGGGGGCAGATGTAAGAGAGGCGTTTGACGGTTTTTCGTTGCGGGAGAGGAAGGGTGTGGCGGGCTGTTTCGCCGGCGATTCCGAGGTCGGCACAGGCGGTTTTCCATTCGGTACCATGGGCGGCGATGCGGCGCCTACCGTAGCGTTCGCGGGCGACGAGGTGTGCGAGTTCGTGGAGGACGACGCGGGCGATTTGTTCTTCGGAGATTTCGGGTTGAAGAAGTTTTGGGTTGAGTGAGATGAGGGCCTCTTTCGGGGTGGCGAGGCCGGCCGTGCTTCTGAGGCGTCCGGACCATTTGACTTCGATTCGGCGTGCGAGTTCGTGGAGGCCGAGAGACCGAGTTGCGGTTCGGATGTCGGAGACGAGCTGAGGAAAAGCGGGGTCGTCGGGGTCGGACGTTTTTGGAATTCGGATGGGGAAGGGTGTGGAGCGCATCGCGGTCAGGGGGCGAGTCGGGATCGGATGGCAGACAGGGCGGCGAGGGTTTGATGAATTGATTCGGGGGTGGTGTTGGATCCGAGGGAGAACCGGACTACTTGGGTTGCTTCGGCTTTGGATTGGCCCATCGCGAGGAGGACGTGTGAGGGTTGGATCGAGCCGACCATGCAGGCAGCTCCGGAGGAGGCGGCGATGCCTTCGAGGTCGAGGCACATGAGCATGTCTTCGGAGGAGACGCCTTGGAACCGCACGTTTGAGGTATTGGGGAGGCGGTTTGCGTGTAAGCCGTTGATGTGGCATCTGGGCCAGATACAGGCGAGGGCGCTTTCGAAGTGGTCACGGAGGGTTGCGAGACGTTCGGGCTCACCTGAGTCGAGTTTTGAGAGGGAGAAGTTTGCGGCTTCTGCCATGGCGGCGATGGATGCGGCGTTTTCGGTACCGGGGCGGCGGCTGTTTTCTTGGGCTCCTCCGTGCAAACAGGGGGAGAGGGGGATGCCACCCTCGAGATAGAGAAATCCGACGCCTTTTGGTCCTTGGAACTTATGGGCGGCGGCGGAGACGGCGTGGAAGAGACGGAGGTGGAGGGGCATTTTGCCCAAGGCTTGTACGGCGTCGGTGTGGAAGAGGACATTGCGTTTGCGGCAGGCGCTCGCGATTTCCTCAACGGGTTGGATGACACCGGTTTCGTTGTTAGCGGTCATGAGGGAGACGAGGGTGGTGTCTGGCCGGATTGCTTCGAGGACCGAGTCGGGTTGAACGGTTCCGTGAGAGTCGGGTTTGATGAGGGAGACGTCGTAGCCTTCGGTTTGAAGGGCCTCTGCGGCGGAGAGGACGGCGTGGTGTTCGATGGCTGAGCAGATGAGGTGTCGTCCTTTTTGGCGATGAGCTTTTGCGAGGCCGAGGATGGCGAGGTTGTTGGACTCGGTGCCGGAGCCGGTGAAAATGAGTTCGGAGGGGCGGCAACCGAGGGTTTGGGCGAGTTGATCGCGGGCTTGGTCGATGACGGCGCGGGCGCGGCGGCCTTCGGCATGGGTGGAGGAAGGGTTTCCGAACAGGTTGGATTCGAGCGATTGGCGCAGCGATTCTTGGGCGGGCGGGCAAAGGGGGGTGGTGGCGTTGTGATCGAGGTAGATCATGGGCGGTTCGGGGGAGTGTAGGGGAGAGCCTGCGTGTTGTTGAGGACGAAGGAAGCGCGCTTGTCGTGCGATGGGATTGGGGCAGATTTTTGGAATGAGCGATTTTTCGTCATCGTTGCCACCGACTTCGGGAGGAGCGCCACAGGGCGGGGGTGAACCTCGAGGGGGAGGGGTGCGCCGTTGGCTAGGGGGATTGGCGGTGGCGCTTGGGTTTGCGAAGTTTGGGAAGTGGCTGATGTTGTTGTTGAAGCTGAAGTGGGTTGCGGGGGCGTTGAAGTCGGTTTTGTCGATGGCTGCGATGTTGGGGGTGTATTCGGCGTTGTACGGTTGGCGGTTTGCTGCTGGGTTTACGGTGCAGTTATTGATTCACGAGTTGGGGCATGTTTTTGTGGCGCGGCGGTATGGCATTCCGGTGTCAGCGCCGATGTTTGTCCCGTTTGTTGGTGCGCTGATTCTGTTGAAGGAGCGTCCTGCAAAGGCTCGTCAGGAGGCGTGGATGGCGATGGGAGGCCCGATTGCGGGCGGTTTGGTTGCGGTTTTTCTGCATGGGGCGGGTGTTTGGATGGATTCGACCTTCCTGATTTTGATGGCGTTGATTGGGTACATGCTGAACCTGTTCAATCTGTTTCCGGTGGGACAGATGGATGGAGGGCGCACGGTGCAGGCAATCACACCGTTGCTTTGGATTCCGGGGTATGTGGGGATGGTTTGGTATGCGTTTGAACATCCCTCGGTGTTGGTTTTTCTGATTTTGGCGCTTGGGTTCCGTCAGTTTTTGTCCGCGTTCCGTCACGAGACGGAGGAGCAGCGGGTTTATCGTGAAATGTCGGGGTTAGCGCGGTTTGCGATTACGGTGGCGTATTTCGGGACGATGGCGGTTTTGGCGGCGGGTTACGTGATGGCTGAGGGTCAGTTGGCGGCGCGGATGCCGGTGCGTTGAGCGGGTGTGGTTTCAGAAAAGTGCGGGGGTTTCTTGAAGGGGGGCGTTCACTTGTGCTGAATGGCGGTTTGCATGGTCACTAAACGCATCATTCCCTGTCTCGATGTTCACGACGGTAAGGTCACGCGCGGTGTTCAGTTTGGGCGTGCGGAGGAGGGGGGGTTGCGCAATGTGGGAGATCCGGTGGAACTTGCGAAGCGGTACAATGATCAGGGTGCGGACGAGATGGTGTTTTTTGACATCACGGCGAGTGCGCACGGGCGGGGTACGATGGTGGATGTGATTGAGCGGACGGCGTCCTGTTGTTTTATGCCGCTGACGGTGGGGGGCGGTATTCGGAGTGTGGAGGATATGAGTGCGATGCTGAAGGCTGGGGCGGACAAGGTGAGCATTAACTCGAGTGCGTTGGCGCGTCCGGAGCTTATTACGGAGGGAGCGGAGCGGTTTGGTTCGCAGTGCATTGTGGTTTCTGTGGATGCGAAGCGGGTGGGTCCGGACCGGTGGGAGGTGCATTCGCATGGCGGGCGCAGGAGCACTGGGTTGGAGGTGATTGAGTGGGTGTTGGAGGCGGAGCGGCGTGGGGCGGGGGAGATTGTTTTGAACTCGATTGATGCGGATGGGACTAAGGCGGGGTTTGATTTGGTGATTACGCGACGGGCGAGCGAGGCGGTGGGGATTCCGGTCGTGGCGAGTGGTGGTGCGGGGAGTTTGGAGCACATGGCGGAGGTTTTGATTGAGGGGCGTGCGGACGCGGTATTGGCGGCGAGTATTTTCCATTTTGGTGAGCACACGGTGGGAGAGGTGAAGGGGCATCTTCGTGCGCGCGGCATTTGTGTTCGGTGAGCGGGTTTGAGTTTTTGGGCGAGTTTGGGAAGGGCGTGGGGGCGATAAAGCGGGGTTGATTCGGTGGGGGTTCGCGGGACAATCGGGGGATGAAACGGTTGACTAGGTTTTTGTTGTCGGCGGGATTTGCAGCGGCGTTGATGGTTGAGGGGCGTTCGATTGTGTTTGAGGGGGGGGACGGTCCTGGCAAGGGCAAGCACGTGGTATTTGTTACGGGAGACGACGAGTACCGATCGGAGGAGGGAATGCCGGTGATTGCGGACATCCTCGCGAAGCGGCACGGGTTCAAGTGCACCGTTTTGTTTGCGATCAATCCCGAGGGGAAGATTGAGCCGGGGCAGAAGGACAACATTCCGGGGTTAGAGGCATTGGCGGGGGCGGATTTGATGGTGGTTTTCACGCGGTTCCGTTCGTTGCCGGATGAGCAGATGGCTCACATTGTTCGTTATCTAGATTCTGGTAAGCCCGTGATTGGTCTGCGGACGGCAACGCACGGGTTTGCCTATCCGGCAGATTCGTCGAGCGCATACAAGCGCTTTGGGTGGAACAACAAGGATACGGCGTATGAGGGCGGCTTTGGGCGGCAGGTACTCGGGGAGACGTGGATTAACCACCACGGCGGTCATGGTCGTCAGGCGACGAAGGGACTTCTTGTCGAGGGACAGGCGGGGCA
The DNA here is from genome assembly GCA_041191265.1 of Verrucomicrobiota bacterium. GTDB lineage: Bacteria > Verrucomicrobiota > Verrucomicrobiia > Chthoniobacterales > Chthoniobacteraceae > JBEEPE01. The sequence continues at coordinate 39 of JBEEPE010000185.1, read as the reverse complement.
CCCGATTTTGCGAGGTATTCGGAGTGGGGACATTTTTGG
>JBEEPE010000184.1:0-9295 GCA_041191265.1 Verrucomicrobiota bacterium | reverse complement strand
CTCCACCACTCCCCCCACCTGATCCGGGAGATCCTCCCTTTCCCCCACTCCCTCCGCTTCCACCCGCCCCAACCGCCGTCGCCTTCGCAACACCACCCCCTGCAGAAACGGCCTTCGCAATCGCTCCGCCAGAGCCCGCCGCTGAAGCCTTCGGAATCTCCTTACCCTCGCCCTCCTTCGACTTCACCGCCGTCGCCTTCGCAACCTCCGCCTTCGCACCATTCTTGACCACCTGCGGCTTGCTCTCCGGCTTTTTCGCCTCCGGTTTCTTCGCCTCCTCCTTCGGTTTGCTCTCCGGCTTTTTCGCCTCCGGTTTCTTCACCTCCTCCTTCGGTTTGCTCTCCGGCTTTTTCACCTCCGGTTTCTTCACCTCCTCCTTCGGCTTCTTCGCCTCCACTTGAATCTCGCTCTTCCCCGCATCCAGCGATCCCTGCGGGGACAAAGGTTTTTCCTCAACAGAGGAGCGAATCAATGTCTTCGCCGACACCCGATTCACCGGAGGCAAGGCAATGTCGTCCGAATCAGCCTCACTGCCGGGCCGCGGCGGAACCGGAGGCGGAAGCGCTCCTGCATCGCCTGCCTCCACCCCATCACCCCCCGTACCCCCGCCACCGTCCAACCAAACCACGGTTTCAGGATTCAACGGAGCCTCGAAATGCAGGCGCGAAAACACAAACAACCCCACCAGAAACGCCAAATGCGTTGCCGCAACGTACACCGACGTTCGTTTGAAGCTGTTTTCGGACAACGTCATACCGTCATCTCAACATCACGGCACAAATCTCATCACATCCCATCCGGAGCTTTCACAAAACCCACTTTTGTCACCCCAGAGGACTTCACCAAATCCAGAACGTCCGACAACTTTTGAACCGACTGCTCCTTGTGCGCCCGAATTACCACCGCCAAATCGGGTTTCGTAGCGCGTAACGCGCGAAGCGCTGCGACCAACTCCGCTTCCCCAATCGGCTTGGCATTCAGCGTTAACTGATTGTCGCGGAACACAGACACAGTCTGCACTTTCACTGGATCAACGACCTGATCCTCCGAAACCCCCGACGGCAACACCAAGTCCGTACTATTCTCCATCAGCGGGGTGGTAATCATGAAAATTAACAACAGCACAAAGGCAAGATCCAGCAACGGCGTCACGTTTAACTCATTTAACGTGTGCATGCTATGTCGATCTGAAAAACGGCGTCTCATCGCGCTCCTCCTAGGTTGATTTCAGGTTTTAGTGCCCCTCTCCGCCCCGACGACGCCCCTCACCATGGTCAACGTACAAGTGCTCAATCGCACTAGCCAACTCACCGCTAAAGTTATCCAAATCAACCAGCGTACCCCGAAGCGAAGTCACCAGATAGTTATAGCCAAACATCGCGGGAATCGCCACCAGCAGACCAGTTACCGTTGTGATCAGAGCTGCCGAAACTCCCGGAGCCATCGCCGACAAACTCGCAGAACCCGCTTTCGCCACATCCGCAAACGTCTCCATCACCCCCCAAACCGTTCCCAACAGCCCAATGAACGGAGCCCCGCTCACCGCCGTCGCCAACACAATCATCTGTGACTCCAACCGTAACGACGTCTCACCAACCGCGCGATCCATCGCCGCATTCACCACCCGCATCTGAGACGGCGAAATCGGTTCGCTATTCTCCACCCGATACTTAAACGTCCCATCCACCTCCGCATCCCCCAACAACTGAAACGCTAACTCTCGGCACGCCGCCTCGTACACCGCATACGCCGCTGCCCCCGGAAATGCCAAACCACCCGCATACAAATGTAACGGATCTCGGTTTGAACGAAACACATCAATAAACTCCCCTCGATGCTTTCGAACAGAGTTCAATAACCGGAACTTGCTCACCATCACCGACCACGAAAAAACCGAAGCCAGCATCAGCGCAATCAACACCGCCTTGCCAGGCGCCGTCGACTGCTCAAACGCATAGATGAGCCCTCCATCGCTGTTTGCCAGAACCGGGGGAAAGAATAAGGTCGTCGAGTGCATGCCGAAGTTCGTTATTGCACCGATTCAACCATCCCGAAAGGCAAACTCGTGAATCATCGATCCACCCTCCACTTCCTCATCCTCACCGCTCTCACCCTTCTCGTCGGCACTTCCCCGGCACCCGCGCAAATCCCAGGAGCCACCCCGCCGCTGCAAGACGCCGCACGCACCCTCCTTCCCATCCTCGACCTGTTCGCAAACCCGCCCACAGGAAAATCACGATCGCTCACCCTCAAAGCCGAAATCGAAGCTCTCGGCTCAAACCAGTTTCAACACCCCCTGCCCTCTTTCGAAATCATCCTAGCCCCGCCAAAAAAAGCCGTCTTCTCCACCAAAACCTCAAACAGTGTCCTGCAAATCGGCCGCGACGGTAACACCCTCTGGGCCGCCCCAGCCTCTCTCATCCAACCCCTCGTCCAAGCCCTCGAATCCCCAGACCAAGTATCCCCCCCAAAACGCACAGACCTCCCCATGCTCGTGCGCCCCATGCAAATCCCCGTCCCAGGCAAAATCCTTGCCCTCCTCCCCATGCTCTTCGACGCCAAAGACTCCGGCAAAGCCGACTTTCTCGGGAAGACCGCCCGCCTCGTCGACGTCCGCGTCATGCCAGAACTCGCCCAACTCCTCGGCCCAGAACTCACCACCTCATCCCTCCGCCTCTGGATCGATGACTCATCAGGCAACCCCGTTCGCGTCGGCGGCCGCTTTCAAAAAGAATCCGCCGTCATCCGCATCCAATCCTTACAGTTCTCACCCGAAGCATCACCCGCAGCCACCAACCGCCCAGAAAACGCAGTCACCATCCAACCGCACCACCTCAACGCCATCTCCGCTCTCCTCCGCGGCGAAACCCCCAACCGGCGCTGATTCCATGCAGACACCCCACCAGGGCGCGCTCCACTCGGAAGACGCTCCCCTCATGCAGGCCGCCCTCGCCGAGGCCCAACGCGGCGTCGGCCTCACCGCCCCCAACCCCGCCGTCGGATCCGTCATCGCGCACAACCAAACCATCCTCGCTCGCGGGTGGCACCACGCCGCCGGCCACCCCCACGCAGAAATCGAGGCCCTCAAAAACCTCCCACACCCAGCCGACGCAAAAAACGCCACCCTTTACGTCTCCCTAGAACCCTGCTCCACCCACGGACGAACCCCCCCTTGCACCGAGGCCATCATCCAATCCGGCATCAAACGCGTCGTCGTCGCCTGTCTCGACGCCAACCCCGCACACGCCGGCGCAGGAATCCAAGCCCTCCGCAACGCAGGCATCGAAACCGCATGGGGCATCCTCGAAACCGAAGCACTCTGGCTCAACCGCGCCTTCTTCAAACGCATCACCACCGGCCTCCCTTGGGTCATCTGGAAATGCGCCATGACCCTCGACGGAAAAATCTCCCTTCAACACGGACAACCCACCCGCATCACCGGAGACGAATCCCTCCTCGACACCCACCGCCTCCGAACCGAAGTCGATGCCATCCTCATCGGCGCAACCACCGCACGCATCGACAACCCCTCGCTAACAATCCGCCACGTCCCCATTCCAGAAGGGAAAAAACAACCTTGGCGCGTCGTCCTCTGCTCCGGCAAAAACGGCCCTCTCCCCCCAGACCTCCACCTCCTCACCGACTCACACCGCAACCGAACCCTCATCCACACCGGAAAATCCCTCGCCGAATCCCTCACCGAACTCGCCTCCCTCGGCGTCAACTCCGTTCTCCTCGAAGGCGGAGGCATCCTCTCCGGCGCTTTCCTCGAACAAGGCCTAGTTGACGAAGCCTGCATCTACATCGCACCCGTCCTCGCCGGAGCAGCCCCCGCAGCCATCCAAACCTCCAATCCTCTCAACCCCCTCGGAAACAATCGATTCCGCTGGGTCCATCATGCTCGAACCGGTGAAGACCTTCGCATCCGCGGAGTCATGACCCGCTGGCTCCCCGAACGACTCGACCACGCCAACGGATCCACGCTCCCAAACGCCGATTTCAGAGTCTGACGAACTCAAAAATCGCGCCGATTCCGTCACCCCCCAGAAATCCTAGCAACCATCTGACTTCAGCCTTCAAACGAAACTTGCCTCCTCTCGAACCACACGCGCAAACACCCCGCTCGGCGTACACACCGCAAGAACTCCGACCGACCCTCAAACACCGTTCACCTCATCTCGCCGTCTCCCATCATCCCGACGCCATGAAAGCCCTCCGCCTTCACACCTTTGGCCCCGCATCCAATCTCGTCCTCGAAGAATTCCCCACTCCAACTCCCAGCCCAGGAGAAGTTCTCATCAAAATCCATCGAGCCGGAATCAATCCGGTCGATACCTACATCCGCAGCGGAGCCTATGCCGCACTCCCGCCGCTCCCCTACACGCCCGGACACGACGGAGCCGGCGTAGTGACCGCAGTCGGCCATTCCATCACCAACTGGCAGCCCGGCGACCGCGTCTACCTCGCCGGCAGTCTCTCCGGAACCTGCGCAGAGTACGCGCTTTGCCTGCCTAACCAAATCTTCCCCCTTCCCGAAGGCACAGCATTTGACACCGGAGCCGCCCTAGGAATCCCCTACGCCACCGCGGCAATCGCCCTTTTCCATCACGCCTCTCTCACCCCCTCCCAACACGTGCTCGTCCGAGGCGCCGGCGGAGGCGTCGGTTTCGCCGCCATCCAACTCGCCCTCGACGCAAAAGCAAAACCCATCGCGATTGCGGGCAGCCCTGCTGCGCGGGCCTCACTCGCCACATTGCTCGGCGCCAACCACGTCATCGACTCCGCATTACCCCCTGAAACCATCGAGCATCAAGTGCTTCAAATCACCGACGGCAAAGGAGTGGAACTACTCCTCGAAACCGCTGCACAAGATCACCTCGGTGCCGATCTCCGCCTCCTCGCCCAAGAAGGCACCGCTCTCGTTGTCGGAAGCCGCGGAACCGCCACCATCCTCCCGCGCGATCTCATGGCGCGAAACGCCTCCCTCCGCGGCGTCATGCTGATGCGCTGCCCCGCGCCAGCTCTCGCCGCTGCCCACGCCCGGATTGCACGGCTGCTCGTTGACGGAAAACTCACGGCGCCCATTCACACGACACTTCCCCTCACGGAAGGCGCCCGTGCGCACGAAATGCAACTCGAACGCGGGCTGTTCGGAAAAATCTTACTCGCCCCGTAAACGCACCGAACCGTCTCGATCCCCAAACATCAACCGCACGCCCCACCCAACCATCGGCGGCGGTACCCCCCATCAGGGTCATACCGTTCCGCTTGTTCCCGCGTGTTGAAGCGCCGCACCGGCCTCGGATCACTCCCAACCCCTGCAATGTAGGCCCAGTTCCCCCAATTGCTCCCCGCCTCGTAATCAAGGAGATGGCTTTCAAAAAAAGCTGCTCCAGCCCTCCAATCACAGCCCAACTCGTGAATGAGAAACGAGGCCGCATTCTGCCGCACTCGGTTCGACATAAACCCCGTCGCAACCAACTCACGCATCCCTGCATCCACCAACCCGTCCCCCGTCCGCCCCTCACACCACTCCAAAAACGCACCCGCATCGTGCGCCCCATCCGCACCCCGCGATGCCGAACGCCCATTCCACCCCGACCGCCGAAAAAGCGCGGTGCCGCGCAACCGGGCATTCCACAAAAAATACGAGCGCCACAACAACTCCACCCGCATCCAAACCGTCCCGTCCGTCGCTCCAAACTCCCTTTCATACCGTAACGTCTCCCGCCAAATCCGCCGAACCGACAGAGCACCCGTCGCCAACCACGGACTAAACTTGCCCGAAAACGCGCTCCCCATCAGCCCGTTTCGCGTCTCCTTGTACCTCCGCAAACCCTCACTCCCCCAAACATACCAACGCAACCGCTCCAACGCCTCCCGCTCCGAGCCGCCCCACGGAAAACTGTCCGCACCATCGCCAAGCCCAGCCAACCCCTCATCATCCACCCCCAGCTCGCCCTCCCCTCCCTCCGCCTCCCCCAAAATCACGCCAGACTTTTCCACTCGCCCGCGAAACGGAGTAAACGTCTCGGGAAACCGCTCCAGCGGGAAACCCAAACCCGCTTCGGCAAACAAATCATGCCCCTCCACCACGCAAAAACTCACCCCGCGCCGAGCACACCCTTCACTCCACCCCGTCTCTCGAACCCTCTCGTTCCATGAAAATGCGCGGCTAACAAAAACCGCCACCGGCGCACCCGATTCCTCCGTAAAAAGCTCCCCGCCTCCCTCGCTCACCTCCCACCCGCGGGAACGACACGCCGCAGCAAACGCGCTCCACGACGATTCCCAAAACCGCTTGCGGCCCGCGGAAAAGCGAGGGATTCCGTAAAGCCCCTCGCCCCCCCACCCATCCGGACGAACCCACGCCACCCGCAACCGCTCGCCCCGCTCCTCCGAACACCTCAGCGCCGCAGCCAACGCTGGGTTGTCGTGCATCCGCAAATCATGGGTCGCCAAAAACAGAATCATGCCTGAACACAAACTTCCGATATCCACGCCGACTGGCAACCCAACTCCCCCCCTCGCCCGACATCCCGAGACCGTGCGGAAAACTCCCCAAACACAAAACGCAACGCGATGAACCCCGTTGCGTTTTGTGTTGCACCCTCACCCAAGAGAGGTACTTTCTACCTTCCCTTTTTATGAAAGCAGACATTCATCCCCGCTACGAAACCACGACGATTTCCTGTGCCTGCGGGACCACCTACTCCATCGGTTCCACCCGCCGCGACCTCCGAATCGGGATCTGCGCAGCCTGCCACCCATTCTTCACCGGAGAACAGAAGTTCGTCGACACCGCAGGCCGGATTGAAAAGTTCGCCAAACGCTTCGGTTCGACGACTCAGCGGCGTAAGAAAATCTAGCTTGCAGACTTTCGGAAACCGTTTCTTCCGAGGAACAACCCAGCTTTGTCCGGTTGCTTCCCACCCTCGGGATCGCTTCCGGTTTTTACAAAACGGTGAAGGCCACGTCGCCTTCACCGTTTTGCTTTTGCCCGTTCGCCCCGTCTGACCCAAACTCCACCCCTTCTCAACCCTTCCCTCCTGCACCCCTTTATGGACTTCGGCCCTCTGGTCTCGAAAAAACAAGATCGCTTCAACGAACTCGACGCCATCGTGTCTGAAGGGGATATCTTCAAAAATCCTGCCCAAGCTCGCGACATCCTCCGCGAACACAACCGGCTCAAAACCCTCCTCCAATCGTGGAGCACCCTGCAGAAAAAGCAGTCGGAACTGGCCGAAAATCGCGAACTCGTCACCGGCTCAGACCCCGAACTCGCTGAACTGGCCGCCGCCGAGATTCCCTTCCTAGAAGAGCAAGTCACCACCCTCGAAAAAGAAATCCAAATCTCGCTCCTCCCGCCAGATCCCAACGAAGACCGTGACGCCATCGTCGAAATCCGCGCAGGAACCGGCGGCGACGAAGCCGGCCTCTTCGCCGCAGACCTGTTCCGGATGTACTCCCGCTACGCCGAAACCATCGGACTCAAAATCGAGCCCCTCGAATCCTCAGGAGGAGAACTCGGCGGCGTGAAAGAGGTCATTTTCAAAGTCAGCGGCGAGGGCGTCTTCCGCAAACTCCGGTACGAGAGCGGCGTCCATCGCGTCCAACGCGTCCCCGCCACCGAAGCTCAAGGTAGAATCCACACCTCCACAGCAACCGTCGCCGTCCTCCCTGAAGCCGAAGAAGTGGACCTCGAACTCAAAGCCGACGAACTCCGCATCGAAGTGTGCCGCGCCGGCGGCCCAGGAGGCCAAGGAGTCAATACAACCGACTCCGCAGTCCAAGTCCTCCACATCCCAACCGGCATGATCGTCCGCTGCCAAGACGGGCGCTCCCAACAGAAGAATAAGGAAAAAGCGCTCCAAATCCTGCGCTCCCGACTCCTCGAACAAAAGCAGCGCGAAGAAGCCGAGAAATACGCCGCCCAACGCAAAAGCCAGGTCGGCACCGGCGGCCGCGAAGAGAAAATCCGCACCTACAACTTCCCCCAAAATCGCGTTACCGACCACCGAATCGGACTCACCCTCTACAGCCTCGACCGCTTCTTGGAAGGTGAAATCGCGGAGATGATCTCGACGCTTCACTCGGCCGACATGGCAGACCGCCTCGCCAACGCCGACCTCGCCGCAAGCTAAGCTCGGCCATGAAATCGGTTCTCGAAGTCATCCAATCCACCACCAGCTACTTCGCGAAAAACGAGGTCGAAAGTCCGCGCCTCAACATCGAACACCTTCTCGCTCACACCCTCGGCAAAAAAAGTCGAATGGAACTCTACACCGAGTTCGATCGACCCCTCGGCGAATCGGTCCTCGCCCCACTTCGCGAACTCGTCAAACGCCGCGCCGCCGGAGAACCACTCCAACACCTCCTCGGCACCGTCGATTTTCTCGGAAAATCCTTTCGTTGCGACGCCCGCGCACTCATCCCACGCCCAGAAACCGAAGAACTCGTCTGCCTCCTCCGCGATCACCCGCACTTCGCCAGCAACCCGCCCTCCCGCATCGCTGACATCGGCACAGGGAGCGGCATCATCGCCCTCTCCCTCGCCGCCATCTGGCCCGAAACTGAAGCCCACGCCGTCGATATTTCAGCCGACGCCCTCGCTCTCGCCCAAGAAAACGCCGCCGCCCTCGAACTCTCCTCCCGCGTCACCTTTCACCAAGGCTCGCTCGCAACCCCCCTCTCAGAAACCTTCCAACTCATCGTCGCAAACCTCCCCTACATCCCCTCCAGCGAAATCCCAACCCTCTCCCGAGAAGTTCAACGCGATCCGCACCTCGCCCTCGATGGCGGCCCCGATGGCCTCACCCTCATCCGCCCCCTCATCGAAGAGATCGCATCCAAAACACATCCCCCCCTGCTCCAAGGCCTCCTCGCCCTCGAAATCGGTGAAGACCAATCCGAACGCGTCTGTAACCTGCTAACCCACCAATCCTTCACCAACGTAACCCCCCTGCGCGACCTCCAAGGCCGCCAACGCTTCGTCCTCGCCTCGCATGGATAAAATCCTCGTCCACGGCGGCTCACGCCTCTCCGGAACCGTTCGCATCTCCGGCTCAAAAAACGCCGCCCTCCCCATCCTCGCCGCCACGCTGCTCACCCGCTCCCGCTGCGTCATCCACCAAGTCCCTGACCTCAGCGACATCCACTACATGCTCCAAATCCTCTCCCACCTCGGAGCCCATGTAGAACGCGCCAGCGGCACCGTCACCGTTCACGCTGAGTCCATCAAAACCACCGCCCCTTACGAAATCGTCCGCAAAATGCGCGCCTCCGTGTGCATCCT
>JBEEPE010000183.1:0-5613 GCA_041191265.1 Verrucomicrobiota bacterium | reverse complement strand
CCCTTCCGCTGGTGGATTCACGAATCCCTCCTCGATAACAAACCGCTCGACCTCATGGTCACCGAACTCCTCCACCTCGGTGGCAGTTCCAAAGACGGCGGCCCCGCAGGCTTCGGCATCGCATCGCAAAACGACGTCCCACTCGCCGCAAAAGCCACCGTCGTCACCACCGCCTTCCTCGGCGTTGAAACCAAGTGCGCACGCTGCCACGACTCACCTGCTCACACGTCAAAACAAGAACAGGTCTTCGCCCTCGCAGCCATGCTCAACACAAAGGGCGTCAAGGTCCCCGCAACCAGCAGCGTCTCCATGAAGAAACTCCGCGAAGGCGGACGGAAACCGCTCATCGATGTCACCCTCGAACCCGGCGCCACCGTCGAACCCCAGTGGCCCTTCCCCGACTTCGCCAAACCATCTCTCGCAGATGCTCTTGCGCAAAATCCAGAGGACACGCGCGACCGTCTCGCGGCACTCATCACCGCACCGCAAAACGAGCGCTTTGCTCAAGTCATGGCCAACCGGATCTGGGCCAGAGTGATGGGACGCGGCATCGTCGACCAACCGTGGGACTGGGAACGTTCCAAAAACTCGCACCCCGAACTGCTGCGGTGGCTCGGATGCGAACTCGTCAAATCCGGCTACGACGCGCGCCACGTGACCAAACTCATTCTCTCCTCCCACGCCTACCAGCGGACAAATGACCTCTCCCTCAAACAGCCCAGCCCACTCTTCACTGCACCCTCCGCGCGCCGCCTGACGGCTGAACAAATCGTCGACTCCGCATTCGTTGCCGCCGGAAAATCCTTCCGAACTGAGGAGGCCAGTCTCGACATCGACAGCATCCGCGACACCGGAAACTCCGTGACCCTCGGACATCCAAGCCGCGCGTGGATGCTCACCTCCACGTCCAACGAACGAGACCGTCCCAGCCTTGCCCTCCCGCGCATCCAAGCCGTTTGCGACGTTCTCCACGCGTTCGGCTGGCGCTCCAGCCGACCCGACCCACTCACCGAGCGCGAATCCGCTCCCAACTCCCTACAACCTGCCATCCTCGGGAATGGAACCATGGGACTCTGGCTCACCCGCCTCAGCGAAGACCACGCCGTGACCAAACTCGCTCTCGAATGTGCCTCGCCCGACGAGTTTATCTCCCGACTCTTCCTTCGCGTCCTGACTCGCGCCCCACGGTCCCAGGAACAAGCACACTTCACCTCCCTCCTCGCACAGGGCTGGGATCAACGCAAAACCGCGCCAAACGAAAATCCATCCGCCGAAGCTAAACCCCGCAAACCAGCCTATTACGTTTCGTGGTCCAATCACCTCGACGCGGATGCAACCATTGTAAGGCAAGCACAAGAAGCGGATTCGCGTCGCGGCGAACCACCCACCCCCCTCCTCTCAAACGAGTGGCGCGCCAAAGCAGAGGACGCTCTCTGGGCGCTCCTAAATAGTCCCGAATTCCTTTTCACCCCCTGATGCCATGAACCGTCGACACTTCGTCAAAACCCTCGGCCTAGCACCCTTCTGCACCCCGCTCCTCGCCGAACTCTCCACGCAGGGAGTCAAAGGAAAAGCAGAACACTGCATCTTCATCTGGCTCGGCGGCGGCATGAGCCACGCCGATACCTTCGACCCGAAAGCCCTCGGCGATAACAAAGCCTCCACCAAAAAACCCGGCTCACTCTACCCCGCCATCGATACCTCCGTTCCAGGAGTCCAACTGTGCGAACACCTGCCCCGCACCGCTCGCCTCATGGAACACGTGACCGTCATGCGCTCGGTCAACCACAAGGTCATCGACGAACACGCCTTCGCCACCAACCTCGTCCACACCGGACGCATGGTCAGCGGCAACGCCATCTACCCGTCCATCGGCTCCATCGTCGCACACAAACGCGGCGCCGCAAATCCCTCCGTCCCAGCGTATATGCTCATCGGCTACCCCAACGTGAGCCGTGGCCCAGGGTTCCTCGGAATCAAGGACGGGTACGTCTATCTCGTGGACACCGAAACGGGCCCAGCAGGCTTCACCAAGCCACCCGGGGTGGCCGACGAATCGCAACAACGTCGACGCGAACTCCTCCAATCCATTGCACCCAAAGCCAACGACGGAACCGCCCTCGCCGATTACGCCGACGCCCAGCGCGAAGCGTTCCGACTCGCCGGACCTGAGTTCATGCGCCACTTCGAACTTTCCAAGGAATCATCAACCGTCCGTTCGTCCTACGGAGGAGAGTTCGGACAACGCTGCCTGCTCGCACGGCGTCTCATCCAAGGCGGTGTTCGATTCGTCGAAGTGTCCCACAACCTCAACTTCATCAACGGCGCAGGCTGGGATGTTCACAACGAGGGCATCAATAACCAACACACCCTCATCCGCGAACTCGACAACGCTTTCGCAGCCCTCATCGAGGATTTGAAAAATCATCGTCTCCTCGAAAAAACGCTCATCGTCATCGCCACCGAGTTCGGTCGTCCACCCGAGTTCGACGGTCGCGGCGGTCGCGGTCATCAAGGCACCGCGTTCTCCATGGTTCTCGCAGGAGGCGGACTCAAACACCATGGCGCGTACGGGGTAACGGATGATCTCGCGAAAAAAGTGGTTGAAAACCCGGTCAGCATTCCCGACTTCCACGCCACCATCCTCGCCGCACTTCAGGTCGACCAAGGCAAAGACCTGATGGCAGGAACCCGCCCCGTTCCCGTCACCGACGGCGGCACCCCCGTCGGCGCCCTCTTCGGCTAACCAACCGCGAGGAGACCGTCACACATTGCCCTAGAGACGGATTTCTGCGTGAAACATTAACGAGAACGCGGAGTCGCGAACTCGCGTTTGCCCCAAAACAAAAAACTGATTCGCAAGCCGCCCCCATTTTTGTCGGTGCCCAACCCAGCCACGACCATGAACGCAACAGAAACCACCCCTCCCGCTAGGCTCCAATCGCTCGATGCCTTCCGAGGCCTCATCATGTTGTTCATGGCCTCCGCTGGGTTCGGACTACCAAAAGTCGCGGAGTCCTTTCCCGAGTCCACCCTCTGGCAGGTTTTGAAGTTCCATACCTCCCACGCTCTCTGGGTCGGTGGAGGCGCGTGGGATATGATTCAACCCTGCTTCATGTTCATGGTCGGCGTCGCACTGCCCTTTTCTGCAGCTCGAAGAAACGCCATCGGCGAGAGCCACACGTCTCAACTCCGTCACACCATCGTCCGAAGTCTCATCCTCATCGGGCTCGGCGTCTTCCTCGCCACCGGATCAAAACCCCATCCCGATTTCATCTTTACCAATGTGCTCTGCCAAATTGGGTTGGGATACCCCGCACTCAAACTCCTCGCAAACCGAGGAATCAAAATCCAATGCACAGCAATCGCCGCTATCGCATTGGTCTGCTGGCTCGCTTTCGTCCTCTACCCTTCCACGCTCGCAAATCTGAACCTCGAGAACCTCAGCCCAATGGATGAGCAAAAAATCTCGTCTGGCTACGGCATCGAAGTGAACCAACTCGATCAAGTCCTCCTCCCCGGCTTCTTCAGCCACTGGAACATGAATGCGAATGTTGCAGCATGGTTCGACCGTTGGTTCCTCAACCTCTTCCCCCGTGACAAACCCTTCGTGTTCAATAGTGGCGGTTACCAAACACTCAACTTTGTGCCGTCCATCATCACGATGACACTCGGCCTCCTCAGCGGCGAACTCCTCCGATCCGACGCATCGCCCGCTCAAAAAACGCGCGCCCTCCTCCGCCAAGGCACTCTTTGCGTCATCCTTGGAGTCACCTTGGGATTCACCTGCTGTCCCCTCGTAAAACGTATCTGGACGCCATCCTGGGCCATCTACAGCGGCGGAATCGCAACCCTCCTGCTTGCCGCGTTCTACTGGATCATCGACCTCCGCAAACTCCAAACGTGGAGCCGTCCGCTGCAAATCGTCGGCATAAACTCAATTGCCATCTACCTCGCAGCGCAACTGCTCAGCCCGTGGATTCGGACGACCGCAAAAACCTACCTCGGAACCTCCCTCTTCAGCGGAACCTTTGGCATCGTCGCCGAGCGATCTGTCACCCTCGCCGCCCTCTGGCTCTTGTGCTTCTACCTGTATCGCAATCGCTTCTTTATCCGCATCTAACGCCCACGATTCCCCCACCTCCATCCTTCGCCCCCCCATGAAACGCCTCACCTCCCTCCTCGCGATCTCCCTCGCTCTCCCCCTCAGCGCACCCTGCGCCGCCCCATCCCTCTCTGCTGGCGCCGCAGCGTCCGACATCACTCCAAAAGAGTTTCCGCTCAACATGCCCGGCGGGTTCTCAGCGAACATGGCCGAAACTGCCCACGACCCGCTCCACGCCCGCTCCATCGTGCTGGATGACGGGACAACTCGCATCTCCATCACCATCGTCGACACCCTCGGCGCGGGTCCCGAAGTGCTCGACGAAATCAAATCCATCGCCTCAGAGAAGACTGGCATCCCGTCGCATCGCATGCTGATTTCTTCGACCCACACCCACAGCGGTCCCTCCCATCCAAAAGAAGGCCCAGCTCCCGCGGTCGCGTACCGCAAAGTCTTCGTTGAAGGCGTTGCCGACTCCATCGTTCGCGCCAATCAATCGCTTAAGCCGGCCGCGTTCGGCTCCGCTTCACACCCGCTCCCTGACGAAGTGTTCAACCGGCGCTGGTACCTCAAACCCGGCAAGATGCCCCTCAACCCCTTCGGCAAACTGGATACGGTTAAGATGAACCCAGGCACCAGCCCCGACGTGCTCGATCGCCCCGCCGGCCCCACCGATCCCGACGTCAACATCCTCTCCCTCCAAGACACCAAACGCCACCCACTCGCCCTCTACGCCAACTACGCACTCCATTACGTTGGCGGGTCACCAAAGGCGCAAATCTCGGCCGACTACTTCGGCGAGTTCGCGCGCGTCTTCCCCTCCCGCGTCGGGAACCCCGCCAACTTCGTCGCCATGCTCTCCAACGGAGCCTCCGGCGATATCAACAATATCCCCTTCGGCATCACCCGCCCCCCACGCGAGCCCTTCGAGCAAATCCGTATCGTCGCTCAAAAAACCGCCGACGCCGCATGGACCGCCCTCCGCAAAATCGAGCGCCACAGAAGCGATGTCCAAATCGCCATGGCCGAGCGGAATGTTACCCTGAAATACCGGCGCCCCTCCGAAGAAGACGTCGCCCAAGCAAAGTCCTTCCTCGCGGTAAAAGCAAAGGACGCCATCGAACAACTCCCTCGCCTCGCTCAAAACTACGCCCATAGCACCCTCCGCGCAGCAGAACGCCCAGACGAGTCGCTCACGGTAAAACTGCAAGCCATCCGCATTGGCGACACCGCGCTCTGCGGCATCCCGTTCGAAGCCTTCGTCGAAATGGGCCTCGAACTCAAACAACGCAGCCCCTTCCAGCACACGGTCGTTGTCGGCCTCGCCAACGGTCGCCATGGCTACCTTCCCACCGTTGAACAACATCGCCTCGGCGGCTACGAAACGTGGCTCGGCACCAACAACGTTCAAGAAGACGCCTCCCGCATTCTCACCGAAGCCCTCCTCGAAATGCTCAAGGAACTCCACGCAACCCGTCCCAACCCGTAGCCCGCTCATGCGCAACCTC
>JBEEPE010000182.1:0-3581 GCA_041191265.1 Verrucomicrobiota bacterium | reverse complement strand
AGCCGAAGTTGTGCCTCTGAAGGGTAGCGGGGGTGATTATTTTGAGAACCAGGATTCAACAAAGGGTTTCAGGCGGTTCTGAGCGAACTGAATGATTCCCAGTTCGCGCGCCGCGTTCTCTGCGGAATCGGAGGCGTGAGCGGCGTTGACCATGATGGTCTGGCCGAACTCGCGACGGATTGATCCGGGAGGCGCTTTGGATGGGTCGGTTGGTCCGAGCACGTCGCGCGTTTTGCGGACGGCATCGACGCCTTGGTAGACGATGGCGATGCATTTTTCCGTGCCGGGTTCGTTGCGAAGTTCGGCAGGGCATTCGGAAGGTTTGCGTCCTGCCATGAACTTGACGATTTGTTCCCAGTTTTCGCGTCCGTTGACTGGGCCGAGCAGGTCACCGAGTTGCTTTTCGGTTTCGCTGGTGAGGGTCAGTTTGAACTCTTCTTCGATGAGGCGGCGCGCAATTTGGCCGGATCGGTCGCGAAGTTTGTCCATGAGCACGTCCAGGACGGGGCCGTAGAACTGTTCTGCTTGCGCGACGCTCATTCGGAGGACTTGGAGGCCAACGATGTAGAGGCCGGACCGAGAGAAGACATCGAGGACTCCGCCGGGGCGGGTGCTGGGGACGCGGAAGTTGTCGGGTTTGATGAGAACGAGGGTTTTCTCGGTTGTCTCGCCTTTGGGGAAGTCGACGGCCCAATCGACGACACCGCCGTCGGCGTCGGAATATTTTGCCCAGAGGAGGAGATCGGCTTTCGCGGCTTCCGCGGATTGGGGGGCGATGGCTGCGGGTTCGAAGTAGGTGACGGCACCGGTGGCGTCGGTGATGTAATCGCCGAAGGTGTCGCGGATGGTTTCGCCGGAGGTTCGGTCACCGACGAGGTGACCGACGACGGACCGCACTTTGGCGACGGCGTCTTCGCCTTTGACGACGAGGAGGAGGACGCGGGGGCGTCCGCCGTTTGGGGTGGGTCCGAAGTGGGAGAGGACGTAGTTGCGGACGCGTTCTTGGGCTTCGCGGTCGGCAGGGTTTTCCGCGGTGACGATGTTTGCGGCGTAGGCTTCGACGAGTTCTTTGCTGGGAGCGAAGAGTCGGGATTCAACGAGGTCGAGGGCGGTTCGTGAGATGAGGCGCGAGACGATGCCGCCGGTGCGCGCTTTCCGGATGGAGTAGGGGGTGACGAGGACGTAGGAGAGTTCTTCGGACATAAGAGGTGTGGCGTAAAGTGTTGGATGTGTCTATGGGACGATGGATGGATGGCTTTGGCCGAGCATCCGCTGGGGCCGGTGGATGGATCCAGCACGGGGGGTCCTGCGCGGAGCGCGCGGCCTGATTTTTCAACGCTTTGAGGCGTTAAAAAGGGTTGTGGAGACTAGTCGCTGGGCTGGTGGAGCGTCAAAGCTTTTCAGGATTGGCTGGGCGCGGAATAGGGGTTGTTCCCTTCGGGGAAGAATCCTTAGATGGACTAGGAAAGCGTCCCGATGTGAGGAGGTTGTGGTCGGGGTACTTTGTGGGGATGAAGGATGCGTTGATGAAGGAGCGGGTGGAGCGGCGGTTTCGGGTGATGGTGGTGGATGACCATGCGGTGGTGCGGCGGGGTTTGGTGACGCTCTTGGGGGAGCAGGTGGATTTGGAGGTGGTGGGGGAGGCGGGGAATGAGGCGGATGCGATGGTGATGATGCGGGAGGCGGCGCCGGACGTTGCTGTGGTGGACTGGTCATTGAAGCACCGGGATTCCTCGGGGTTGGTTGCGGGGATGTTGCAGGAGCGCCCCGAGTTGCGGGTGGTGGTTTTATCGATTCACGATGAGTTGACCCACGGGGAGTTGGCGATTGAGTCTGGGGCACATGGGTACGTGATGAAGCGGGAGGCTGCGGAGCGGATTGTGGAGGCGATTCGGGAAGTTTTGGCGGGACGGTATTATTTGGGGAGGCGGGCGTTGGACGGACTGGGGCCTCAATCGTATGAGCGGGTGTTGGGGAGGTTGGTGATTTCTGGGGATGACGGGGTACGGGAGGCGGAAGGGCGACACGTGTTTGGGGGGTGGTCGGTATCGGTGGTGGTGCCGGTTTTCAACTCGAGAGGGACTCTTGGGACGTTGTGTCAGGAGTTGATCTCGGAGTTGAGGGATGTGGAGCGGTTGCAGTTGGTGTTGGTGGACGATGGGAGTCAGGACGATTCGGCGGACGTCTGTGAGGCGTTGCAGGGGCGGTATCCGGGTGTGGTGGAGTTTTTGGGGTTGTCGCGAAACTTTGGGGAACACAACGCGGTGATGGCGGGGTTACGTCAGGCTACGGGGGATTGGTGTGTGATCATGGATGACGACCTTCAGAACCCGCCGTCGGAGGTGAAGAAGCTGTTGCGTCATGCGGCGATGGGGTTTGACGTTGTGTACTCTCGGTACCGGGTGAGGCGTCATCCGTGGTACCGGCGCTGGGGGAGTGCGTTGCACAACTGGACGGCGTGTGTGGCGTTGGGGAAGCCTCGGGAGTTGTACCTGTCGAGTTTTAAGGTTTTGTCGAAAACGGTGCGGCGAGAGGTGACGCGGTACGAGGGGGCGCAGCCCTATTTGGATGCCTTAATTTTACGGGCGACGCGGAGTATTGGAGTGGTGGACTGCGATCACCATGAGCGGCCTGATGGCAGGTCGGGGTACACGACGATGAAGTTGCTTGGGTTGTGGACGCGAATGGCGTTGGGTTTTTCGGTTTGGCCGATTCGATTGCTGACCTTTGGTGGCGGGTTGGTGTGCGTGGTTGCAGCTGCGTGGGACTTGGCGGGAGGGGGGCAGGTTTCGGATTTTTGGGGGTGGTTGGTTCGGGGCAGTACGCTGTTGCTGGTGGGATTGATTGGCGAGTACGTGGGGCGGATTTATTCGCTGATGAATGGGGCTCCGCAGTATGTGGTGGCGCGACGTTCGGTGGGTGCGCGGGTGGATTTGGAGTCGGTTGGCGGGGGGCAACGAGACGCGCATCGTCATGAGGCCGCTTGAGGTGACGTCTAGTTTGTGGGTGGTAGCTGGCCTGTTGTCGCTGGTTTACGGGGGAACGCTCGGATACCCGATGGTGTTTGACGACGAGGTGTACTTGAGGGGGAACCCGATTTTTACGCAGTGGGGAAGTTTCCTAGATTTGTTCCGAGATTTTGGCGGGTTGGCGCGGAGGGCGGGATTGGCCGCGTTGGACCCGGATTTGTCGACGAACTTCATCATGCGGCCGGTGACCTATCTGACATTTTTTTTGAATCACAGGCTGGGCGAGTTTTCTCCGCAGGGGTATCGGTTTTTCAACGTGGTGGTGCACGGGCTGAACGGGTTGCTCGTTTGGGGGGTGCTTCGACGGTGGGTTGAAAGGTTGGGGGCCGCGGGGCGTGACGGGGAAACGGGCTGGGAGTGGGCGCCGCTCGCTGCTGCGGCGGTTTTTGTGATTCATCCGATGCAGATTGAGTCGGTGACGTACGTGATTCAGCGGGCGACCTCGTTGTGTTGTTTTTTCATCCTGCTCACGGTTTGTGGGTATCAGGAGTGGCGGGTTGGTCGGGGGCGAGGGTGGTTGGTGGTGAGTGGGGTTGGGATGTTTGGAGCCAT
>JBEEPE010000181.1:0-3589 GCA_041191265.1 Verrucomicrobiota bacterium | reverse complement strand
GTTCGGCCTCGTGGGCTTATCTCAGTTCCGGCACTTGGTCGCTGGTCGGTGTCGAGATTCCGCAACCGCTCCTCTCGGACGCAGTGCTCCATCACAACTTCACCAACGAAGGAGGCGTGGACGGAACGTTTCGCCTGCTCAAAAACGTCATGGGCATGTGGCTCATGCAACAACTCCAAGCAGCACTCAGCGAACAAAACATCCCCTGCACCATCCCCGAACTCGTCCAAGCTGCGGAAAGCGCTCCCGCGTTCAAATGCGTCGTTGATCCGGATGCAGAACCCTTCCTTCGCCCAGCCGACATCACGGCAACCATCCGGTCCGAATGCATCAGGACCGCGCAACCCGTCCCGGCATCCCCGGGCGAGTGGGCTCGTTGCATCCTCGAGAGCCTCGCCCTGCGCTACCGCGAAGTGTTGGAGATTCTCCAGAGACTGACCGGCACTCGTCTCGAAGTGCTGCACATCGTGGGCGGCGGATCCAAAAATGTACTCCTCAATCAGTTCACCGCAGATGCCGCAGGAATCCCCGTCGTAGCCGGCCCAACGGAAGCGACCGCACTCGGCAACGCCGCCATCCAAATGCGAACAGACGGCGTTTTCAGCAACTTACGAGAAATCCGCGCCGCGGTTCGCGCCTCCTGCCAAGACGAGTTACGCACCTTCGCTCCCTCCGACACCGCGAAACCGCGATGGGACGAGGCTTTTGGGCGCTGGACCCGCCTCTTCCGCAGCGCAAGTTGAAGCACGCGCGGATTGCAACTTTTCCACAAAAAACTAAACCAAACGCAGTCAAAATCAGTCTATGAGCACATTCCGTTACGTGAACTATGGTTGGGACGACGCAAAAGCAGCGTCGCTCGATCCCGTCGCCCGCCTTGTCTACCGCTCCAACCTTCTTGGAAGCGATCAACGCATCACCAACACCGGCGGCGGCAACACGTCCTCCAAAATCGTCGAAAAAGATCCCCTCACCGGTGCCAACACCGAAGTGCTCTGGGTCAAAGGCTCCGGTGGCGATCTCCGTACCAGCACTCGCGAAAACTTCTCCTCCCTGTATCAAGACAAACTCATCGCCCTCCAAACCGCCTACGCGGCACGCGCTGACAAAGGTCTTAAATCGCAAGCGGAAGACGACATGGTGGGCATGTACACGCACGCGACGTTCAACCTGAATCCGCGCGCCTCATCCATCGATACTCCGCTCCACAGCTTCCTCCCCGGCAAGCACGTGGACCACATGCACCCGAATGCGATTATTTCAATCGCCGCAAGCCGCCGTTGCCTCGAACTCACCAAGGAAATTTTCGGGTCCGACATGGATTACGTTCCTTGGATGCGCCCCGGTTTCGAACTCGGTCTCGCCATGCAGGAGATCTCGCAGAAGAACCCTGCCGTCAAAGCGATCATGATGGGGCAGCACGGCTTCATCTCGTGGGACGACGATGACAAGGTTTGCTACGTCAACACACTGAAGTTCATTGAGAAAGCCGCGGCGTACATCGAATCAAAATACGAGGCGAAAGGCGGACACGCCAAAGCGTTCGGCGGAGCCAAATACCAAACTCTGCCTGAGCCTCAGCGGCATGCAGTACTGGCGTCCATTCTTCCCTGGCTTCGCGGACAAGTCAGCCAGCAGAAGCGGTTTATCGGAACGATTCAAGACGACGAAGCCATCCTTCGTTTCGTGAACTCTCAAGACGCACCCCGTCTGGCAGAGCTTGGCACCAGCTGCCCGGATCATTTCCTCCGAACAAAAATCAAGCCGCTCTACGTCGCGTGGGACCCCGCTTCGGGTGACGTGAAGGCGTTGCGCGAACTTCTCGCGAAAGGGCTCGAACAGTACCGGGCTGACTACGCCGGTTACTACAGCCGTTGTAAGCACGCCAACAGCCCGGCCATGCGCGACCCCAATCCGACGGTCATCCTCATTCCCGGTCTTGGAATGATTGCTTGGGGCAAGGACAAGAGCGAATCCCGCGTGACGGCAGAGTTTTACAACTGCGCAGTAGAAGTCATGCGCGGGGCGGAGGCCATTGATGAGTACATCGCCCTTCCCCAACAGGAAGCGTTCGACATCGAGTACTGGCTGCTCGAAGAAGCCAAGTTGAAGCGCATGCCCGCTGAGAAAGAACTCGCTCGGCAAATCGTCGTCGTCATCGGTGCAGGCTCGGGAATCGGCAAAGAAACCGCGCATCGCATCGTCAAGGAAGGCGCGCACATTGTCGCCGTCGACCTCAACGCGGCAGCCGCCGAGGCAACCGCGAAGGAAATCACCGACAAGTACGGCATTGGAATCGGCGTCGCGGGTTCCGGAATCAGCGGTTGCGGTCCAGCCATCGGACTTTCCGCCAACATCACCGACCGCGCGAGCGTTCGTGCCATGCTCGACCAAGTCGCCCTAGCATACGGCGGGTTCGATCACATCTGCGTGACCGCAGGCATCTTCGTTCCCAGCGACACCTCCGGACACATCCCCGACGACAAGTGGGACCTCACCTTCAAAATCAATGTCTCCGGCAGTTACTACGTCGGAGATGAAGCCGCGAAAACGTGGAAAGATCAGGGCCTCAAGGGCGCCCTCGTATTAACCACTTCAGCCAACGCCGTCGTTGCGAAGAAAGGAAGCGTTGCCTACGACACCTCCAAAGCAGCCGCAAACCACTTGGTTCGCGAACTCGCCATTGAGCTCGCGCCCACGGTGCGCGTGAACGGAGTCGCTCCGGCCACCGTGGTCAAAGGAAGCGCCATGTTCCCCCGCGACCGCGTCATCGGTTCGCTCGCGAAATATGCGATTCCGTACACGGACGATGAGGAGACCGATTCGCTGGTCAACAAGCTCGCGCAGTTCTACGCGGACCGGACGCTAACGAAATCGCCCATCACGCCGGCAGATCAAGCGGAAGCGTACTTCCTCCTGATTTCAAATCGGTTGAGCAAAACAACCGGACAGGTCATCACGGTCGATGGCGGGCTTCACGAAGCGTTCCTCCGCTAGTCCTCTGAGCTCAAATTCAAGGCGGCTTCCATCGGGAGGCCGCCTTTTTCATTGCCGTATCGAGAGTCAGCGGGGCTATTGCTCGTTGGATAAATCTTCCAGCGTACGCGCAACGATTTGATGGAACTCAGGGTGCTGAAGCCGCCCCACCGCACGAATCAACTCAGGATCCTCGTCCGATTCAGCCATGGAGGAGGTGATTCGAAGAATCGCGTTTTCACGAAGGTTGTGCGGCAACTTGCCCAATGCTCGAAACCAATCGCAGAGTCCCTCGTCCTCCGAAATCGCGAGAATAACCAACTCAACCAACTCAACGACCGCATCATCGTCTGGAACACCCATAAAAAGAGGATTTAACCCTACAAATCCAGTCCGCCCCGCTCAACTCCCGCTATCCGCGATTTTCCCGTCCGTTTAAAAAAGCCGAGCGATGACAGGGCATGGTTGTGTCTGTCCGGTCTGCTGCTGTTCTGGGGGTCGATGGGTTTGGAATCGACGTTGAAGTTCATGCGCATAAGGGAAACTCAGCCATCGTGGTGGTGGGACTCCCAGACACCGCCATCCGCGAAAGCCGCGACCGCGTCACGACCGC
>JBEEPE010000180.1:0-11311 GCA_041191265.1 Verrucomicrobiota bacterium | reverse complement strand
TGGAAAAGCGAAGCTCAAGGGAAACGGAAACTCATCGAATACAACTTCGGCCCGCGCGTCCTCATTCACGATCAAACCGTTCTCTACGCGGGCGGTGACGGCGTCGAACGCGCACTCGATCTCGCTTCCGGAAAGCCACTTTGGGAAGGTTCCCACGAAAAATCAGGCTACCGCTCACCGGAAGATCTCATCGTGGCCGGCGGCCTCGTCTGGAACGCAGGCACCACCTCTGGCGGACAAAGCGGCGAGTTCACTGGTCGAGACCCGCGCACCGGTGAAATCAAAAAGCGGTTCGCCCCAGATGTCCCCAAAGGAACCTACTGGTTCCATCACCGTTGCTACATCGCCAAGGCCACCGAAAAGTTCATCATCCCGTCCCGCACCGGCATCGAATACGTCGATCTCGATAAAGAACACTGGGACCTTAATCACTGGGTCCGAGGAGCCTGCCTCTACGGGGTTCTTCCTGCAAACGGCTTAACCTACGCCGGTCCGCACAACTGTGCCTGCTACCCAGAAGCCAAACTCGACGGGATGAATGCGCTCGCTCCCAACACAGGGTCCCCCCATCCGAAACCGCTCCCCGACGCACAACGCCTGCAACACGGCCCCGCATGGGGACAATCAATCAGCGAAACCGATTCCAACGCAAAGGATTGGCCGACCTATCGGCACGACAACGCACGAAGCGGCTTCAGCGATCAGGAACTCGCCTCCGACATGACCCCCGCGTGGGAAACCAATCTCCCCGGACCACTTTCAGCCCTCTCGATTGCGGACGGAAAAGTCTTTGTCGCGCAGGTCGACGCCCACACGCTTCACGCGTTGGACCACGCCACAGGCAAACGACTCTGGCATTTCACCGCCGGTGCCCGAATTGACTCCCCACCCAGCTTTTCCAAAGGCCGAGTCTACTTCGGAGGAAAAGACGGTTGGGTCTACTGTTTACGAGCCACCGATGGTGCGCTCATCTGGCGCTTTCTCGCGGCCCCCTCCGAACGCCGCCACGGCGCGTGGGAGCAAGTTGAATCCGTCTGGCCCGTCCACGGAAGCGTCTTGGTCGAAAACGACACGGTCAATGCGGTGGCAGGCCGCTCAGTGTTTCTCGACGGAGGACTCCGCTTCGTACGTCTCGACGCGCGCACTGGCGAAAAACTGGCCGAGCAGGTCTATGACGAGAAAGACCCCGAAACCGGAGGCGACTTCCAAGATCGTCATAAAACCCTCCAGATGCCCGTCGGCCTGAACGACATCCTGTCCAGCGATGGGTCGCTCCTTTACCTGCGTTCCCAGAAAATCAAACCCGATGGAACCCGCATCGACATCGGCCCCATCAGCGGAAGCGCAGCACAACAGGGCGGCTCACAAAAGGGAGAGGGCCGACACCTCTTCGCCCCCATGGGCTTCCTCGACGACTCCTGGTTCCACCGCAGCTACTGGGTCTACGGAAAGAGTTTTGCGGGAGGACACAACGGATATTACCAAGCCGGAAAGTACACGCCGGAAGGCCGCATCTTAGTACACGACAAAGACAACGTTTACGGCTTCGCACGCGAGGCGAAGTACTACAAGTGGACCACCACCATGGAGCACCAACTCTTCTCCGCTTCAAAATCGGCGCCCGAAGTCGAAGTGCAGGAAAATGACGGACCAAAGAAAAAGGCCGCGAACGAGCCCGCCACAACCCCGAATGTTCGATTCAGCTCAGACAAGCTCCCTGTGGGAAACACCGCACTCACCATCGAGATGTGGATTCTGCCCGATGGTCGTGACGGCACGCTGGCGCAGCACGGAGGCGGTCGCATGGGTTACCTGCTCGCGCTTCAGGATGGGCGCCCCGGTTTCTCCATCCGCACCAAGCCGGAAACCGTCTTCACCGCAGAAGCACAAAAACCGTTGGATGAGGGATGGCACCACCTGGCGGCAGTGCTGACGGATGGAGGAATCATTCGTTTGTTCGTCGACGGACAACCCGCTGCCGAACAGAAGATTCAGGGACTGATCACTGGACAACCTGCGCTGGGACTTCAACTCGGCGCAGCCAATAACTCGCAAGTTTCCACGTTCGGAAAAGGCGCGCCTTACACCGGCTTGATTGATCAGTTTGCCGTCTTCAGTCGCGCCCTCAGCGAATCGGAAATCGTTGACCATGCGACCAGCGCAAATGCCATCAAGACCGCGAAAGGCGCGCGCCTTGTAGCAACGTTCGATAACGGCAACGCGCGGGACGAATCTGGCAACGGCAATGACGGAGTGCTGAGCGGAGTGGAGACGGGGAAGGGTAAAGTCGCCGCTGCCCTCTGGTTTCAACGAGCCGGTGGAAAAGAATCGGCCCTTGCGCGCGGCAAACGCAAACCCGGCGCACCCAACGTTTCGGCAAACGCACCTGCCCCAGACGCAAAATCTGCCACGCCCAACAAAGGCTCATTCGTTCAGCACAACTGGGCTCACCCCGTTCCCGTCCTGCTCCGCGCGATGGCCATGGGAGGAAAATCCGTTTTTGTCTCCGGTCCACCCGATATGATCGACGAAGAATACGCCTTTGAAAAAATGGCGCAAAAGGATGCGTCCGTACTCGAACAACTGAAGGAACAAGACGAGGCCCTAGACGGAAAACGCGGCGCCAGTTTGTTCGCTGTCTCAACTGAAACAGGCCGTATGGGCTCGGAAATCCGCCTTAAGAGCCCGCCCGTGTGGGACGGAATGGCAGTCGCCCAAGGCCGTCTGTACATGGCCACCGTCGACGGAAAAGTAATCTGTTACGGAAAACCGTAAACCGTTTCACCAACAAGGTGTTCAGAATGGTGCGAATGCTTTTCATGATCCCCGCGCTGATCCTCAGCGTGGCAACGTGCATCGGATGCACCATTCCCGTTTTCCGTTTTGCGCTCGATCGCTGGCATGCCGATCCATACCACCTCGAACTCCGCGCTGAAGACGCCGCAAAACCAGATATTGCAGCGTTTGTTCGGAATCTCGATGCGGCCAGCGGTATCAACCTGGAAGTGTCTCGCTCCAAGGGGCCCGACTCCACCCTTCACATGCCAGCAACGGATGGAACGGGTACTGAAGTCTGGAAAGGATCACTCGACCGTTCTCGCTTGGACGCGCTTGTCCATTCCTCCGCTCGCGCCCAAATCGCCGCGAATATCCTGTCCGGTGACGCAGCTGTTTGGGTCTTGGTGGAGAATGGAGACCCCGCGGGAGCAGACCGCGCCGCAGCGACGATTACCAAACGACTTCGGTACCTAGAGAAAGTCATCCAGCTACCAAAAATTGATCCAAACGATCCCTCGAGCCGCTTGGGTCCCGGCCCCGCGTTACGAACCACGTTCTCGCTGGTTCGCATTCCGACCCAACACGACGAAGCTCCACTGCTCTCGATGCTCTCCGCGAATGACCGAGAGATCACTCACTCCGGCAAACCATGGACCAGCGTGGTATTCGGCCGCGGCCGAGTGCTGGGAGCGTGGCCCATCGAAAACATGGAAGATGCTCACATCGAAGAACTCGCACTCTTCCTGACCGGCGCATGCTCCTGTCAGGTCAAACGTCAAAACCCCGGATGGGATTTACTGCTCCGCTTTGACTGGGACACGAAGTTGCAATCCATGGGCGTACCACCCCTGCCCGCAACCGAGTCCGACACACCCGCTCAGACAGCGGTGAACCAAAGCCCCGAGAGCGTTCGCATCGCCCCCCCAACTCAAGATCCAGCCCCGAAACGAGCGCGGCGACTCCCGATTGCGTGGTTCGCCCTCGCGGTCGTGCTCGCTTGGTCGATCCTTCGCCGTAAGCTGCCCCCGTCATGAGTTTGACACGCCGCTCCCTCCTTCGCTCCATCGCGTCACTCGCACCGATTACAATCCTTCCTGGTTGTACCGAGAGAAAATCATCCTCAAGCCCCGTGTCTCTATCCGTTTTTTGTGCAGCGGGCCTCCGAAAACCACTTGAGCAGGCAGCCTCTGACTTTCTCACCACGACATCTGCCAGCGTCCGTTTTCAGTTCGGCGGATCAGGCACCCTCCTCAGCCAACTGAAGGTGGTTAAAACCGGCGATCTGTTTGTTGCCGCAGATGAAGAAACCCTCGCTCTGGCGAAAAAACTCGATGTCATTCGCGAAGTCTTTCCGCTCGCACTGCAGGCACCGGTCATCGCCGTGCAAAGCGGCAATCCGAAATCGGTGAAAGGGCTTCAGGACCTTCTCCGCGCTGACGTCCGCGTCGCCCTCGCAAACCCCGAGGCCGCAAGTGTCAGCAAGGTTGCCAAAAAGGCGCTCGGTCCCTCGTGGGAATCGCTCGCAGCAAAAGCAACCGTCATGAAACCAACGGTGACCGAAATCGCCGCAGATCTCACGCTCGGCGCTGTCGACGCAGCCATCATTTGGGATTCTACCATCGCGCAGTTTAGGGGCTTAGAGGCGGTACTCGTCCCAGAGTTCTCCAACAACACCGAGCAGGCATCCATCGCCGTTCTCTCCTCGTGCGAGCAGCCAAAAGAAGCCCTCCGATTCGCCCGCTTCCTTGCCGCGGAATCCAAAGGCGGCACCGCATTCTCAGCACACGGCTTCAAGCACATCGCAGGTGACGCATGGTCGGACCAGCCCGAACTCATCCTCTACAGTGGCGGCGTCAATCGGCCCGCCGTGGAAGCCGTGCTGCGACGATTTTCCGAACGCGAGGGCATCTCGCTGACCACGGTGTTCAATGGTTGCGGCGTGCTCTGCGCCTCGATGAAGGCCATGGAGGATGCATCCAATCCGCGGTTCCCTGACGTCTATTACGCCTGCGACCTTTGCTTTGTCCCCCCTGTGGCTGAACAGTTTCCAGAGGCCATCCTTTTGACAGAAACCGAAATCGGAATCGTCGTAAAACCGGAGAACCCAAAAAATATCAAAACCCTCTCCGACCTCGCCGCAGAAGGCATCCGAATGGGAATTTGTAACGCAGAACAGAGCACCTTGGGTTTCATGACCCGAGGCATCTTGAAATCGTCCGGCCTTCTCGAAAGCATCCGAAAAAACGTGGTCGTCGAAGTCCCAACGGCAGACTTTCTCGTGAACCAGCTCCGCGCCGGTTCGCTTGATGCAGCCATCGTTTACAAGGTCAACGCACTCGCAAGCAGTTCCGACTTGCAGTTCATCCCGCTGAAGCATCCGGGAGCCAAAGCGGTTCAACCGTTTGCCGTTCGTAAAGACTCGCCCCATCGGCAAAGTGCCCTGCGCTTGCTGGATTTTCTCAAAGCAAACCGCTCCGACTTCGAGAGTGCAGGGTTCCTCTGGCGCGGGAACGAGAGCGCGATCAAAAGCAAAGAGATCGTGCTTCCCGAATGGCTGAAGGAAAAGTAGCAGTCACCGCGACGCATCCCCTCCCCCCGTGAGCCGCCCTCCAACTCTCTTCTGGTCGTCCCTCAGCGCCATCACCGGTGCCTACGCGCTTTTCATCGTCGCAATGATCGCTGCGACGGCGGTATACGCGACACCTGCAGATTTGCTCAAGGCGCTTCAGCATCCAGAAATCAGACATTCCATCGAGCTGAGTCTCCTCACCTGCACCCTCACTGCGGCTCTCTCCGTCGTAGTAGCCATCCCAACCGGTTACCTTCTCGCGCGAAAAGACTTCGCTGGAAAATCCCTTCTCGAAGCCATTCTAGACATCCCCATCGTCCTGCCCCCCATGGTGATGGGACTCGCCTTACTCATCCTGTTTCAAACACGATTCGGTCACTTCATCGAACAGTTCACCCGCGTCACGTACACCGTGAAGGGAGTTGTACTCGCCCAGTTCGTCATCGGTTGCGCCTTCGCAGTGCGCACCATGCGCGGCACATTTGAAAACCTCTCCCCTCGCCCCGAAGATGTCGCCATGACCCTCGGATGCACGCAACTGCAGGCGGTCATGAAAGTGGCGCTCCCCGCTGCGCGCCGCGGAATCTTTGCAGCCGCAAGCGTCGCTTGGGCCCGAAGCCTCGGGGAGTTTGGCCCCATCCTCGTATTCGCAGGGGCAACCCGCGGCAAAACAGAGGTTCTCCCAACCACCGTCTGGCTGGAGCTGAGCGTCGGCAACCTCGAAGCCGCCGTCGCCGTAAGCATCCTCATGGTTCTACTCGCCATCGTTGTCCTCGTCATCATCCGCCGCGCCGGCGAACGCGTCTAACCCCATGATTCGCTTCCACAAAATCTGCTGGTCCACGAAATCGTTTGGGATCAATGACATCTCATTCTCCATCGAAACCGGAAAGTACGGTGTGTTAATGGGGAAAACGGGATCCGGAAAAACGTCGCTTCTCGAAATCCTCTGCGGACTGCGTCAGCCCGATTCAGGCTCTGTTTTCATAGGTGACCGAAATGTCACCCACCTCGAACCCGGACAACGCCGCATCGGTTACGTGCCGCAAGACGGCGCCCTTTTCCCAACCCTCACGGTCGAGGAGCACTTGGCCTTTGCTCCCCGCGTTGCCAAAGCAACAGAATCACAGTGCGAGAACCTTGTTCACCGCTTCGCGGAGCAACTCTCCATTCAACACCTGCTGAAACGGCGTCCGCACGGTCTATCCGGTGGCGAACGCCAGCGCGTCGCACTCGGAAGAGCTCTCGCAGCACAGCCCGAGGCGCTCATTCTCGACGAACCATTATCCGCCCTCGACGACGAGACAAGGGAAGGTCTTTTGCCTGTTCTTAAGTCGCTCAGCCAAAAGGACGGAATGACGGTT
Organism: Verrucomicrobiota bacterium; assembly: GCA_041191265.1. Classification (GTDB taxonomy): domain Bacteria; phylum Verrucomicrobiota; class Verrucomicrobiia; order Chthoniobacterales; family Chthoniobacteraceae; genus JBEEPE01. The sequence continues at coordinate 4,600 of JBEEPE010000180.1, read as the reverse complement.
CTCCACATCACTCATCATCGGGCAGAGGCTCGAATTCTGGCCGACCAACTGCTCACCTTCAGGAACGGTCAGATTTCCGCTGTCACACCCGACTCCCCCGATGAACCCCGCTGAACTTTCGTCCGAAGATCTCGCAGCGGCGGAGTGGCAACTCGATTTACCCGGTTTCTCCGAGGAATCCCAACGCCGTCTGAAACAGGCCACCGTGCTCATTTCCCGCGTGGGCGGCGTCGGCGGTGTCGTGGCGCTTCAACTCGCGGCCGCTGGCGTCGGGCACCTCATCCTCGCTCACGCAGGAAATCTCAAACCCTCCGACTTAAACCGCCAACTCCTGCAAACACATTCCAACATCGGAAAGCCTCGAATGAAGGTGATGCTGGATCGCCTCCTCGAACTCAATCCGCGCATTCTGCTGACCGGTGTGAGCGAAAACATTTCCCCCGACAACGCCGACCGCCTCGTCGCATCGGCTGACATCGTAGTGGATGCGGCTCCCTTGTTTGAGGAGCGTCTCGCGTTAAACCGCGCAGCAATGCAAGCTCGCAAACCCATGGTCGAATGCGCCATGTACGCCATGCACGCGCAGGTCACCACGTTCCTCCCAGGATCTTCGCCTTGCCTAGAATGCCTCGTTGCCGAAAAGCCTCCGGATTGGAAACGACGATTCCCCGTGCTTGGCGCCGTCTCAGGAACCGCTGGATGCATCGGTGCTGTGGAAGTGGTGAAACTTATCACCGGAATCGGGACGCCGCTCGCCGGCCGACTCCTCTGCATGGACCTCGATACCATGGCATTCCGGACTCTCCGCATCGCAAAACGCCCTGATTGTCCCGCATGCGGAAACATGCACCCATGACCAAGCACAAGACATCCTCGGAGCCGATTCGAAAGGGCACGTTTGCTCGTGTTTTGCGCGGGCGGACCCTCTTGCCGATCGCGATGATGGCGGGCGCATTGGGCAGCCTCGATGGAGACTCACGCGCGGACGAGATCGATGAAGCGACCGGGCGCGGCGTGGCATTTCTACTGAAGGAACAGGACAAATCCGGCGCAATCCGCGAGTTCGGGATGCATGACACCGCGATGACCTCCCTCTCGCTCCTCGCGATGGCTGCCGTCGGACACCTCCCCGGCGATCCAACCCCCGAAGGTGAGGCAGCCCAACGGGCATTGGATTTCCTTCTGTCTAAGGGTGTTCAGGATGCGGACGGATATTTTGGAGCTCGCGACAACTCGCGGATGTACGGCCACGGCATCGCAACGCTCGCGCTCTCGGAGCTGCTCGGAATGTCTACCGATGGCTCCTCACGCGAGCGCCTTCGAGAGGCCTGCAACCGAGGAGTGGAGTTGATTCTCCGAGCCCAAAGTATCCCGAAAAGTCGCAAGCAGGACGAAGGCGGGTGGCGTTACACCCCTAAAGCAAACGATTCCGATTTGTCCGTCTCCATCTGGCAACTGATGGCCCTGCGCTCCGCAAAAAATGCGGGTTTGGAAGTGCCCTCCGACGCCATTGATCGCGCAGTGAGCTACATCCGGAACTCGTTCCGAAAACCACCCAATCCCGCATCACCCACCGGATTCAGTTATACGCCGGGAACCGTCGCCGAATGGTCCACCGCAGCCGAAGGCCTGCTGGCCCTCCAAGTCTGCGGCGAGTACGAATCCATGGAGGTAAAAGAGACCTCCGACTGGTTGCTTAAAAATCCGCCCAAAGGCAGCGGCACCCGTCAGAAGTGGTTCTACTACGGCACGTACTACTACGCCCAAGGGATGCACCAACGCGGCGGTCAATATGCGACGGAGTCGGCGAATTTCGTTCGCGAGGCACTCCTTCCAATGCAAGAGAAAGACGGAAACTGGAAAGCGGCATCCGACTCGGAGAAAAACCGGATTTACTGCACCGCGATGGCTCTTCTCAGCCTGAGCGTCAAATACCACTTCCTCCCCATCTACCAGCGCTAGATTTTCGCAAAAAAAAGCCCGCACACCGGTGCGGGCTTTAAAATCGTCAGAAAGAGTTTTCTTAAGCGGCGTAAACCGAAGAGGGAACTCCAGGCTTTGCCGCCAGCGCGGCTTTCGCCTTGGCCACCAGAACCTTGAAACCCGCCTCATCCTGAATCGCGATGTCAGAGACAACTTTGCGATCCAAGAGAATCCCAGCAGCCTTCAAACCTTCAATAAAACGGCTGTAGGTGAGACCGTTCGCGCGCGCAGCCGCATTAATACGTTGCTGCCACAACATGCGAAAATTCCGTTTGCGAGTCTTGCGATCGCGATAGGACCAATACTCCGCCTTCATCACCGCGTTTTTCGCGTAGCGGAACAGCTTGGAGCGGCGGCCTCTGAAGCCTTTGGCCTTCTCCAGCATCTTCTTTCTCCGGCGACGACTCGCCGGTCCATTCGTTGCTCTTGGCATTTGATTTAGTTTTGCTCCTCACGGAGCGGGTTTCTCTCAACAGGCTGTTTGTTTAAACGAAAGATCAGGTGCCTCACCCGCTGATTTCGTCGGCTCTCACCGACAGACAAATCCTGATCTGCACACTTGAAACATTGACCTTCGCAACGCCCGATTTCGTCGGGCTTACGCGAACGGCAAACATTCCTTCATGCGCGGCTCCATGGTCTCATGGACAAGTGCTGCCTTTCCGAGCTTCCGCTTCCGCTTCGAACTTTTGGACGAAGCGAGATGTCGGAGCCCCGGCTTGCGGCGAAGCAACTTGCCCGTAGCGGTTACTTTGAACCGCTTGGCCACGGCCTTCTTGGTCTTACGACGTGCTACTGGCTTTGGCATGGGAGGTGGGACAGTACACGGGAGGAGGGGCTCCGCAACGTTTTTCGGAAAAAAGTGGGACTTCGGACACGCTCGAGTGAAGGTTTTTTCACTTTTTGGTTGGATTCAGGAAGTCCCTGCCCGATTGTCATCGGCTCAACTGTTACAAGACAAACACAATGGGTTCACTCAAGAAGAGGCGGAAAGCCAAGATTGCAAAGCACAAGCGTAAGAAGCGGATGAAAGCAAATCGCCACAAAAAGCGGCTTCGCTACAAGAGCTGATAGTGGTCGTACTGGGCGAAATCCCAGAAAATGCCCGTTCGGCTTGGCCTCGTGGACTCATGTCCCCCTCAAACCAAGTCATCTCACCGGAGGTACTCGAGACAATCGAAGCACCTCCGGTTTTTCGTGCCAGGTTGCGTTACCACTTGCGTTTGGCGGTCGCCGTGGCAGCGGGTTTGCTGCCCAGCCTCATCGGAATCAGAGCGGATTCCCCTCCCCTTCAAGGCGACATGGTTCCCCATGTTCGACAAACCCGAGCAACTCACGATCCACTTCCTCGGGAACCGATTCAATCGACTGCCTTTCTGCTGCGATCCGCGCTAGCTCAAGAGGAAGATAACTCAGACCTCGCGCACAAATCTCTCCACCAAGCTTGGGTTTTGAATCATGCAAACCCCAGCTTGGCAGTTAGACTCGCCTACCAAGCGCTCGAACTTGAAGACGTAAAGGGCGCACAAGCGGTTCTCGAAGAAACGGCGAAGCGGTGTCCTAAGGATCACACTCTGAAAATCCATCAAGCCGTCATCAGCCTTCGATATCAGTCAAATCCTCGCTCGGCTCTGGGATATGCCGAACTGGCCTACCAACTCGCCCCAGCCAATCCACGGTCAATCAACATTCTGACCGAAACCCTCGCAGAACTCGGACAAATCAACCGCATCGAACAACTCCTAACCTCCTGCTCCAGCATACCCTCCAATGATCCCGACTTTTGGGTGACCACCTCGGAAAGCTTTGCGAAAAACCTCTTCACCGAAGGCGAACTGCCTCACCCACAAACCCTTGCTCGATTCAATGCAATCCTTCGCCGAAGCATCGAAAGCGGCCTCAGCAACGCCACCTATACCGAGAGAAATGCAGACATCTGCGTCCGGAGCGGCCAACTCCCCGAGGCCGTCCTCCTCTACCGCCGCAGCTTGAACCTGACTGACGAGCGCCCCACACAACGACGGGCAATCACCCATCACAAACTGGCTCGAACACTCCTATCACTTGATAAAGACGCAGATGCACTCACCTCAGCATCACAAGCTGTCGCCCTCGACGAAACTAACCCGTCGCATCTAGAGCTCAGAGCCGATATCCACCTCGAACAAAAGAACTGGCACCTCGCGCTCTCTGATCTTTCCCGAGGCGCTTCATTGGAGCCTGAATCGCTCGAGCTTCAGATCCGGACGGCAAATCTAGAAATTAAACTCCGAGAGTTTGAGTCAGCGTCAAACCGCTGCCGTTCATTATGCGAGTCGTTCCCGTCGGCGCCGACGCCTAAAATCCTTTTAGCAATCGCACTGGCATCTCTGGGAAAACACCATGATGCCATAACTCAACTATCTGCAGCAGAAAATCTTCTCACGGAATCCGAGCAAGCATCTATTGGACCGGAAATCCTCTTCCCCCTTGGTGTCGCTGCTGAAAAAGCAGGACTAGCCGAGAAGGCTGCATCCCTCCTCAAAAAGTGCATCAGCCAAGATGAAGAACTTTCTCCCGATGCGGCAAACCATCTGGCATTCATGTGGATTGAAACCAACTCCAACCTTGAGGAAGC
>JBEEPE010000179.1:0-2626 GCA_041191265.1 Verrucomicrobiota bacterium | reverse complement strand
CCGACGGGTAACCCGCCGCCATCAAGCCACCCTCAATCTGACCTTCCAATCCCGTCACCCGAAACATCTCCTCCGGCGCAACCTGCACACGCGCTCGAGGATACAAACCCTCCCCCACCGGCACAAACACACCGGAAGAAATCCGGTCCGGACCCACCAAGTGCCTCACACGAAACACGCGGAAACCCAAACTCCGCACCCACTCCTCCGCCGCCTCCACCATCGCTAACGCATCACGCGTCACAGGCGTCCCATGCGGGATTCGCGACGACAAACACGGCTGCGCCGGTCGATCTGCCGTCGGCAAACCCAAGTCCGCCGAAAGCCTACGAATCTCCAGCTTAGTCAACCCCACATCCCGAAGCGGTGCCATCACACGAAACTCCGCCGCAGCCTGGCGCCCCGGCCGCACCTGCGCCATGTCATCCGCATTCTCCCCATACGCCAGCGAAGGAATCCCGCGCTCTTTCGCCATCTCCTCCAACGTCCGAAACAACTCTGCTTTGCAGAAGTAGCAACGATTGTTCGGGTTCGCGAGGTACTCCGGATTGTCAAACTCACGCGTTAACACCACCTCCACCGCAACCCCTAACGCACGCGCTAAATCCAACGCATCCGATAATGCTTTCCGCGGGAGACTCGGACTATCCGCAATCACTCCCGTCACCCCATCTCCAAGAACGCGCGCCGCTTCCGCCAACAAAAACGCGCTATCAACACCCCCGGAATACGCAACAATCAGCGGGGCTGCCTCGCGCAACTGCAAGCGCAACGCCTCCCGCTTCAGCCCCAAAACTGTCTCATCAACCTGCATCCCTGTCTCCTCCGGCCAACGCCCCATCACAAAAGCAACCGCCGGAACAGCTCGTCCAACGGCAAAGCCATCCCGATGTAAAACTCGCCAAAATCCGCGTACTGCGCGCTCACCTGGTCAAACCGCATCTTATACACAATCTCCTTCACGTAGAACGTGTCGTGCGCCAACAAAGTGACCCCCCACTCCCAATCGTCCAACCCCGTACAACCCGTAATCAGCTGCAAAATTTTCCCTGCATACTGACGCCCCACCCGCGCATGCCCCGACATCAACTGCTTGCGCTCCTCAAATGACGAGGCAAACCAGTTTTGCCCGGGGTTCCTCCGTTTGGTCATTGGGTAAAAACAAAACACCTCCCACGTCGGCAACAGCGGATACAACTTATCCTTTTTGTACTTCTCCATCCGCGCGCGAAACTCGCCCATCCGCTTCTCAAACGCCTCCGTCCCCGGTTCCAAGCCCTCCTCGCGGCGCAACACCTCCGTCTGCTCCTCGTCCGTCGTCATGTACTCACTCTCCTCCGTCAGCGAGAAGAAGCTATAAACCGGCGTCAAAATATCCGGACCCAACCCTTGCGACAGCCGCTTTTCAAACGCATTCAGAACATGCAAATCCTTGGAAAGGAGCATAAACCCCAAATCCGCCTTCGGACTCACCATGCTTAACACGAAAAGCTGCGTGTCCGGCGCCGACCGAATTTCGGAAACCAACTGCGTGAACCGCGTCTTCGCCTTCCTCTGTTCGTCCGGACTCAACAACGCCCACTGTCCCAACTCGACCCGATAAAAGAGATGCAAGACATGAAGGCCGGCGGCAGGAATCACCGTAGGGGAAAGTTGGTATGACATCCCTGCATCTTCGACGTCTCAGCAGAAAAAAGCGAGGATTCGAGCAAACGGACAGGGCGTCGCGGCCCCGTTACGATCCGCTTTGTCACAACCGCCCCGTTGCGAGAAGCGAGAGAATCACTGCGGGAATGCTCCCGTCTTGCTCAAACACGCGAGCGCCTTGGTCGCGCGCAACATATTTTCCCTCGAACTCAAAGAGTCGGCTGCCTTGGTACTCGCGTACATACCGCCCATCGAGTTCGAAGAGTCTTCGACCCTGGTACTCACTGATATACCGACCATCCCATTCGAAAAGACGACGTCCTTGGTACTGCGAAAGGTAGCGGCCGTCCCATTCGAAAAGACGCTTCCCTTGATATTGAGACAAGTATTTCCCGTCCCACTCATACAACCGCCTGCCTTGGTAAGCGCTAACGTACGTTCCAGCGCTCGTCACCGTGGGAATGATGCTCGCACCTGCGGCAATCCAACCCAAAACGGTGCGACGCGAAAGGAATCCTGCCCGAAAGTCTGCCATGAGGTTCCCCTTGAGACTAATCCCCCCCGAAGTCTCCTCCGCCCCCAAAGTCACCGCCGCCAAAATCGCTCCCTCCGCCGGAGTCGCCTCCACCCCAACCTCCGCCATCTGAAGATGAACCAGAGTCGGAACTGTCAGAACCGCCCCAGAACGAACTGGAATCGTTACTCCCTGACGACTGACCATCGAAATCCTCGCCCCCACCCGAGTAGGAGGTGTCCTGAACATCCCCATCCTGACCGCCCGAAATCCCCGTGTTGTGCGAATCAAACCCTGAGGCCGAGGCGTGGTCTCCGAAAAACCGATCGTACATCCACATGCCCGCCGCAGCCCCAAAAAGCCCACCCATCATCGAGCGAAAAAATCCGCCTCCGCCACCGCCCATTGGATACCCCCCTCCCGCTGGGTACCCCCCACCCATACCTCCCGCATATCCTCCGCCCC
>JBEEPE010000178.1:0-11114 GCA_041191265.1 Verrucomicrobiota bacterium | reverse complement strand
GACGGATCCCTCCACTTCTTTCGCACCGACACCGGCGAACGCCTGAGCGACCGCATCCCGCGCGTTCAGTACCCCACCGGAGGCGGCAGCGCTGCGTGGCTTCCCGACAGCAGCGGCATCTTTTACACCCGCTACCCCCACGCCGGTGAACGCCCCGACGCCGATCTCAACTTCTTCCAAAAAATCTATTTCCACAAAATCGGCACCCCCACCGATCAAGACAGTTACTCGGCCGGAAACGACTTTCCCCGCATCGCAGAAATCGACCTGCACACCTCCGAAGACGGACGTTGGATTCTAGCAAGCGTTGCGAATGGGGATGGCGGCGAGTTCGCCCACCACATCCGCGAAACTCAACCCGATGCGTCGTGGCGACAAATCACCCGCCACGAGGATGGAATCAAGGAAGTCGCGTTTAGCCACGACGGAAACTCGCTCTACCTCCGCTCCGTCCAAAATGCGCCCCGTGGTAAAATCCTTCAGATGGGAATCCGCGACTCCCTCGCATCGGCTCGGCTCGCCGTCCCCGAGGGCGAAGCCGTCATCGAGCGCGTCATCCCCACCGCCAAGGCATTGTACCTCATCGAAATGGTCGGCGGCCCCTCACGGATTCGCGAATGCGATGACCAAGGCGTATTCCGCCGCGAAATACCGCTGCCCGTCGCATCAGGCGTCTCTGGAACGCTCGAACACAACGGAGGCCTCCTCTTGCGCCAATCCAGCTTCATCGCGCCTTCCGCGTGGCTCAGTTACAACCCCGACGAAGGCACCCTCCATTCAACAGCCCTCCGCAACGCCTCCCCCGTCGATTTCAGCGACATCGAGGCCCTTCGAGAGTTTGCCATCAGCAAAGACGGAACCCGCGTGCCGATGAACATTCTTAAAAAGAAAGGGACGCCTCTTGATGGGAACAATCCCACACTCCTGTACGGATACGGGGGTTATGGACACTGCATGCGTCCCGGATTCAACTTCGAGAACCGTCTCTGGTTCGACCAAGGGGGGATCCACGTGATTGCAAACCTCCGCGGCGGAGGCGAGTACGGCGAACAGTGGCACCTCGCCGGAAATCTCACTCACAAACAGAACGTGTTCGATGATTTCGCCGCATGCGCCAACCACCTCATCCAGAGAGGCTACACACGTTCCGAAAAACTTGCCGTCGAGGGCGGCAGCAATGGCGGCCTCCTCATGGGCGCGTTCCTCACACAAAATCCTCAACTCGCACGCGCCGTCGTCGCCCACGTGGGCATCTTTGACATGCTCCGCGTCGAACTCGATCCCAACGGCGCATTCAACATCACCGAGTTTGGTACCGTAAAAAATCTCGAACAGTTTAAGGCACTTCACGCCTACTCGCCCTTCCACCGCGTCAATGACGGCACCGCCTACCCCGCCGTCTTCTTCCTCGCAGGGGAAACCGACGGACGCGTCAATCCCGCCCACTCGCGCCGCATGACCGCCCGCCTTCAAGCAGCATCCAGCTCAGGCCACCCCATTCTCGCGCGATTCAGTGCATCGTCCGGACACGGCATGGGAACGGGCCTATCCGAGCGCATCGCCCAAAAAGCGGACGTGCTCACCTTCCTCTTCGATCAACTCGACGTCTCCATCAAGTAGTCGCCTCCTTTCTCTCTTCACTGCCGGGATTTGCTCGCCCACTTCTCAAGGAACGCGAGCACCTTTTTCGGATCGTGCCCGTTACCCGCCTCAAACTCCTCCGTGTCCTGAGTCACCAACGGTTTTCCCTCCGCGTCCAGCAACACAATCGCCGGAAGGCCAAACCGCGTCGGCTTCCCATACCGCTCGTTAACCCCAGCGTTTCGCCCCTCGTTCATATCAATCAAAACCACGACGTAAGATTCCCTCAACCTCGCCGCAATGCGTTCGTCGGAGGCAAACAACGCATGGAGCCGGATGCACCACACACACCAGTTCGCGCCAAACTGTACCAGCACCCGTTTCCCCTCTTTCCGCGCAGAAACCAACGCAGCATCAATCTGCTTCGCACCATCCGCTTGAGCGTCATAAGGCGCTCTGGACGTTGGTGCCGCTGAAGCCATCCCAACGGAAGCAAACATCCCGACGAACAGAGCCGCCCTGCTCCACTTCGGAACGAACCGACTCAGTTTCGCTACCATCTCAAAAAGAACGAGTTGGAACTCCAAGTCCTCACTTCGCCAACAACTTATCCATCAAAAAGTCGTTAGCTCCGTTGTACTTATCGGATTTCGAAACCCCCGGAATCAAGAGGTGGCACTCCACCCCAGCACTCACGCACTTCTCCTTCAACTTCACGCCATACACCGGATGATGAATGCCATGACCCGCATCTTTCGACGGCAAGGTCATGTCGCCGCCGTACGACATAAAGAGCGGAGGATCATTTTTATCCACATGGTTATAGGCCGAGAACTCCACAAAGAGGGGCTTGTGCTTCTCGTAGTTTTCAAGCGCACCCTCAATCGTCTTCTCCCCGACAGCCATATTGATCATCCGATGCTTCAACACGTTCGGCCCTAACCAACCCTCAATCACCTTCGGGTCAATGGAGGTCTGTCCCCCGCTCACCGCCGCCGCACAAACCCGCGTCGACTCACGCAGCACGGGATCCTGCGCCTTCGGGTCGGCCAAGTCGTCATGGAACAACAGCCACATGGACGAACACGCGCCTGCACTTCCTCCCGTTAACGCAATCCGACTCCCATCCAGATTCCACTCACGCGCCTTCGAACGAATGAACTGAATCGCCCGCGCCGCATCATGCACCGGCGCCGGAAGCGGATTGTCCGGCGTCAGGCGATAGTTAATCGACGCATACGATATCCCTTTATCCAAAAAGACTTTCGCCGCCTTCGGCGCAACCCGCTTGTCCCCCGTCGTCCACCCCCCGCCATGGATGTGCACAAGCAACGGACGCGGCCCATCCCCCTTCGCCAGCCAAATATCCAGCACGTTGCGCGCATGCGCCCCATACGAAACCGCCGCATGGGTCGGTCCCGGCTCCTCAGCGCTGTCAGCCGCAAACGAGATACCCGTTGAAAAACTCAACGCCAGCAACGCAAAAGCAATCGTCTTCATCTGTTTCGTTTCCAATCGTTTATTTTACATCCGTCACCTGCTCGACAAACCCTTCAGTCTCCTTCGGAGCAGCCGAGGCAGCCTCCGTCGGTGGCACATCGCGCCGAGTTTGCAGATTCACGAATACGCCTTTCTTATTCCCAACCACCACATCCAGTAACCCGTCCCCATTCGCGTCCGCAACCGTCACCTGCGTTCCAACCCCCGAGTTGTCATCAATCAGATGCGGCACAAAACGAACCCCTTCTTTCCCACGCACCAACTCAAACCAATACACCACCGCAGGCGCATTCGGCTCCGGATCCCCCGTCCGCCCATGCGCCCAAAACCGTTTTCCCACCACAATATCCCGTAACCCGTCCCCATTCATGTCCACAAACTCCAAGGCATGAAGTTGCGAAAACTTCACCCCGTACCGGTTATCCGCCTCCTTATCCCCCATGATAAGATGTTTACGAAACCGAATCTCGCCGCCCTCGCCCGCCACCTGTTCCCACCACGCAAGCCCGTACCCGTGAGCCGCCGTGCTCCCAAGAATGTCCGGCTTCCCGTCACCATTCACATCCCCCACGTAATACTGCGCGCCCGCGCCCAGCGGCAGCGGATGCTTCTTCCACTCAGGATCCCCCTCCAAAGAAGCCGGTTGCTCCCACCACCCTCCGCCCTCCAACAAATCCATCCGCCCATCACCATTCACATCCCCCACCCCCAACCCGTGCGTGAACTTCGCCCACTTACCCTGCGGCGATACCGCATGAAACACCCACGGTTTGGTCGGATCCGCTTTGTCCATCTTGGCATACCCAAGAAACCCAGCCCGCGTGCAGACAATCTCCGGAACACCATCCCCATCCACGTCCGCAAACGTCGGTGACTCGTTATCAACCTGATCAAAAACCACATGCCTTTTCCAGTGTCCCGCCTGCCCCGCCGGATTCTGGTACCACACCGCCTCCTTCCCCGGGAACCCGTACACCATCACGTCCATCCACCCGTCCCCATCGAGATCCCGAGTGAACGCGAAAAAGTTGTCCGAGTACGTGTTCTTGAAACCTAACCCTCCCTCAAACCCAGGAATCACCTCCTCGCTCCCGGTCTCAGACGTGCGCTTAAAAGTCTGCGCCGGAGCGTAAATCTCGTGCTTCGTCACGAAGTCAGGCCCCTCGTACCAAAACGGACCACTCACCACATCCGGTTTCCCGTCCCGATTAAAATCGCCCACTGCTGCGCCCTCGGACCAAAAATGCCGGCTCAACTCCATTCGCTTAAACCCCAAAACCGGGACAGCCACTGCCGGCACCACCGGGGCTCCCACCAAACACAACACAGCCATCGTCTTCAGCAGCTTTCTCATGCGAGGCACAAATGCAGACTCCATGCCCAAGCCCCCCGCCCCAACGAGCCCCTAGAACGCCACGGCAAACCCCGCCATCGTGGACACGCGCGCAACATTCGAGGTTAGACCCGTGCTCACATTCGTGAAAAACGCAAGACGCCGCGTAACGTTCCACTGACCGCCCACCCCCACCGCAGAGGACGGAGCCCCCTCTCCCGCATTCGTGTACCCATTCACAAACAACGCAACCTCCTCCACCACCTCCCGCTGCAACGCCCAAGAAAACGCCGCCTGATACTGCGTCCGCCCCGCCTCGTCCTGCTGCCCCCCGCACCCGAAGTTGTATTCAAACGCAATCCCCCACGGCAGACCTTGGTCAAAGTTCAAACTCACCGACGGCAAGTTCCCGCCACGGTACGCTCGCTTCGCAAGATTGGTCTCCAGCGCAACCTCAATCCCAAACGCCGGCAAATGACGCGACACGTCCTCGTCCGCCACATGCCACTTCACATCAAATACCAAGGGCGCCATTCCCGATGTCCGGCCCGCCCCTCGCTGAAACACGTAACCACTCGACATCAACCGAAACTCCACATCGTTGGTCACCCCATACCGCAACAGATAGCCCGCTGAGTACCGCGCGCCCCCTCCGGAGCGGTCCCGCGTCTCATGTCCCAGTGGAAACATCTCCACGTAAGCACGTCCCGCCGGCAACGTGAACGCGCTGTTCGGAAAGTTCGCGAGATCCGGTCCCGGCTCACTCACCGAAGGCCCCTCTTCCGCGAAACACTTTGTGCCAGAGTAGAGTGCCAGCGCCGCGATTAATCCAAGAGGCAGCGCATGCGAAAAAGTCGGAGATTTCATCACAAACACCCTCCGCAAAAATCGTTCCGCTAAGACGCAATGCAGCGTTCCAACTGAGCTCGCAACCGGGCCTCGTCCAACTGCTTCCCAATGAACACTAACTGCGAGCTGCGCTCCTCGCCTTTCGCCCACAAGCGGTCCCACAACAACGTGAACCGGTTATTCACCCCGTGAAAAACCGCGCGCCGCGGATTGTCCCGAACCCACAGAAAACCCTTCGAACGATAAATCTTCTCCGTCTCAGAAATCGTCTCCACCAACTTCTCCAACGCCGCAATCTCAAACGGTTTATCAAACGTAAATGAAAACGAATTGATCTCGTGATGATGCCGATTCCTCAGCTCATTCAAAAACTCAGGATCCACGCTCAACTTGCGATCCAAATCAAACGCGTGCATGTCGAGTAACTCCTTCAAGTTCACCTGAGACTGATTCGTCCGGAACAATGACGCGTGCGGATTCAACCCCTTCACCACCGCCTCAACCGCCTCAATCTCAGGCTCCGCCACCAAATCCGTCTTATTGAGCAGGATGAAATCCGCCATCGCAATCTGCTCCCGCGCCGTCTCGGTTTCCTCCAACTGCTTCCGAATCTGCTCCACATCCACCACCGTGATGATCGAGTCCAACCTCGCAACCTGTTGCATCTCGGGAATATTAAAAAACGTCTGCGCAATCGGCCCCGGATCCGCAATGCCCGTCGTCTCCACCAGCACGTAATCGAAGCCCCCCTTCTTCGCCAAGTTACGAATCCCCTTCACCAAATCCTTCCGAACGGTGCAGCAAACGCACCCATTGCTCATCTCCACAATCTCCTCCTGCTGCCGCTCCACCAACTGCCCGTCCACCCCAATCTTACCCACCTCGTTGATGATCACCCCGAACTTGTATCCGTGGTTCCCTTTCAAAATGTAGTTCAACAAGGTCGTCTTACCGGCTCCAAGAAACCCCGTGAGAATGCTGACTGGTACAGGCTTTGTGGACATAACCCCGAATTGTCCCCGCTCCGCCCCCCGTCGTCCATGCCGATATTTCCAAGAATGAACCAACCGCTCCCCGCGCTCAAACGTGACCCGCCATCGTCTCCGTCCTGCCCTCCATCCCTTCCCGTTTGGCAAAAAAAAACGCCCTCCGAAGAGGGCGTAGAAACGAAAAATCTCAATCTGCCTTAGTTCGCTGCAGCAGCTTTCTTCGAACGATTGATGATGCTGCGCACTGTGTCTGAAGGCTGAGCCCCATTCTTAATCCAGTAATCCGCACGCTCAATGTCCACATTGGCGTTGTCACCCGCCTTACGAGGGTCGTAGTTGCCAATGATTTCAATGAACTTGCCGTCACGCGGACTCCGCGAGTCAGCAACGACGATTTTGTAGTAAGGACTGTTCTTGGTGCCTTCGCGGCGCAAACGGATGGATACGGCCATAAAACGTGAAAATGTTCTTCGTGTTGAGCCGACAAGAAAACCAACAATCCGAGGCCACCTCAATAAAAATCCGCTCCAGAAGACACGCGGCCGAAGAAACGCAATACATTCACGACCCAAATGCCATCGAGGGCAACACCCTCACCCTCACAAAAACCAAGATCGTCATTCACCAAGGCCCGCCCATAGGACCCATAGGACCCATAGGAGGGTGCATCCCCGCCACGCACCCGTCAGCGACGGAACATCCCCTTCGGCATCCGTCCCATCATCTTCTTCAAGTTCCCCATGTTCTTCATCATCTTCCGCATCATCCCAAAGCGATTAATCAACTCGTTGACCTCAGACACCGCCACTCCGCTCCCCTTCGCAATCCGCGCGCGCCGCCGCCCATTCAAAATATCCGGATCACGCCGCTCTTGAATGGTCATCGACAGAATAATGGCCTCAGTTCGCTTCATCTGCTTCTCGTCCGGCGTAAACCCTTTCAACTGATCCATCCCAGGCAACATCGACAAAATCCCCTCCAACGGACCCATCTTTCGCAGCATTTTGAACTGCTGCAAAAAGTCCTCCAAATCAAACTCCGCACGGCGCATCCGCTCTTCCATCCGCTTCGCATCCGCCTCGTCAATCGCCGAGGCTGCCTTCTCCACCAGCGTCACAATGTCCCCCATCCCCAAGATACGCCCCGCAAGCCGGTCAGGATGGAATACCTCAAACTGATCCAACTTCTCCCCGTACCCCGCAAACTTGATCGGACGCCGCGTCACCTCGCGCATCGACAACGCCGCTCCCCCACGCGCATCACCATCCAACTTCGTCAGAATCAACCCAGTCACCTCCAGCGCCTCATGAAAATGCGTCGCAACACTCACCGCCTGCTGCCCCGTCGCCGCGTCCGCCACCAATAAGACCTCGTCCGGAACCAACAATTCGCGTACCCGCTTCAGCTCCAAGACCAATGGTTCGTCGATTTCCTGACGCCCCGCCGTGTCGAAAATCAACACATTCCCAACCTTCGTCTTCGCCCACTCCAAAGCCTCCCCAACCACCTTGCACACATCGGTTTCCCCAGCGGCTGGCGTGTACACCGGCACGTTCAACTGACGACCCAACGTCGCCAACTGTTCCACCGCCGCAGGACGGTAAAGATCGCACGCCACCAGAATCGGGTACCGGCCCTGCCCCTTCAACCAGTGCGCCAACTTTCCGCAACTCGTCGTCTTCCCCGCCCCATTCAAACCGACCATCAAAATCCGCGTCTGAGCGCCCATCTGCAACGGAGCCTCGTCCCCTCCCAACAAGGCCGTCAGCTCATCATGAAAAATCTTCACAATTTGCTGTCCAGGCGTAACCGATTTCAAGACTGACTCCCCAAGCGCTTTCTCCTTCACCCGGCTGATAAAGCCCTTGGCCACATTAAACTCCACATCCGCCTCCAACAAAGCCAGCCGCACCTCCCGCAACGCATCGGACACGTTGGACTCAGAAATCGCCCCCTGTCCGCTCAAGTTCCGGAACACTCCCTGCAACTTTTCAGAAAGAAATGAAAACATGGTCTCTGTCGTTTGAATAAATCACTCGTTCGGTAAATCTACCACACCTCGAAGCGTCATCGCCCAGGCACCGCGGGCAATACCGCATCCCCACCCCCACCTCCCACCACTCCAGCTGGAACCGCCGCCGGCAACGCAGACGGCACCCGCAACTCTGGAACACCCGCCTTCGCCTCACCCGCCTTCGCCTCGCCCGCCTTCGCCTCACCCGCCCTCGCCTCGCCCGCCTTCGCCTCACCCGCCTTCGCCTCGCCCGCCTTCGCCTCGTAGATGAATGTCCACCTCAACTCAAAGCGCTTCGCGCCCGACTTCCCGCTCACAAGAACCACGTTTTCACGCTCACGAATCGGCTCCAAAAACCGCGCCTCCATCAGCTTAGTCGCCGCATCATACTTCACATCCAACTTCCCAACCCCAGAAACCCGCACCACCAACGACGCCGCATCCACCTCCCCCAACGAAGCCAAGTTCGCCTTCACCACCGGCCTCGGATCCGACACCACCGCCCCCTCCGCCGGAACCGTCACCATCGTCGCCGAAGCATTCGTTCGCACCGTCCCCGCATCCCCGCTCCCCCCAATCATCCGCATCGCATCCTCAAAAATCTGCGGTTTCCCCGACTCAATCGCATACCGCCCAATCTGATCGGCCGGCGTGTGATAACTCACCCGCTGCCCGTACGTCGTAAACGCAACCTCGTACCCCGCATCCATCGCCGCCGCACGAATCTTCTGGTTGTGAACCCCATACGGATACGCCACCGCCCCCACCGGAATCCCCAACTTCTGCTCCAACATCTTCTTGGAAACCTCCATCTCCGCCTTCAACCACTCCTCCCCAGTCTTGTACTTCGAAGCCCACTTGCCTTTCTCAAACTTCATGTTGCTGTGCGAAACCGTGTGACTCTGAATGTCCACCCCCGCATCCCGCATCTCCGCCAACTCGCCCCACGACATCGACTGTCCCCCCGCATTCGGCTGCCCCTTCACGTAGTTCGTATAAATAAACAACGTAAACGGGTACTCCCGAGCCTTCAAAATCGGCCACGCCGCCTCGTAAACCGACCGATACCCGTCGTCCACCGTAATCAGAGCGCTCTTCTCCGGCAAAACCTTCTCCCCACGCCGCCACAACAGAAAGTCGCGCATCGGAATCACCGTAAAACCATGCTCCTTGAGCGCATCCATCTGCCGCTCAAACTCCGCAGGCGGAAGCCCCAGCGAATCCTTCGGCTTCTCCTCAAACCGGTGGTAACAAAGCACCACCACCGAGGCCTTCGTATCTGGACCAACCGCTGTCGCAGGCACCTTCGCTGGCTCTGGCGCCGCCGCCTTTTCCGGGGCAGGAGCACTGGTCTCGACCGGTGCAACCGTCGCCTCCGGCAAAGAAACCTTCTTGCACGCAACACCCGAAATCACCGTGCCCAAAATCCACACTCGTAAAAACCGGAAAACCTTTCGCATACGGTCCCCCAATCCTCGCACGCCACCCCAAACCCGCAAGCGCCGCTCCCCGGTTTTTTGCCACACACCCCGCAAATCACGCAATCAAGAGCGACCGCTCCAAATCCTCGCGAAAAACGTACCCAACCTCCACTCCCGATTCGCCCACCACCACCGCAACCGGCGTCCCCGAACTGCGAAGCCGACGCAACACCAACACCGCCGGCTCCGTCTCCGGCACCCGCAACACCCTGCGCCGATACGCCCCAGCCTCCCCACGATCAACCCCGTGCCGCACCAACTCCGCCACATCCACCCACCCCGACACCCCTTCCACCCCATCCCGAATCAATACCCGATTCCGATGCCCCCGCGTCCCCACCACCGTCAACCCACCCACATCCGTCTTAGAATCCGCCACCACCGTCCCCGCCAACCCAAGAGAAAACTGACCCACCGGAATCGGTCGAAAATCGATCACTCTCCGTATCAAAGCCGAAACCGCCGGCGAAATCTCTCCTCCCCGCGCACTCGACAACGTCAGGTACTTAAAGTCTTCCCGGCCCACAAACATCCGGTGCCCCGTTGGCAACCGCTTCCGAAACACACTCCTCGAAAGCCATTTTCCAAATCGGTGCATCGGCCCCAGCAACCGGTCCGCAAACACCAAAGGAACCAAAAACGCCGACACCGATCGGTAACCCATCCCCCGAAACAGCGCCTTCGGAAACACTTCCACCAACAATAACCGAAGGAAAATCCCTGCCACCAGCACCACCCCATACCCCCATCCCCCCATCAAACGAACCACCTCGCGCGTCGACAAAACCACCGCCACCAGCGTCGCGAGATTCGTCACCACCAACACCGTAATGAACACCCGCTCCACATCCCGCAACATCGCCTCCAAAAGCAACGCCGTCCGATCCCCCTGCTTAATGCGATGCCGCAACCGCACGCGGTTCAATGACAACAACCCCGCCTCCATCCCCGAAAACAAGAACGCCACACACAACGCCAAACCCACAACGCCCCAAACCATCATCGCCCCCCCTCCTTTCGCCCCGACAATACCTCGCCCTCAGGACCCTCCATCCGCCGAATCTCCACCTCCGCAATCTTCCTCAATCCCGCCCGACGAATCAAAAAATGCCACCCGCAAAACCGCCACCGCGTCCCCTGCCTCGGCACACTCCCAATCCGGTTGAACAACCACCCTCCCACCGTATCAACCCCCTCCATCGCCCCCAAAACCACCCCCTCCGCCTCCAACTCCTCCAACCGCACCCGACCCGCCACCCGATACACCCCCTCCACCGACTGTTCCACATGCAACGCCCCATCCCCCGTCGGCATCGCATCCCCCAACACCTCCTCAAGCAAACCCCGCTCCGTCACCACCCCCTCCG
>JBEEPE010000177.1:0-11606 GCA_041191265.1 Verrucomicrobiota bacterium | reverse complement strand
AGATCGGGAACCGTGAGCGCTTTAGCGTCCTGATGCTGAATCCGGTAGATCCGGCCGAAGTAGTGATCGCGATCGGGCCGGATGGATGCGGATGCCTTGCTGTGCTGAGGCCCGCGCGTGTCGCTGTGGGCAACAACCGGGCAATAGAAATCGAGCACGTACATGGCACCGTCCGGTCCAAACTCGACTGCGACGGGGAAGAACCAGTGGTCGCGCGCACGTAGCCACTCAGCATTCTCGCGGGTCATCTGGCCGGTGAATGTTGGGCCGGTTGGGATGAGGCGTTCGTGGTGGATGATATCGAGAATGGGTTCGGTGGTGAAAATGCCGCCGTTCCATTCTGCTGGCCACGCGCCTCCCTCATAAACTGAACTCGCGCAGGCTGAACTGTATCGTCCAACCTGATCAATCTGCATCAGTGGCGCCCGGTCGGGCATGTCTTCACGAATAACCTGCCGGCCTTTAATCACGCTCTCTGCGCTCGTCGCATTTCCCACCTTGCCTTTCGCGAGGACTTTTTCCGAGAGCACGACGTGCTGGACAGGGTTACCGGAGGTGGCCTGGTTGAAGAAGACCTCGCCGTCGCTTGTGAACTCGCCCCCGAAGCTGTTTCCGCCCTTCGACGAAACTTGTTCAATGGCTGAGCCATCTGGTTTGAATCGGAACATTCCCGAGCTCAAACGCGCTTTCAACGTGGGATGGGTGACTGATGTGACTTCCGGTCCACTGCCCGTGTCTGCGTAAATCCAACCGTCCGGTGCGACTTGGAAGTGGTTGGCAACGAAATGAGTATCACCAGGAGTGAATCCGGTGAACAGCCGCTCTTCGGAGTCCGCTTGGTCGTTCCCATCTTTGTCGTGAAGAAACACGATGTCGGGTTGACCGACCACAATTGCCCCGTCGCGGAACAGGCAGAAACCGGTGATGAGTTCGAGGCCCTCATGAAAGACGGTTTTCCGCGTGAACCTCCCGTTCGCGTCCGGTTCGCTCAGGATGGAGATGCGGTCCCGAGCGGGGCGGTCGTATTTCCCAGGTAGAAGGACGCCAGTTTCTTTCCAAGGCTCAGCGGTGAGGGGGCGTCGTCCGTTGGGGTATTCAACGGTTTCCGCAACCCAGAGACGGCCTTTTGCGTCCCACTGCATCGCAATGGGTTTATTGATGAGGGGTTCCGCTGCGATGGTGGTTGCCTTGAAGCCAGGGTGAATCTCGAACGAGCGCAAGGTGTCGGCAGGGGTGCGGGGACCGTCCTTCGGATAGCGGAGCGTATCGGCAGAGAGGGTTGGCCACGCGGCGTCGTCGAGCGGGCGCTTCGCGCACCACGCGATGGAGCGGAGCAGGGTTGTCTCAATGCTTTTGTGCGACAATGCGTTGGGACCTGACTGAAGAAGGACGGTTGCGCGGTGTTTATCTGGGGCTTCGTACGTCCATAGCTGGGGTTGAAGGTCGTAAACGTTGGCGCGGTTGGGGTTTTCAGGGGAGCGCGGGTCAACCCGTTTTGAGGTAACCTTTGGCGTGAAGGTGGATGCGAGGACGTTGATGTCAGGAAGGGTGTCGAGATCGTAGAAGGTTTCGTCATCCAGATCGAAGAGGGAGAGAGCGTTGGTGACTGGATGCGCATCGGTGAGCGGGCACCACATGAGGCGGTTGGCGAACTTGCGGCTTGTGGTGGTCCATGCCCCGCCGGTGAGTGATTTGAACCATGCTGGGTCGCCGGAACCGATGGCGGACCCAAGGACGACGATGCCTGCGCCACGTTTTGCGACGGCCTCTAGGAGGGAGCGGTCGGCTCCGGTGAGGGGTTTCGGTTCTGAGGACGCTAGGATGAGTACCTCAGCGGACGACGCTTGATCGCGGGGAAGGAGCGAATGGTTTGCGGCGGAGAGAATGCGGGACACGCTTTCGTCGAGCGCGGGAGAGTCGCTGAAAACGGCCACTTTAATCGGGGCGGCGTGGGTGAGCGCGGCGGAGAGCAGGGTGAGGCCGGCGAAGAGAAAGGTTTTCATGGGAGGAGAATGTTCTTCGGGTATACCGGTTGAACGAAAGGGTTCGCTGCACATTTGGCTATGGGAAATCCACATGCCGGGCGAGTGAGGGTTGGGAATAGTGCTGAGGGGAGTTGGTCTTGAGTGGCGAGGGTGTGGGGCGCACTCTGTTGGCTCGATGAAACGAGCGGAAGTTTTTGCGTTGCTGGGGGCGGGATTTGTCTCGCTGTGCAGTGGGTGCGGACCGAAAGGAAATGCGTCGGATCAGTCTTCGGTCTCGGAGGCGGGAACGACGGCTTTTCCGGATGGGTTTGTGCTGATTCCGGGAGGGAAATCAAAGATGGGGCCCAACTTTTGGGATGATTCTCCGGAAGTGGAGGTGGAGCTTGATGAGTTTCACCTTGCGGTGGCGGAGGTGACGTGGAGTGAGTGGCTGCGGGTTCGGGATTGGGCGAAGGGGAAGGGGTACGTCTTTGATCAACCGGGCGAGGGGACAGCTGAGGATCATCCGGTGCACTCGATGACGTGGTTTGATGCGGTTCGTTGGTGCAATGCGAAGAGCGAGCGGGAGGGACGGGCCGCTGTGTATTTTGTGAAGCGCGAGGAGGGCGGCGAGGACGTGTTTCGAAAGGGGATGTGGATGGCGAGCGAGGGGGTGGTGAAGTGGGATGCGGCGGGGTATCGGTTACCGACCGAGGCGGAGTGGGAGCGCGCTGCGCGTGGGGGATTGGTGGGAAAGACGTTTCCGAATGGCGATGAGCTTATGCCGGAAGACGCTCACTTCCACCGTGGGCCGACGGATGAGACGCCGATTCCGACGGCGAAGGTGCGGAGTTTGAAGCCCAATGGGTTTGGTTTGTACGACATGGCTGGGAATGTTTGGGAATGGTGCTGGGACTGGCATGGCACGGGTTTTTACGGGACGGTGGGCAAGAACCCGTTGGGACCTGAGGCGGGACGGATGCGGATTGGTCGGGGGGGTGGGTGGAGTAATCAGGCGGAAAACTGTGCCGTCTTTTACCGCGACGCGTTCGATCCTGCAGACAGCCGCCCGAACTACGGTCTGCGGTTAGCGGTGAGTGAGAGGAAGTGATCCGAGTAAGAATCAAGCCTTCCCTCAGTTGATTGGCAGCAGCGCCGTGGCGATTACGACTTCGCGATGCGGCGTTTTTGAGGGCGTTTGTAGGGGCTTTTGGACGGTTTTTTGTTGGGAAGGGTTGCGGCGTCGGCGATGCGTTGGGCGGATTCGAGGGACGCGACTGCGGCGGGCAAGGGGGACTCGGAGATGTGGACGACGGTGCCGACACGAACCGCGTCAAACACTGAAACCACGTCGCGGCTGCTCATGCGGATGCAACCCCAACTCACGGGTTTGCCCAGCCTTCGCTCCTCCGGTGTTCCGTGGATGTAGATGTGGCGCTGGAAAGCGTTGGCGTTTTGCCGTTGCAGGCCGCGTAACCAAATGATGCGCGTAACGATGGGGTCGCGTCCGGGTGAGTTTGGCCTGATCACCTCGCCCGTTCGATGGCCGCCCTTGAAGACAGATCCGAGTGGGGCTCCCGCTCCAATCTTTTGCGCGACAACGTGAGTGCCCGTCGGCGTTGCGTAACTGCCCAGACGGTCGCCGGTGCCACGAAAGCCCGTGGAAACTGGGTAAACTTTTGGCGCGCAGTCGGGCCGAACAATCGCCAAACGTTGGTCAGAAACACTCACGATCAAGGCGGTTTTCTTGGCGTCAATCTGCGGCAACGCAGAGCAGGCCCCCAAAAGCAGCATCGGGAGGAGCAGCGGTAAGAGGGGCAGGCTAGTAGGATTGAGGAGCTGTATGAGCTTCATCAGGCCTGAGTTTTAACTCAAACTACGCAGTCTGCGAAGTCTTGAAGGAGGCGGCCGCCGAGGAAGGCTTCGATGCGAACGTGGTCCTCGTCGTAGTCGGTTTTCACCACCTGCGCGCACCGGTGCAACTTGGCGATACGATCCCCCGCTGCGGCCGGGATGCGGAGGGTCACGGGGTGCTCCGAGTTTGCCACCAGTTCGGCCATGTGAGCGACCAGTGCCTCCAAGCCCTCTCCCGTGTGAACCGAAACAAAGTGCGCATCCGGAAACTCGGACCGAAGACGGTCGAGCACCGCTGGGTCGGAGATTTTGTCGATCTTGTTGAAAACCTGAACCGTCCGCTTCTCTTCCGCGCCGAGTTCTCCCAAGACATCGAGCGTGGTCTGTCGGAACTCGAGCACGGCTGGTTGTGACGCGTCCAGCACGTGAATGAGAAAGTCTGACAAGACGGATTCTTCCAGCGTGGCGCGGAATGCCTCCACGAGACGGTGGGGGAGTCTGCGCACGAAGCCGACCGTGTCGGTCAGCAGGAGGGGTTGACGGTTTGGAAGGGCAATCTTGCGGGTAGTGGTGTCGAGCGTTGCGAACAGTTTGTCTTCAACGAGCACCTCTGCCCCGGTTAATCGGCGCAGGAGAGAGGATTTACCGGCATTGGTGTACCCGACAATCGCCGCGTTCGGGACGGGGGCGCGTTTCCGGTCCTTGCGCTGCGTGGCCCGTGCGGAGCGGACGGCTTCGAGCTCGCGCTTGAGGCGGTCGATATGGTTGCGGATGCGACGCTTGTCCTGCTCAAGCTGGGATTCGCCCTCCCCCTTGGCACCGATGCCGCCGCCCTGACGCACCAAGTGTCCCCAAGCGCGCGTCAGGCGGGGAAGGGAGTACTCCAGCCTGGCGAGTTCGATTTGCAGCCGTGCTTCGTGAGTGCGGGCACGTTGGGCGAAGATGTCGAGGATGACCTCTTGCCGGTCCAGCACGGTAACGCCGCAAAGTTGTTCCCAGTTGCGTTGCTGGCTCGGTGTGAGTTCGTTGTCGAAAATGATGCAGTCCAGCCCTTCGGATTTTACCCGGTCCGCAATCTCTTGAGACTTGCCTGATCCGAGGAGGTAGCGGGCGTGGCGTTCTCGGTGATGAACGAGCATGCGGTCAACCACTGGAACGCCGAGGGTGTCGACGAGGTCCTCCAGTTCGAGGAGGAGGCTCTGGGCGTCGTCTCGGTCGGCAGGGTCTGTGAACGCGCCGACGAGGAGGGATTTCTCCACCATCTTCCCGCGAGGATTGATATCAACCATGCGCGGGGAGAGATGAAGTGAAATGCATTGAAGACAAACGGGTTACTTCTTCGGAGCTTCGTCGGTGAAAAACTTTTTCACGTGAGCGTAGCCCTCTTTTTCGAGGTCTTCGACGGGGATAAACTTCAGCGAGGCAGAGTTGATGCAGTAACGCAGTCCGGTTGGCTTGGGGCCGTCGGGGAAGACGTGACCGAGGTGGGCGTCGCTTTTTTTGGAGCGCACTTCGATACGGACCATTCCGTGGGTCGTATCCTTCTTTTCGATGATACAATCTTTGTTGATGGGTTGGTAGAAACTCGGCCAACCACTTCCGGAATCGTACTTTGTGCCTGAAACAAAGAGTGGTTCGCCGTCGAGCACGTCGACGTAAAGCCCAGTGCGTTTGTTATCCCAATACGCATTTCGGAAAGGAGGCTCGGTTGCAGCGTTGCAGGCGACCTCGAACTGAAGCGGGGTAAGTTTTTTCTTCAGGTTTTCTTTATCCATGGGTTTTGCGGGGGATTCGGCAGTTTTCTCGGACGATTTGTTGGAACCATTGGTCGCGGCTTCTGGTTTTTCTGCAGCGATGACCAGCGGAGAAAGGGCAACCGCAGACAGCAGGATGAAACGGGGGAACTTCATACGGGACGGAGAGTAGACCATCCGTTCGCAAGCGGCAATTCACGCTTCGGCTCAGGAGAAGCAGAATCAATCCCTTCTCTGTCGGCGGGTGTCCAAAAGGACGGCTGCCAAGATCACCAACCCAAGGATGACCTTCTGAGTGTAGCTCTCGACGTTCAGAAGGTTCATGCCGTTTTGGATGACCGCGATGGTAAGGGTGCCGAGGAGCGTGCCGATGACGCTTCCCTCGCCGCCTCTTAAGCTGGTTCCACCAACCACCACTGCGGCAATGACATACAGCTCGTACATGTTGCCGTACGTGGGGGATCCGCTCTTGAGTTGTGAGGCCATCACCACTCCTCCCAGACCGGCGAGAAGCCCACTGACCACGTAGGCAAACAGGGTGACCCGTTGCACTGGAACGCCCGCCAATCTTGCGGCCTCCGGATTTCCTCCGACCGCGTACAGATGCCGTCCAATGCGTCGTCGGGTCATCAGGATATGACCGACGGAGTACAGCATTGCCACAAGGAGCACCGCGTGAGGAATGCCGAACAGGCCGCTGCCGCGTCCGAGCGCGACGAAGCGTTCGGGGATTTGGTGAATGGATTGTCCATCCGCGAGAATGAATGCGACTCCGCTGGCGACGAGCATGGTGGAAAGAGTCGCAATGAAGGGCGGGACACGGAATCGGGTGATCACTCCGCCAGTGAGTGCGCCTACTCCGCCGGTGCTCGCAATCCC
This sequence comes from Verrucomicrobiota bacterium, assembly GCA_041191265.1. Classification (GTDB taxonomy): domain Bacteria; phylum Verrucomicrobiota; class Verrucomicrobiia; order Chthoniobacterales; family Chthoniobacteraceae; genus JBEEPE01. Next base: position 5,155 of record JBEEPE010000177.1, on the reverse strand, counting down.
CGCGAGGGAACAGAGGAACATGGTCAGCCCGTCCGCGTTAGTGGCTCCTCCGCAGTCCCGAATCAAGCGGGTCGCAATCACCGCAGAGAGCGCGATCAGGCTGCCGACTGAGAGGTCGATTCCGCCTGCGATAATCACCAGGGTCATGCCCACCGCGACGATGGCGATGACCGCGATTTGGTTGGCGATGTTGAGGAGGTTGGATGGTTTGAGGAACGCAGAGCTTTGGACGGCGGGGGCGGTGTGAATGCGGGGGTTGCCGATGGATGAAAAATCGGCGTGTGCGTCGGAAAGAAGCCTCCATGCGGAGGTGGTTCCGGAGCAGGCAAATGCTGCAATAGCCGTGGAGGCGGTGTTGAGTTGTGAGATACGGTTTCGGGCCTCAGACGGGTCACCGGCGACGACGCCGAGCGAGCGGAGTCCGGCGGTGTTGACTGCCTTTTCGAGTTCGGGTGCGAGGGCACGATCCTGTGGCGTTTGCGAGAGGACGATGAGCACGGATGCTCCCACGGGATGATGGGTGAGTAGTTCGCGAACGATGAGGGGGGCAGCGTCGGCTCCATCGGGCACCTGTGAGGAGAGCGTTGCGATGCTGAAGAACGTCGCGAGTCCGAGCAGCGCGAGTACGATGCCGGATTTGGCGAGGAGACGTTTGAGCGCTTGGTTCATGAAGTTACGCGATCGCGAGTTGCATCAGAATCTCTTGGGTGGCGGACGGAACGTCGTCTATCTCCCCGGTGACGCGGCCGTCGTGCATCACCAACACACGGTCTGCCAGTCCGAGCACCTCGGGCATTTCTGAACTGATCATCAGAATGGAAACGCCCTGTGCGACGAGGTTTCGCATGAGGGTGTAAATCTCAAACTTCGCTCCGACATCCACCCCTCGGGTGGGTTCGTCGAAAATGAGAATTTCGCACTGACGCGCAAGCCACTTGGCGAGAACCACCTTTTGTTGATTGCCACCCGAAAGGCTCGATGCGGGGGCATCTGCGGATGCGGCTTTAAGCTTCAGTTCCGTGCGGCAGCGATCGAACAGGGATTCGATGCGTTTGCGGTGAATCAGTCCGGCGACGGTGAACTGTTCGAGGCTGGGTAGGGCGAAGTTGTCGAGGATGGGGTGATTTAGGATCAACCCCTGCGATTTGCGATCCTCCGGAAGCAGGCCAATCCCCGCAGCAACGGCATCGGAGGGACTTGTAAACTCCACGGGTTCACCGTTGCGGAGGATGACGCCAGAGTCGGGCTGGTCCGCCCCGAAAATCAGGCGAGCGGTTTCAGTTCGGCCGGATCCGACGAGTCCGGTGAGCGCGAGAATCTCTCCTTTGCGCAGTTTGAAAGAGACCGAGCGCACGGCGTTTCCTCGGCAGAGATTCTGAACTTCCAGGACCACTTTATCTTGGGGAACTGTCTGGCGGGGTGGATGTTCGTCTTTGAGTTCACGGCCAACCATGCGCTCAATCATTTGCGAGCGAGTCAGTTCCGCGATCCTGGATTCCCCAGCGGGCTTGCCGTCGCGCAGGAACATGACGCGATCCGCGATCGCGAAGACTTCCTCAAGGCGGTGGCTGATGTAGATGATGCCGATTCCTTGGGCGCGGAGTTCGCGGACGATGATATGCAGTCGGTCGACCTCGTGAGGGGAGAGCGAGGCGCTGGGCTCGTCCATCACCAGAATGCGCGCGTTATCCACGAGTGCCCGAGCAATTTCGACCAACTGCTGTTGGGCTGTGCTGAGTTCTTCACAGGGGATGGACAAATCGATGGTGACTCCGAGGCGCGCGAAAAGTGCCTCGGCGCGTGCCACCTCTTCGCGCTTTGCCAGAAAACCGTTCCGCGTGATTTCTCGTCCGAGGAAAAGGTTTTCCGGGATGGTGAGTGTGGGGATGAGGTTGAACTCCTGATAGATGACTGCGATGCCTGCCGATCTCGCTGCGCTCGGAGTGGGGAAGTGCACCTCGTTTTCCTCGATTCGAATCGTTCCGGAGTCCGCGCGAACGGCGCCAGCGAGCACTTTCATCAGCGTGCTTTTGCCTGCTCCATTTTCTCCCATGACCGCGAGGATTTCATGGGAGTTCAGCTTGAGCCCCACTCCGGCAAGGGCCTGAACGCCGGGGTAGGATTTTGAGATGTCTCGCATCTCGAGGAGCGGGGATGGACGGGTGTCCGTCCCATCGCGCGGCGGAGTCATACGCCCATTGCTGTTTCGAGCGCGGCGCGGAGTACGCGGGCGTCTGGGGTGATGCCCGTCCAGTGCTGGATGGCGGTGGCGCCTTGGTTCACTAGCATGCCGAGGCCGTCGAGCGGGGTGCATGCGCGCGCGGCCGCTTCTTTCAGGAGGCGCGTTTGGACGGGATTGAACACGACATCAGCGACGACAGATCCTTCGCGCAGGGAGTCGACTTCGACGTCGGGGAGATCATCCGGTCGGTAGAGGCCTACGCAGGTTGCATTAATGAGCGCATGGGCTGAGTTAGGAACGCGGAACGGTTTATTCCATTCAATGAACGAGGCGGCCGCCGATGTGCGCGTTGAGATGAGGTGAGCCAGGGCGGATCCGCGGTCCACGTTGCGGTTAACGATGGTGAGGTGCCGTGCTCCGGCGAGTGCGAGTTCAACGGCGATGGCACGGGCTGCACCTCCGGCGCCGAGAATCACAAACTCCTTCCCTGCGGGGGGCAGGACGGGTTCAAGGGAGCGAAGAAATCCAACGCCGTCGGTGTTCTCGCCAAGGAGGCGGCCGTCACGTGCGACGACACAGTTTACGGCGCCGATGATTTCAGCGGATCGGCCAAGTCCGTCGAGATGTTCGATGACGGCGATTTTGTGGGGGATGCTGCAGTTGAACCCGCGAAAGCCCATTGCGCGCGCGCCGCGAACCGCCTCTGCAAGATTGGCTGCGGGCACCTCCATATTGATGTACCGCCACGGGAGATGGTGGTGTGCGAAAGCCGCTTCCATCATGACGCCTGTGGGATTTCCTGCCGCCCCCTCGGACATGGAGCCGGTGAGATGATGGAGGAACGAAGCGGGAATACTCATGGCTGCAATGATTTACTTGAGGGTTGCGTCGTTCTGGCCGTCCGCTTGGCGGTACAGGCTGGTGGGAATGAGGATTGTGGGCGGAATGGATTCTCCTTTGGAATGTCGGACGATGGCATCGACCGCTTTCGCGCCCATTTGCTCGGGAAACTGAATCGGGTCGGCGTAGATTTTTCCCTGCTTGATGGCTTGTTTGCCCTCGGGTTGTCCGTCGAAACCGATGATGAGGACTTTATCTGCGCGCCCTGCTTTTTCGAGGGCGGCTCGGGCTCCGAGGGCTGCAGGATCATTGATGGCGAAGATGGCTTGGATGTCGGGATGCGCTTGGAGGATGTCTTCGGTGGCTTTGAAGCCGAGGTCCTTTGCTCCGCCGCTTTCGAGTTCGCTCACGATGTCGATGCGGGGTTTGCCTGCGGCGTTGTGCGCCTCAATGACCTCGCGGAACCCTTTGACGCGGAGTTGACAAGACTCGACTTGCTTGAAGTGCAGGACTGCGATTCGGCCGCCATTCGCGCCGAGGGCTTCAATCATGGCTTGGGCAGCTTGTTTGCCTCCGCCGAAGTTGTCGGTGGCGATTTGCGTCAGGATTTTCACTCCTGGTTCGCTACACGGAACGTCGACGGTGATGATGGGGATTCCGGCGGCATTTGCCTCTTGGATGACGGGAACAATCGATTTTGAGTCGCAGGGGCTGAGGACGATGGCGGCGACCTTTTTGACGATGAAGTCTTTGATTTGGTTGCTTTGTTTGGCGACGTCTTTGTCTCCGCTGACGACGAGGGATTGGTATCCCTGCTTTGCGCCTTCCTTGGAGATTTCGTCCCCGATGACTTTGAAGAACGGGTTATCGAGGGTGAGGAGAGAGACCCCGATGGTGCCCTGTGATGCGGCTGGTTGGGAGGGTGATGCAGGGGGTGGTGTTTGTTTATTACAGGCGCCGAGCAGCAGGGCGGCGAGGAGGGTGAGGATTCGTTTCATGGGGAGGAGGTGAGGGATTGAAGGATGGTTTGTGGAGGAGAGGGAGTGGCGCCCGGTTGAGTGCAGACCCATGCTGCGAGTGACGACGCGAGGCGGTGGCACTCGGCCAGCGGCTTTCCTCGAAGCAGACCCGTCAGTAGAGCAGCGGTGAATGAATCGCCGGCGCCGATGGTGTCGCGCACGGAGATGGGGGGCGCGGGAAGATCGGAGCGTTGGTCTCGGGCAAAGAGGGTGCTGCCGGCGGATCCTCGCGTGAGAGCGATGAGTTCGAGGCGGTATTTTTCGAGGAGCGAATGCGCGATTGTGGCGTCGGATCCTGAACACCCGGCAGCCGCAGCAATCACTGGAAGTTCTTCGTCATTCACCTTGAGGAGGGAACTCTGTTCGAGGGAGGTGCGGATGATTTCGTCGGAATAGAAATGTTGGCGCAGGTTCACATCGAACACGCGTTTTGCGTGAGGCGGGCTCGTTTTGAGCAGGTGGAGAAGTGAGGCTCTCGTACGGGAGTGGCGCTGGGCGAGGGTGCCGAAGCAGATGGCATGGCATTGGGAGACGATTTGCTCAGCCTCTTCCGTCACCTCGATGTGATCCCATGCGACGTTTTCGTGAATGGTGTACGTGGGGTGTCCGCCGGGGCGGATTTCCACCGAGACGGTACCGGTGGGCGCATCGGGATCGCGCTGAATGAGAGAGGAATCGAGATTATTGACTTCGAGATGGTTGAGGAGGCGCTCCCCGAGTGGGTCGTGGCCGACGCGGGAAATGAGGTGGACGGTGTTTCCGAGTGCGCGGGCGTGGTACGCGAAGTTGGCGGGCGCACCGCCGGGTTGGTCACCGTCGGGCAGAAGGTCCCAGAGGATTTCACCGACGGCGACGATGCGGGGGGCAAGGCTCATGGGTGCCTAGTCCTTTTTCTCCGGTCGGCTTTCGAGCGTGGCTTTGATTTTTGACTGGATAGCGGCAATGCGCTTTTTGGCGGATTCAACCTCGGCGGCGTCGGTGAGCAGGGTGAAATCGAGGGTGGCGGAGTGCGATGCGCCCGGCGCGAGTTTGGGGACGCGTCCGAGTTTGCGTTCGATCCTTCGGTTGTTGGGAAAGTTCGTTCCAGGTTCGATGCCGGTCACGTAGCCTTCGC
>JBEEPE010000176.1:0-4612 GCA_041191265.1 Verrucomicrobiota bacterium | reverse complement strand
TTTGGCGACGAGGGGCGTCGTCGTTGGGGGGCGGTGGTGGCGTCGTCGTTGGGGGGCGGTGGTGGCGTCGTCGTTGGGGGGCGGTGGTGGCGTCGTCGTTGGGGGGCGGTGGTGGCGTCGTCGTTGGGGGACGGTGGTGGCGTCGCTGGCGCTCCTGACCACCGGCTACAGTGTGTCATGCCTCCGGCATGAAGAGGGCTTCTGGCATGATGAGGGACGGGGCGGGGATTATACGAAATTTTGGACCGGCTACATTGAGAGCAGACGAGTCAGGTGGGTCAGGCAGATTTGGGACCATGTTTCGAGTCGGGCGGACTCAGCTTCGAGTTCTGAAATCGAACAGAGGCGGGGTTCGGCGATGGCGGTCTCGTTTGGAGATACTTCGGGGGAACTGAGGCGGACGATGTGGACGACGCCGAGGTGCACTTTACCGACATCGTTGGAATCGTCATTCAAGAGGGCAACTGCCTTTTGGCTAAACGGGCCGCCGAGTTGGAGTTCCTCTGAGATTTCGCGATTAACCGCATTTAGGTAGGTGCTGTTGTTGAAAGCGCCGTGAGTTCCATCGGTGTCGTTGATGTGGCCGCCAATCCCAATCGACATTTTTGCTGCCAAGCGTTGCTCGCCTGATTTTCCCCCGCGCGTGTACCGCAGGACTTTGTCCTCGTAGGTGAAGATGGCGTAGGGGATGAGCTGTTTGAGGGCGGGATTCGTCTCCGCTGGTCCCCGTGGGGTGAAAAAGTTGTTTTTGCCGTCCAAAAAGATCGGCAGGTAGCGTTCGAGGTCGTGATTGATGCCCTGAAACGCGCCAAGCTCATCGAAAAGGCTGCGTTGGATGACTAAAATTTGTTCTTCAGACATGTCTTGGGGTGAGGAAGAAGGTTTCCGTCGCGCGGGGGTGAAGTGAGGGGCGGATTTATTTAAGGGAGCTCAGATACTCCACCAAGTCGCGGAGTTCGCGACGAGTGAGCACTGCGCCAAGAGGTGGCATGCCTGAGGGGCCGCTCTCTCGCTTCTGGATCTCCGCTTTTTTCAAGTTCAGCGGGGTGCCTGTGGGGGGCATCAGGGTGAGCGTGTCCGCCGTTTCCGTTTTGAGGATGCCAGCGTGAATCGCTCCGTCGCGCGCGGTAACAATCACCGTCTCAAACCCCGCCGCAATCTTTGCATTCGGGTTGACGATGGATTCTAGGAGGTATTCGCGTGTTTGGCGTTTGCCGACATCCGTGAGGTTGGGTCCGACTTCCGCGCCGTCGTTCTTCACCTTGTGGCAGCGGATACAGGAGGCCTCGGCTTTTTCCATGAAAATGCGGCGTCCTTCCGTCGCATTGCCACCGGCTAGGGATTGTCGGAAGTCAGCGAGTGGATCGGAGGCGGCGAGGGAGGCTTTGTATGTGGCAAACTTCGTTTGAAGAGTGGGTTCTGTTCGTTTGGCAACCGCTTCGAGGAGTTCGAGGTGCAGCTCTGGGGGCAGTTTGCCTTGGATTAGGACATCCAGTTTTTGTTCGAGCAGTTCAGCGGCGCGAGCGTCGGTGAGGGTTGCAAGCGATTGGATGGCGTTCTGCTTTTCGCCTGTCGTGCCGATCTCCAAAAGTTTTGCGAGTGCGGGGGCGCCGCCGCCGGGAAGTTTGAGATCGGTTCGGAGCCTGGTGGCGGCTTTCCGCAAGGCTTCGGAGGAATCGACCGCTGCCAAATCAACCGACGCAATGAGTGCGGGGTCGTTGAGGGAGGCCATGGTGCGAAGGGCAGCTGCGCGGGCTTCGGCGTCGATTTTTGGATTTGAAACAATCGCCGATAGAGCCCCTGTCGGGATGGGCAAGCTCGGGCCGAACTTGGCGACGATAGCGATGGCCTCGGACAGCACGGGCGCCGGCAAGCTGGGCGATAGAAGCGCAGCAGCCTTTGCGCTGAGGGCCTCGATCGCGGGAGCGGGGCTTCGCTGAGGGAGGGGGCGGTGAAGGCCCATGACGCGGTCGAGCTTGGGTGGGTTTTCCCACACGCCGAGGGATTGCAGGGCAGAGATTCGGTGCACGTTTTCCAAATCCGGTTGGAGCGCTGCGGCCACGAGGCGAGTGGCATCCACCGAGCGTCCGGTTCGGAACGCAGCATTGATGGCTCGTCGGATGATGGCGTCTTTCGGCGCGGGGGCTTGTTTTGAGCCGTTCGGCAAGCTCGTGAGGGTGGGAGTGTTCGCGAGTAAGTCCGCAAGAGCTGGCACCGCGTCGGTGATGGATTCGTCGTGAACGCCGCGGGCAGCCTCTGCGGCTACCGAGGCGTCCTTGTCCTGAAGGAATAGTTGGATGCTGGGATGTTTCAGGCGGCGGAGCGCCACTGCGGCACCGATTCGTACGGACGCCTCGCGGTGGCCGGCGGCTTTGGCGAGGGTTTCGGGATCATTGGCTCCTGCGAGGCCTGACGTGAGGGCGTGTCGGAGTGCGGGGTCGTCGGACGAAGTCTTAGCGAGTGCTTCGAGCAATGCGGGGGTAGCCGTTTTCGCGTGAAGGTTGCCGAGGGCGATGGCCGCGAAAGAGCGGACGCGTGGAGATGCATCGCTCAATAAGGGCACCAGCGCGCTGGCGGAGGTGTTGTTGGGGATGTCACCGAGCGTTCGTGCGGCTTGGGCGCGAATCTCGTCGTCAGGGTCGGAGAGGCAGGAAAGAAGGGCGGACGCGGGTGATTTGCCGGCGCGCGCGGTTTGTCCGAGCCCCCAGATTCCATGGATTCGCGTGAACTGGGGGTTTCCGGCGAGGATTGCTTTTTGGAGGGTTGGGATCGCGTTTCGATCGGCTAGTTCGAACTGGCTTTCCATGCGAACTCGCATGTCGGGATGGTTTAGCAGGTCGACGAGTCTGGGTTCTGGCAGGGAGGTGAATCCTTGGGCCAAAAGCAGTTGCACCTCTTTTTGGAGGGCGGCATGCGCGGTGTCTTCCGTGGAGGTGCGGTAGATGCGACCTTTTCCGTTCATGCCCCAGCCATTGACCCAGTCGAGGACGTAGAGCTTTCCATCCACCCCGAACTCGACGTCGGTTGCGAGAAGGTTCCAAACGGGCTTTTTGGGAGCGGACATCTCAAATCCGGCTCCTTTCGGAAGAGCCTGAACAGCAAAAACACCGCTGTTGGAGGGGCTACCGCTGAAGTTCGCGAGGAAGAAGTGGCCGCGCCATTCCGGCGAGAGGCCGGTTCCGGGGTTGTAGGTGAGTCCGCTGGGACCGTTGCCGAGGATGGCCACGGGAGGCAAGTGGTGGGCTGCCTGGCCTGGGAATGCGGGGTAGCAGAGTCGTTCGGAAAGCCAAGGACCCCGCGCATCGGGCTTGCTGAGAAACTGCCATCCGATCCGCCAACCGCTGTCGCTGTTTTGTTGAACGTAGACCCAACGTGCGGGGTCTCCCGCGTCGGAGTTGTTGTCGCCGGTGAATAGGTTCCCGAACTCGTCGAACGCGAGTTCCTGGGGGTTTCTGAGTCCGAGGGCAAAGATTTCCAGCTTCGAACCATTGGGATTACAGCGGTAAACAGCGCCGGTTTCGGTGTTTTTAACGGACGATCCATCCACCGCGGTGGCGTTGGCGCCGCGGTCTCCCACGGTGAAATAGATGCGGCCATCGGGACCCATGCGCAGTCCGTGAAGATCGTGTCCGAGAAATGCGGTTCGAACGCCAAAGCCTTTTGCCAGAGAGGTTTTTGTATCGGCTGTGTTGTGTCCTTTGGTGTCCTTGAGCATCCAAAGGTCGGGGATGGAGGTGAAATAGACCGCGCCTTTTCGGGCGAGCACGCCGGAGGCGAGACCGTCGAGCGGACCATTGAAACCTTCAGCAAAGATGCTGGAACTGTCTGCGCGTCCGGCACCTTTGCTATCCCAAACCATTTGGACGCGTTCCGAGTTTTTGGCGTTTTTCTCGAACTCGACCTTGGGGTCGCCTTTGAGGATGGCGAGGAACGAATCGAGGTTGGTGCTCGCGAGTTCGTCTTCGAGCCAGTTCATGTGGGCGCGGATGTCGCTGACGCCGGCGTGGAGTCGGAACGTTTCAGCGACAAACCAGCGGCCTTTTTCATCGGTGGCGAATGCCACGGGATTTGCCAGAAGTGGCTCGGCCGCCCAGAGATCTAGTGCGAGGCCTGGCGCGAGTTTGAAGCCTTTAATCGCGTTGGCAGCTTCGTCGGATGCGGGCTGAATTTTTGGAACAAAGCCGCCTTGTTTGGCGATTTCTACCTGACGTTCATCGCCCGCGTGGGAGAGCGTCGGGAGGGTCAGTGCGAGCAGGGTGCGTAGGAAGGAGCGTGAGTTCATGGGGTGAGAGCTTTCAGAAAAATCCTTGGTTGGTGAGGGGACATCAAGCGTCGATGCGGCGAGAAAGCAGCAGCGATCGAAGGTGGATCCGTCAGCGGGCGGCTTTGGCGAGGCAGCGGGTGATGAGGGCGGTCCAACCGGTTTGATGGTTTGCGCCGAGTCCGCATCCAATGTCTGCGTGGAAGTATTCGTGGAAGAGGACGCAATCTCGCCAGTGAGGATCGGTGGCGTAGCGCACGTTGTCACCGAAGCAGGGGCGGAAACCCTTTTCGTTGAGCGTGAAGATGGCGGACAACCGGCGTGAGATTTCGTTGGAAGCCTCCATCAGGC
>JBEEPE010000175.1:0-5160 GCA_041191265.1 Verrucomicrobiota bacterium | reverse complement strand
AGTTATCGCGTGACGGGCAACTCGGTGGCGATGGGTGAGGCGGCCGGTGTGACGGCTGCGCTTGCTGCTTTGTCCAAACGGCTGCCGCATGAGGTTGAGTGGAGGGAGGCTGCGCGGCGGTTGGCTGAGTTGGTGCGGACGGTTTGATGATTCCGATGTGCTGCGGAGTGGGATTGGGGATAACTCACTCGACCAAGGATTGAGAGGGGATGGATGGTTTGACGTGAGTGCTGTGAAGGTGATGTGGCATGGCATTAGCGGTTTATCTGCACGTGCTTCCGAACCGGTCTTGGACATTCCTACTGTGGGCTGACTTTCTGCGACGTGCAGGCCGTTGCGTTCGTTTTGTGCGCTTTGTGCAGTTTTACGGTTTGTGGTTCGGTCACTCGCTTGCAGGGAACGAGGATGGGCGGTTGTTTCATGAGCGGGTGTGGCCTTTGTTAGAGGCGAAGTGCGTTCAGTGTCATGGCGCGGAGAAGCAGAAGGGCGGGCTTCGGCTGGACTCTCGAGAAGCGCTTTTGAGGGGCGGAGACGGCGGGGCGGTGGTTCATTTGGGCGACCCGTCCAAGGGGAGTTTGATGAGGGCGGTGCGTTATCGGGATGAGGAGCTTCAAATGCCGCCCAAGGAGCCGCTGAGCGCGGAGGAGGTTGCGGTTTTGGGGCGCTGGATTTCTGCGGGAGCGCCGTGGCCGCAACCGGTGGCGGTTTTGTACGAAGATGGTGACGCAATCTTTGGAGAGTTTCGGTCAGGCAACGGGCGGATGCGACTGGTGACCGATGACGTGCATTCGGGTGCATCTGCGATGGGCGTGACGGCCCTTCAGCGTGAGGCTGCAAAAATCCCGGGTTGGAACTTTGAGATTCGTGAAACGCCGAATGCCGGCCAGTACCGATTTCTTCGATTTGCCTGGCGTAAGCGGGGCGGTGGAAGTGCCTTGCTCGAGATTGCTTCGTCTGGACGGTGGCCGGACGCGAAAGTGGAGAAGGGCCGATACGTGTCGGGTCCGAACACTACCGGTTGGGCAGCGGTTGCGGTAAGTGATGAGGCTCCGATGGATTGGACTGTTGTGATTTGTGATCTTTGGAAGGACATGGGGGATTTTACGTTCACGGGAATTGCGCCCACGTGTGACAAGGGAGAGGAGGTTCTGTTTGACGGGGTGGTACTGGGTCGGGATCGGGAGAGCGTTCAGGGGTATGTGGCGGGGTCGGGGGTTGCGTCGTATGTGGACCCGAATCGGCGGGTGGGAAATGCATGGGAGGATGCGGAGAATCCGGTGCGCAAAATCTGGCGTGGCGAACGGTTGGACCTTTGGTCGTTCCGCAAACCAAAACGGCCTGAAGTTCCGATTCCCGCCCCGAAGCATCCGATTGATGCGTTCCTTGAGACGGCGTTGATGCAGCGGGGAATGTGTTTGTCGCGTCAGGCGGAGCCAGCCGTCCTGCTTCGCCGGTTGAAGTTCGACCTGCTGGGCCTGCCGCCTGAGGACGGCGAGGTGGAGCGGTTTGAGGCGGCTTGCGTGCGCTCAGGATTTGATGAGTCGTATCGTGCTCTGGTGGAGCGATATTTGGCAGACCCAGCTTATGGTGAGCGTTGGGCGCGGCACTGGTTGGACGTTGTTCGGTATGCGGACACCAACGGGCATGAGCGGGACGAGTTCAGGCCGGACATGTGGCGGTACCGGGACTACGTGGTGGACGCTTTTCGCAGCGATAAGCGGTACGACCGATTTGTTTGGGAGCAAGTGGCGGGTGATTTGGTGTTGAAGGATCCAAAGGGTCATCCGGAAGAGCCTGCTCAGATAGAAGCGGTGGTGGGTTCTGGTTTTCTCAGGCTGGGTTTGTTTGACAGCACAGCCCCGATTTTTCAGGAGCAGCGCAAGGCGGCTAACGAGTGGATGGCGGATGTGGTCAACACGACGGGGAGCGCGTTTTTAGGGTTAACCCTTTCCTGCTGTAACTGCCACGACCACAAATACGATCCGCTGACTCAGGCGGATCACTTTCGGTTTCGCGCGTTGTTTTCTGGGATGACGGCGCGGGATGATGTGTCGGTGGAGAGTCCGGATCGTACGCGGGAGATTCTTCGTGTGGGTGCGGATTTGGAGGAGCGGGCCAAGGCGCTGGATACGTCAGCTTCGGCGGAGTTGGAACCGGCGCGTGAGCGGATTCGAGGGGAGAAGATTGCGAAGTTGCCGGAGGATGTTCGGGCGTTGTTTGAGAGACCGGAGGCGCAATGGGATGCGGCGACTAAGAAGCGGGTTGCGCCGCATTTGGATAAAATCAAGGTATCGGAGAAAGAGGCGCTGGAGGGGTCTGAGGAGGTCCGTCGCAAAGAGCATGGGCGACTGAAGAAGGAGGCAGAGAGTTTTCGGAAAGAGAAGCCCAGTTTCGCGAAGGCGGTGACGGTTTCGCAGGGCAATCCGGAATCGGTTAGACTCTTTTTCCAAGGCGATTACACCGAGCCGCGGGAGGAGGTTGCTCCTGGATTTCTGACGTTTTTTAGTCCGAGTCCGGTGCGGCTGAGCGGCGGCTCGGGTGGGGCGTGGGCGGGGCGATCTGCTTTGGCGGACTGGATAGTTTCGGAGGATAACCCGTTTACGGCAAGGGTGATGGTGAATCGGCTATGGATGCATCATTTCGGGCGGCCGATTTTTTCGAATCCGAATGATTTGGGTTTCGGGGGAGGGAAGCCGTTGCATCCGGAGCTTTTGGATTGGTTAGCGGTTGAGTTTCGGGAGTCGGGTTGGTCGGTGAAGGCGATGCATCGACTGATGGTTACGAGTCGCGCGTATCAGCAGAGCTCGGCGGAACGGGTTGAAGCGGTGGGGGCGGATCCGGATAACACGCTAATGTGGAGGCAGAACGTGCGTCGCTTAGATGCGGAGACGATGCGGGATGCGATGTTGGCGGTTTCGGGTTTGCTGCGGCAGCGGGTGGGGGGGCGTCCGGTATGGCCTCCGTTACCCGAGGAGCTTTTACGCGCTCAACCGGGGGTGTTGGAGGCGTTGGAGGGGAAGGATAGCGGGAGGCGTCAGGGATGGTTTACCGACAAGGAGGAGGATTGCGATGTGCGTTCGATTTATTTGGTGCAGAAGCGGACCGTGCCGATTCCGTTTTTGCAGGTGTTTGATGTGCCTGACACGGCGGTTTCATGTGCGAGACGGGATGTGACGACGGTGGCTCCTCAGGCGCTGAACTTATTGAACAGTGATTTTACCTTGCGGGCTGCGCGGGCCATGGAAAAGGCGTGGGCTGGGGTGGGCGAGGATGGGGAGTTTGTTCGACGTGCCATTCGGCGCGCGTTTGGGCGAGCGGCGACGGGGGCGGAGGTGGCCTCGGGCGCGACATTTGTGCGGGCGGCGGGGAGCCAAGGTCGGGTCGAGTATTGTCGCGCACTGTTGAATGCGAATGAGTTTGTTTACATCGACTGAGTTATGACGGACGAACGATTGATTGAGGGGGTGACGCGGCGGGAAGCGTTGTTGCGGGTGGGAGGTGGAGCGGGCGCGATTGCGATGGCGGCCATCGGTAGTGGCGGTAGAGAGGCACGCGCCGCCAACTATCAGCAGAATCGTGAGATTGATTTGATGCGTCCGTTACTGCCTCGCGAGGGGCATTTTACGGGAAAGGCGAAGCGGATTCTCTGGCTGTTCCAGTATGGGGGAGCGCCTGCGGTCGATTTGTTCGATTACAAGCCCGAGTTGTATGCGTTGAGTGGGAAGCCGTTGCCGGAGTCGATTAAGGGGAAGGCGAGCAAAGTGGGAGGAGTGTTAAACTCGTCGGTGGACCGTCTTTTAGCGGAACCGTTCGCGTTCTCTCGGCATGGAAAGAGTGGTCAGTGGGTGAGCGAGTTGATGCCGTACACGGCGCAGCATGTGGACGAGTTATGCTTCATCAAATCGATGCACTCTGAGTCGTCGAATCATGCACCGGCGACGTATCAGATGAACACGGGGGTGATTCTGGGTGATCGGCCGAGTTTGGGATCGTGGGTGACGTATGGGTTGGGTTCGGAGAGCGAGAATCTGCCGGGGTTTGTGGTGTTGTTTGAGGTGGGGGGATTTGGTGGTACTTCGAACTGGTCCAACGCATTTTTGCCGGCGGCCTTTCAGGCGACGAAGTTTCGGCATCAGGGTGATGCGGTTCTCAACTTGAAGCCCCCGAGTGAACTGGCGGGTACGCAGCGTCAGACATTGGATTTGATTCAGGAGTTGAATCGAGGCCATGCGGCGGGGCGCGCAGTGCCGGATTTGCAGGGGCGGATTGCGTCGTATGAGTTGGCGTACCGGATGCAGTCTGCGGCGATGGAGGTGGGCGACTTTTCGGATGAGAGTCCGGCGACGTTGGAGCTGTATGGGGTGAATGATGGGATGCGGATTAAGGCGCAGTATGGGCGTCAGTGTTTGATGGCGAGGCGGTTGCTGGAGCGTGGAGTGCGCGTGGTGCAGGTCTATCAGGGAGTGGACAAGTATGGATGGGACGGGCACGACGATAACCATGCGTATGCACGCCGGAATGCGATGCAGACGGATCAGGCGACGGGGGCGTTGTTGGCGGATTTGAAGCAGCGAGGTCTTTTGGACGATACGCTGGTGATTTGGGCGGGTGAGTTTGGTCGCACGCCGATGCTTCAGGGGAGCAAGGGGCGCAACCACAATCCGTATGGATTTACGGTGTGGCTTGCGGGGGGCGGAGTGCGAGGGGGGCAGAGTATTGGGGCGACGGACGCGGTGGGTTTGCGAGCGGAGGTTGATCCGGTGTCGGTGAAAGATTTTCACGCGACGATTTTGCATGCGGTGGGATTGCGGAATGACGATTTGTTCTTTGAGCACAACGGCCGGCCGGAGCGGTTGACGGGTGTGGCGGGGAGCGGGAAGGTGGTTCGGGGCGTCTTTGGGTGAGGGGTGCGGGGATGAGCGGAGTTGCGTGAGGGAGGGGATTGATTCATTCTCTCGGGCCAATTTGTCATGAGTAGTCATCCCGAATCTCTTTCCTCAAAGGTCTCCGATGCGCGTGTGGACGATGTCCGTATTGCTGGGGTGACGCGGTTGACTTCTCCTTCGGCGTTGAAGGCGGAGATTCCTGCGTCGGGCGAGATTTTGGATCGGGTGGTGGGGTGGCGCGCGACGTCGCGTCGTATTTTACGTGGAGAAGATT
>JBEEPE010000174.1:0-9238 GCA_041191265.1 Verrucomicrobiota bacterium | reverse complement strand
CTCCTTCTCCTTGTCCTTGCCCTTCCTCGGATAACTCGTCCGCCAACGCCCCACCGGATCAAACAACTCCAAACTATACCCCAACGGATCAATCTTGCGGTGACACTCCCCGCACGCCTTGTCCGCCCGATGCCGCGCCAACCGCTCCCGAATCGTCGACGCCCCGCTCACATCCGGATCAATCGCAGGAACCACGTCCGGCGGCGGCGGCGGACGAATCCCCAAAATATTCTCGCTCACCCAAACCCCGCGAGTCACCGGCGAGGTCTCCACCCCGTTCGCGCTCACGGTCAACACCCCCGCCATCCCCAACAACCCGCCCCGCTGCGCGCTTCCCCCAAGGCCCACCTTCCGAAACCCGTCCGCCAACCGCAACGTGTCCTGCTCGGGAAGCTGGTACAGCTTCGCCAACTTCCGGTCGACAAACGTGTAATCCGCATCCAGGAAGTTCCGGATCGTTCCGTTGCGCGCCAGCAAATCCCGAAAAAAGAGCCGCACCTCCGCCTTCATCGAAGCCGGCAAATCCTCCGCATAAAAAGCGCGATGACTCTCCCGAGGCGGCGGCATCCCACCCAAATCCCGTAAGTTCAACCAACCGTCCAAAAACCCGTTCACAAACCCCGTCGCCCGCTCATCCGCCAACATCCGCTCCACCTCCCGCCGCAACACCCCCTCCCGCACCAACTCCCCCGAACCCGCCGCCGCAAGCAACGCCGCATCCGGCGGTCCCGCCCAAAGTGCATACGAAAGGCGGGAAGCTAAATCATACGGCCGCAACCGGTTCTCCGTCTCCGGCGTGATTTCGCTCAAATACAAAAATGACGGTGAACACAAAATCAGTTTCACGGTATCCAGCGCCGCCTGCCGCTCGCCCGCCTGCTCTCCCACCCGTTTTTCGTAGAAGGTCCGCACCACCTGCCGGTCCGCATCCTCCAACGGCCTCCGATACGCCCGCTCCGCAAACGCAGTCAACTGGTCCAGCGCTCGGTCCGCCTGAAACCCCTCCGCCCCAAACACGTTGCGCTCCTCCACACTCCCGCCCGGCTCCGCCACCGGCCCCGTAATCCGCACTTCGCTAATCCGGATGTGAGGCAGTTTCCCCTCCTTCAGCAACACCGTGCGATCAATCCCATTCGCCTTCGGCGTCTCCTTAAACTCGTCTTTGTAACGCTTGTTCAACGCCGAAATCGAGGCCCGCGATTCATAAGGCCCGTTCGGAAAAATGAACCTCGGCGTCTGCCCCGCCTCCAACCACACGCGAAACCGAATCCGCTCCGGCTGCTCATCCGGCACTCGCGCACTCGCCAACAACGGCTCAATCGGCTGCGGATAATGAATGTGCCCCTTCCGAACATCCCCCGGAACCACCCCCAAAATAAACGGCTCCGAAAAATCGATGCCGAAAATCTTCGGATCGTAATGCGTATCCCGATGCAACGCCTGAGCCTCCACCTCGAGATCGTACAACCCCGACACCGGCACGCCCTGCTTGAAATCCTCAATGTGCCCGTACCCCCCCTGCCGAGTGTCCGTATTCGGCTGCTCGTAAAGATTCAAATACCGGTAGTTGAACACCGCGCGATGCGGACTGCTCAACTCCTCGTACTGCACAAAGTGTCCGTCAAACTTCCACTCCTTCGACGCCACCACCGGCTTCCCTAACCGCAGCTCAACCAACCGGTTCGCCGCCTGAAAATACTGGTCCACCAAAAAACCCGACGTCACCAAAGCGCGCCCATTTGTGTCAATGTGCCCGTCCGTCTTCTCCTTCGGAAACTCCGCGCTCAACCCCAACGTATCCACCCGCCGCCCAAATAACACCGCCACCGTATTCTCATACTCCCGACTCGAAAGTCGCCGCATCACCGTCCGCCCACCCGTGCTGGCAATCCGCTCCCTCGCCGCGCGCGACCCCTCGCGCAACACTCGCAACACCTCCAACCGCTCGGCATCCGACGGACGCTCGGCCTTCTTCGGTGGCATTTCGCGCAGCGTGATTTGGTCAATCACATCCTTCGTCAGAATGACCTCGGACTCGGACTTCAACGGCAGGGTGAGATGCTCCAAACTCCGATCACCCTTCTTCAAGTCGTCGCTGTGACAATCCACGCAATACTTCTCGAGAAACGCGCGAACCACCGGCGCACCCAACGCACCCTCTTGGGCGCAAGCCCCACCCGCTGCGGCTAACAAGAGCATCGTTCCGAGGAGGCGAACCGCCCCGCGATGCCCGTTCATTCCGAACCCCATCACGCGAAGCGACCCGTGCTGTTCCCGAACGATTCCACCGGAAGCCCCATCCGTTGCGCAATATCCACAAACAGGTTGCACAGCGGCACCTTGCGCGCCCCCTCCCGAGGCACTTCCCGAAACTCGCCATGCCGGTACCCGCCACCCGCCAGAATGATGGGCAAATCAGAGTTCTTGTGAACGTTCGCATCCCCCATCCCGCTCCCGAAAAGCACCGTGGTCGAATCCAGCAACGTCCGCTCCCCATCCGCCATTCCCGCCAACCGCGACAAAAACTTCCCGAAATGTTCAATCTGATACCGCTCCAGCGTGATCAAACTCTCAATCGATTCCGCATCGTTTCCATGATGGGACAGGCCATGGTAATCCTTCTTAATGCCAAGGTGTTGCGGCATGAAGTCGCCCCCGATTTCCAACGTCGCAATCCGCGTCGAATCCGTCTGCAACGCCAGCGCAATCAACTCATACAACAACGGCAAATCCTCGACCGCATTCCGGTTGGACGGTTTCTCAAACGGCGCTTTCGGCCGCGGCTGACTCGTCCAGCGCTGCCGCAACGCAAGGCGCTTCTCCACGTCCCGCACCGACGTCAGGTATTCATCGAGTTTGGCGCGGTCCTCGTGGTTCACCTGCCGGGAAAGCCGGTTTCCTTCGACGAGCACAGAATCCAAAATCGAGGCCTGCACGCGATTTTCGCGCACCCGCTGCGTCCGCCGCTCCGGCGAATCATCCAAAAACAGCTTCTCGAACAGTTCGGCCGGCCCAGAAACCGGCGGCACCCGCACGCCCGACTTCGTCCACGCAATCTGGCACCCGCCATGAATGCCGCCCTCCGACCCGACCGTGAGCGACGGAAACCGCGTTTCAACCCCCACCGCATCCGCCAGGAACTGGTCGATCGTCACATTGCCATCCGGCCGGTTCTGCGCCTCGGAATGAAGGACCCCGGATAAAAACGAGTGCACAGCAAAGTGTCCGCCCTTCACCCCATGATCCAGCCCTCGATAAACCGTCATCCGCGAACGGTTTTCCCACAACGGCTCCAATAACCGCGTCTTTTCGTAATCCACCCCCGTCGTTGTCGGGAACAGTTGTTTCACCTGAAACCCGAGCAAGTTCCCAATGGCAACAAAACGCGTCGCACCCGCGCCAGCCCCTTTCGCCAACTGAATCGGCGCCCGCCCATCCACACCCTTCGCCGATAACGAAGGGAGCCACGGCAACGCCAGAGAAGTTCCAAAAGCGCGGAGTAAAAAACGACGGCGATTCATAAAAAACAGGGTTGGTGGTCATGCAGGAATCGCACCGTCTCTGCGGCCCACAACGATTCCGACGAACAGAAACCCCAGTCCGTCGCAATCCGGGCTCCGACCGCACCAACGCGGAAAGAAGGCTGCAAGCTGCCAGAGGAATCCCTAACCTCCGACAAACCGTTAACCCGCACCCAGCAACCCACTTCCCCCATGCCAACCCCGCTACGCCCCCTGCTGCTCCTCGCCACCCTAATCGCTCCCTTAGGATGGACAGCCGATAAACCAACCCAACCAACCCAACCGCACCAACAAGCCACCCACGTTCCTCAAGCCGACTGGCCAGCGACCTCCGTTCGCGACCGGCTCGGCCTCTGCTCCGGCATCGACATCAACGCAAAGGGGGAAGTCCACGTGTTCCACCGCGCCAACCGCGTCTGGACCAATCCGTTACCCACGGAAGCGATTGCTGACCCAACCATCCTGGTCATCGACGCCTCGAGCGGCAAACTGCTGCGCGCCCTTGCAGCCAACCAGTTCGTCATGCCCCACGGCATCACTCTCGATCGCGAGGACAATATCTGGGTAACAGATGTCGTTCTACATCAGGTGGTCAAGCTCAGTCCAAAGGGTGAACCGCTCTTGGTGCTCGGTGAATCCCGCCGTCCCGGCACCGGTCCAGCCCACTTCAACATGCCAACCGACGTCGCCCACTTGGCCGACGGTTCCATCTTGGTTTCCGACGGATACAAAAACGCGCGGGTCGCGCACTTCGATGCAGGCGGACGTTTCCTCAACGAATGGGGCCGCTCCGGCAGAGGCGAAGGCGAGTTCCGGCTCCCGCACGCCCTCGCCGCCAGTGCGCATAACCACGTGTACGTGTGCGATCGCACCAATGCCCGCGTCCAAGTTTTCGATCAAACCGGTTCGTTCCTCAGGATGTGGAACCTCTCCACAACGGGGATCCCCTACGGAATCGCCCTCCTTCCGCACGAACAAACCGCCATCGTCTCCCAAGACCCCATGCTCCCAGACGACCCACACATCACGATTCTGGACAAACAAGGCGATGTTCTCTCGCGGTTCGGCATGACTGGATCCGCTCCAGGCGAACTGCGCGGCGCGCACGACATCGCAGCCTCCCCGGACGGCACCTTTTACACCGCCGAAATCAGCGGTCGCCGAATCCAGAAGTGGTCCCCCCGCAAATCCACGAAACAGCCCCAGTAAAATCCATCCCGCAAAAGACTTTCGAAAGACTCAGGACCACAATCCGTTGGTCGCCAGAGCGTTTGTTGGACCAAAAATGAGGACCAAAAATGAGGACCGAAGATGAGGGCCGAAACTGAAGCGTAAGAGTGGTGCACCGCGTAGGACTCGAACCTACAACCTAGTGATTAAGAGTCACTTGCTCTACCATTGAGCTAGCGGTGCTTTTTCGCTTTGGGGCCGAGAGTCTCCGTATTTTTTTCGCAGACTGCAACCGGAATTTTCCCCAGAACCCGCCTCAATCGCGCACACCCTGCGCAAGCTTGCGGTTCACACCCTCCGCCATCCGGCGGACATAGGAAACATCCAATCGTCTGTCTAACAACATTTTAGAGATCGGAAACGAACCCCACTCCAAAATGTCAATCTCCACCGAACGCGTGCCCCACTCGTGCATCGAAGCAAACGTCGGAAAAAACAGGTCTATCGTCTCCCGCCCCACAAGCGCCGATCCAAAGTCTTCCACCACGTACTCGCGCCCAGTCGATACAAGACGAAACCGTGTCCCCACCGGCATCCACGACCAATCCGCCGCCGCAGAACTCACCGCCCCCCCAAACCGAAGCCGCCCTCCCGCCGCCGAATAACTTCCACCAGGCTCCCCTGCCGTGTACGCCGTCGTCCGCACCGTCATCCGGCGCGGCCGCACTTCGGGCTTCGCCACCGCACAGCCCAACGTCCCCGTCACCACGAACAGGAAGACCGCACCCTGCAAAACCCAACGCCAAACCTGAAGGCTGCACCTCATCCCCCTATTGCAATCCACCCTCAGCCCTCACGCAAGCCACTCTGAATGCATGGTCTCCGCATGACTCAACGTCATCACCATCGTCCCTTGCTCACACGCGCGATCACTCTCCACCCCACCCACAAGCACCCGCACAAAAAAGCGGACCGCCCCCTCCCTCGCCACCTCACACAACGGCACAGAAAACTCCACCGCCCGCGCCCAAACCCATCGTGCACCCCCTCCCGTCAACGCCGCCCCCGGCTCCACAGAAAACACGCGCCGCTCGCCTCCAACGTCAACCACCACCTCCACACCCAACCCCGCGCGCCCAAACTCACCCTCCATGCGCACGTAAAAACACGCGCCATCCGCCCCAAACAAAACCCGCCGCAAGACGCGGTCCCCACGGTACATCGCCCCTTGCTCTAACCCCGCGCGATACTCCCCAGCCCCAGCCCACCCCAAAACACCCAACCCGCCACGCAACTCCGGCGAAATCGGACGGCGCGGTTGCTGGTACGGTACCCCCGAAACTGTCCGCGAAATCGGACGGAACAACACCTCCGGCGGCTGATCCCCGCAAATCCGATACACATTCTGCAAATGGCGCCGGAACAACTCGTCGAACAACGCGTCGTTCTCCGTCGAAAAATCCGGCCCGTACCACCAGAACCAGTCACTCCCCTCCGCCGCATAAATTTCCTCAAGCGCCGCTGCCGCTACCTCGTCAGACAACGTCCCCCGCCGAGCCTCAAAATACTCGCGCACCTCGCCCAACCGATTCCACGCCGTGTTCTCCTCCTCCTCACCAATCCAAATGTCAAAGTTAGAACAAATCCACGAACCACTGTGCAACCGCTTCAACGTCCCGCGCGGCGGACATTTCTGAAAATATTCTTCCGCCGTCACACTCTCCAACACACCCGAACGCTCCACCACACCCCGATACAAACAGTCCAAAAACGCTTCACCGCCATCCGCAAACGTCTCCCACGCATTCTCACCATCCAAAATCAACGGCACCACCGAGTCCCCCTCCGTCACCCGCGCAATCTCTCCCAAATGATGCAACAAATGACCCGCACCAGACTCCGGCGTATTTCGAGCCGCCGAAAATCCAATGAAATCCGATAACGGCTTCTCTCGAAATAGTGCGTTCACCTCCGCCCCACCACTCTCAATCCGCCACCCACGAAACAACGCCTCCCTCGGCGAATCCATCCCCCCAGCGCGCAGCGAGTTAAATAGATTCTCTTCATCCGTACACAAGTACTCAATGCCCGCATCTCGCACCAAAGGAATCACTTCCGGAGAAACCGATCCCTCACTCGGCCACAAACCGCGCGGCTTCCGTCCAAACACCTCCTCGTGTTGACGCACCGCCAACTCCAAATGCGCCCTCGCATCTCCAGGCCACGCAAAACGACGCGGCATCGCGCGCCCCGGCATCGCACGCAACGCCGAATCCGAATCACAAACCAGCGGCATAATCGGATGATAAAACGGCGTCGTCGTAATCTCCGCCACCCCCTCCCGTTCCAACTGCGCGTACATCGGCAATACCCGCCGCAAAATGTCCTCATGCACCGCAATCACCCGCAACTTCTCCTCCTCCGTAAACCCACTCCCCTTACGACGTAACTGCTCCAGCTCCGGATACATCCGAACCGCCGTAAACCCGCACCACGCAAGATTAAACCACACCTGAAGATCCAGCATGTCCTGCACCCCAAACCGCTGAACCACCCCGCGCGCCCCCTCCGCCGGCAACCGTTCCCCACGCCGCGCATACAACTCCGCATACCGAGGATACGGCATCAACAGATTGCCAATGTGAATCTTGAAGAAGTTCTCCAAAATCTGGGCCTTCTCCACCTCGCCCAACGCCGCCGCCGGAATCCGCGTCCACTCCAACCACAAGTCCTTCACCGCCCCAGACGCAAGTTCACGAATCTGCTTCACCAACACCGGCGTCATATTGAAGTTCAACCGAACACGCGAGTGCCTCGCCGACATCTCAGCCATATCGAGATAACCCTTCACCGCATGAAGCCGAACCCACGGCATCTGAGCCACACGCGACACAGGGTCGACATAGTACGGCTGGTGCATGTGCCACAGAAAAACGACGTGCGCCATGCGTAACCCTTATTCCCCCGACCCGCTCCCCGCAAGCCACACCACGTCTCCCCACACCCCCAATCCCCCAGGCCGCATGAGGCCCATGGCTCCCGCACCCTCACGCGAACGCTTCACCGAGAGACCGCGCCTCGCCTCCCCGCCGCCAACCAAATGACGCCCCCCGCCAGCACTGCGCACCCCACCACACCCATCCCTGTCTGCAACCCCCACCGGTCCGCAACCCCGCCAATCAACGCAGGCGAAATCGCATCCCCCAGCGCATGGATGATGAAAATGTTCCAAGCAAACGCCGTCGGACGTTCCGCCTCCGGCACCGATTCCGCCAACGCCGCGTTCGCAGGCCCGCTATGCACAAACACAAGAAACACCGCCAACGCCAACGCAACCCACTGCCAACCCCACGACGCCCAAACAGCCAGCCCCACCGCCGGACCCGCCAACACCGTGGCCCAGCCCGCCACCGCGTACAACCCGTTCGCCCGCACCCGCCGCACGCGGTCAGCCGCCCAACCCCCCATCACCGTCGCCCCAATTCCCCCAAAAACCATCATCGCCCCAAACACCAGATTCACTCGCTCCAACCCAACGCCAGCACCCGCCTCAGCAGATTTTTCCATCAAAAAGGTCGGCATCCAAACAGAGAGTCCACCCAGCGCAAACGTCACCGCCGTCATCGCCAACGTGTTCATCAAGAACAACCGATTGCGTACCAAACTGATCCCGCGCGAACCCAGCACTTCCCCGCGCCCAGTCCCGCCAGCCGCTCCTCCCGAAACCCAGCAGCGAACCCCCAACAACAAGCCCGGAAAACCCATCACCCAAAATGCTTCCCGCCAACCAAATGCCGATCCCAACACCCCCCCAATCGCGTACCCCAACGCACTCCCAACCGGAATCGCCAGATAGAAAAATGACATCACACGACCCCTGCGCTCAGCGTCCACCCCGCCAGCAATCAGCGCCGGTGCCAACGGTCCAAATGCCGCCTCACCCACCCCCACACCAACACGCGCCATCACCAACATCGCATAATCCGAAGCCAGCCCCGTCCAAACCGTGCACAAACTCCAAACCACCGCTCCAACACCCATCAACCGCCACGGCGAATACCCACGCGCCAATCGGCCAAACACCGGCGCCGTCACCATGTACGAAACCAAAAACGCCGTCTGCAATAACCCCAGCTTCAACCCCGCATCCTCGCGCCCCGAAAAGTATGCCTCCCGCACCATCGGCAACACCGCCGAAAGCACCGAGCGATCAGCGTAATTCACCAAGTTCAGCATCAACAAGATACCAAAACCCTGCGGAAAAAATCGGGCACTCGCTGACGTCATCTCCGCAAACGATGAATCACCTCCAAGGACCCGTCCAGACTCCCGCTGCCTTCCGTGACACTCGCACCGCCCACCAACTACCGCCCCTCTCCCGACCCAATCTCCACCTGCTGACCCGTCGCCGTCACGTAGTTCAACTTCGTGCGCGCCTCGTACCGCCCCAACCCAGCCTGCGGATACACCACCAACACCCCCGTCAATAACTCGCTCCTCACACCGCTCGCCGCACTTCGCACCGTCACCATCCGCATCCGCCCACC
>JBEEPE010000173.1:0-2848 GCA_041191265.1 Verrucomicrobiota bacterium | reverse complement strand
GTGAGAACTTTGGGATACGACGAAACCCGTGAATTTTGATCCCAAAACCCAGCCAAGGAATCTGTTCCTCGTTCTCGGTGCCCCGTTGGATCAAGACTCGGCCGGTTTCAATGGATTGGATGCCGAACCGGACGCCGTTTGGATGGCAAAATTGGCCGAGGCATCCACGCAAGTCTGGTCGCACGAGGCTCGCATCGCTATTTTTCTAAGCGCCATGCGGCATTTTCGGGATGCACTTCGCGAGCGACGTGCGGCCGTTCATTCCCGCCCAGTCGACGAAACAGGACGTCACGGCACCTTCCTTGGAGAATGGATCGCCACCGCCCACCGCCTCCGTCCGCAAACGCTCATTGTTGTTCAACCGGGCGATCAACCGGGCGAGTGGCGCGTCGAGCAAAGCTTGCAGACCGCCGCCCGTCCGCTGGGGTTGGAATTGGAGATTTGCCCCGACCGCCATTTCTTTTCTTCGCGCGCGGAGTTCGCGGCCCATGCAAAAGGGCGCAAGCCACTCCGGATGGCATTCTTCCACCGGGAAATGCGCCGGAAGTACAACGTGCTCTTGGACGGTGACCAACCGGGAGGGGTGGCGTGGAAAAGATGCTCACCCGCCTTGACGCGCCCAAGCGGGAAGCCATCCCGTAACGAGCGACACAGTGCCGCTCCGCCTGCAGCAAACCCAAGCCTTCGGTATAAAAACTATGACCCCACAACAGCGAACCCTTGCACGCCACCGCCTGAGGCTCGGCATCGTCAACGTCGGTTTCTGGGTGATCATTGCCGCCGCCGGCGTGTTTTGGTTCGTTTGCGGAGACACCCGCGACTTCACCGCGAACCGCCTCGGGTTGCTTTCTTTTGCCGCGCTCGCTGTGCAGTCGATGTTTGATTTTATCGGCGGCGCCCTGCTGAAGCCTGAACCGCGGCCCTCGATGGGAACCTTTCTCCGAAGCTGGTCGCGCGGCGCGCTGGTTCACACCATGGGGTTGACCGGCGCGGCACTGCTGAGCTTCGCAAGCTTTCGTCTTACCGGCGGGTTCTGCTTAGCCATCCTCGTCGGGACGGCGGCACTGGCCCTTGGCCGGCGACAGCTCCTCTGGGCCGTGGCCGGTGTTTCGACCCAGGAAATGCCGCACGCCGGTGAAGCCATTCTCGCCGCGCGCACAACTTCCCCAACGTTCACGGGGGGAATCGTCGGATTTGGTCGCCATGCCCAAAGCCTGCTGCCGGAACGCTGGCTGGAAAGTTTACCCGAGCCGGAACTCGCCGCAGAGATGAGTCGGCGCGAGTGGCAAATGAAGGAAGGTCTCCCGTGGCGGTCTTTGCTTCTGGTCTCGGGCTGGAATCTCCTCGGGGGGGGTGTAGGCACACTGGCGCTCACGCTTGCTGAACGCCCGCCCGCCACGGCGATGCTCGGCCACGTCTGCTGGATGACGCTCTGGGCCTTTGCCGGGTTGCTGATCTTGCCGGCGTTCAGTCGCCACGCGGTGTTCGCCGCCGATCGCGCGGCTGCCGATTCCGGCTGCGATCCGCGCGATTGGATTGAACGGTTTCCCAGCTTGGTCGGCGAAGACGGCAGTTCCACCTCCGCCGTACAAACGATCTTTTATCCAATCCCCTCAGCCGAGCGACGGCTGCGTCATCTTGAGAAACCGTTGGCAGGTTGTGTGCCGGGCAATCTCGCGCGCTCCAACCTCTACTACTCGTGGGCCACACTCACCCCTCTGGGGCGTGCCGTGCACTGCAACGTCGGCTGCCCGGAACTCTGGGTTTTTCCGCCATCGGCATGAGTCAATTGGCTTAGTTTGACAGCCCAGCGCCCGCGAAAGCCGCCGCTCTCTTTTCAAATCATGAATCTCCCTCCCATCTGCCGCGCCGCGTTGCTCGCCGCCATGTGTTTTGTGATGAACCAAGACGGCTTGGTCGAACCCCGCGATCCCTATGGCAGAACGACCTGCCGGATCATCGCATCAGTTCCCCCAGGAGAAGCCCGCGATACGCTCAAGGCTTCATTCACCGCTGCAATTGCCATACGGCGCGATGAGATTCGTCGCCACGAAAGCGGCCGGATATGACGGCGCCAAAAAGACGGGTGCTCATCGTCGGCGGCGGATTGGCTGGCCTCGCCTGTGCCGTCCGGTTGCACGAAGCCGGAGCGCATCCTTTGATCGTCGAGGCCAGCGACGACGTGGGCGGGCGCGTGCGGACCGATGTGCTTGATGGCTTCCGGCTGGATCGCGGGTTCCAAGTCTTTCTCGACGCATACCCGGAGGCGCGAAAATTACTGGACTTGCCGCGCCTTGATCTGCGCCCTTTCAAGCCGGGCGCCCTCGTTTATCTCGACAGCCGTATGCATCGGGTGATGGACGTTTTTCGAGATCCGCGCCACTTGCTCTCCAGCGCCCTCGCACCCGTCGGTTCACTGGGCGACAAACTGCGCGTGGCTTCGCTCAGGGCGCGAATCAGCCGCTCGACCCTCGCCGAAATCGCTGCCCGCGAGGACCTCACCACCGAAGTGTATCTCCAGCGCGCGGGTTTCTCGCCCCGGATGATAGACGTGTTTTTCCGCTCGTTCTACGGCGGTATTTTTCTGGAAAGAGACCTTCAAACTTCGTGCCGGATGTTTGAATTCACATTCCAGATGTTTTCGAAGGGAAGCGCGACCCTGCCCGCGCGGGGAATGCAGGAAATTCCGCGCCAGCTCGCCAACCGCTTGCCCCCGGAGGCGATCCTGAGAGACACGCGGGTGACGGAAATTCAGCCGGGAAAGATCATGCTGGAGTCCGGCGAAAGTCTTCTGGGGGATACCATCGTCGTCGCCGCCGACGCGACGACCGCCGCGCGGCTGATCCCC
>JBEEPE010000172.1:0-6079 GCA_041191265.1 Verrucomicrobiota bacterium | reverse complement strand
AACGGAATCGCGCTCCTTTTCGGTCGCATCGGCGGCATTCTCCTAAGCACGACTCTCTACCTCGTTGGCACCCTTGGCGCCATCAACGTCGACCTCTCCTCGACCGCAGCCCGGCTCATCGACGCCATCAAATCCACGGCATCTCGCCTTCACGAGGCCCTTCAAAAACATCTGCAAGCCCGTCGCGAAGCGGCCGCAGAACGCCACGCACAGGCGGCAGCTCTCGCAGCAAAAGAGGAGGCCATGTTCGAATCCCTTCCCGAACTCCCCCCTGAAAAGCCCGCAAAAATCCGTGCCCAAAAGAGCCCGACGGACCCCGTGCCGCAACTCGCCCCAGAATCCGAAGCCGACCCTGCCGCCGCAACCCCTGCTCCCACCGAACTCGCCGCCGCAGTTCCCCGCGTCGAACCTCCGCGCCCAGCCCCAAAAATCATCGATAGCACGGCACTCCCCCTCCCAAAGCCGGCAACCAAGCCAGAACCCTCCGGTCCACTCGCCTCCATCCATTGCGAAAACTACGAACTCCCCTCGCTCGACCTCCTCGACCCACCCGATCTCGAGAACAGAGAAGCAGCGGATCCCGAAGAACTCCTCGCCATCCAAAACACCATCATCGATACCCTTCAACAGTTCGGAATCGATGTGTCGCCCGGCGATATCACCCGAGGTCCCACCATCACCCGGTACGAGGTCTACCCCGCTAAAGGCATCCGAGTCGACCGCATCGTCGCTCTCGAAAAAGACATCGCTCGATCCACCCGCGCGGAGCGCATCAACATTCTCGCCCCAATCCCCGGTAAAGACACCGTCGGCATCGAAATCGCCAACTCGAAAAAGCAGAAAGTCACCCTCCGCGAACTGTTCGAATCCGAAGACTTCGCCGGCACAAAATGCAAAATCCCCATCGCGCTCGGAAAAGACGTCTACGGGAAAACCATCATCGGAGACCTCGCCGCAATGCCGCACGGCCTCGTCGCAGGCACCACCGGATCCGGAAAAAGCGTTTGCATCAACGCCATCATCGCCTCCGTCCTCTACCGCTTCAGTCCCGAAGACCTTCGCTTCATCATGATCGACCCAAAGGTCGTCGAGATGCAGATGTACAACGCCCTTCCCCACCTCGTTGTGCCCGTCGTCACCGACCCAAAACGCGTCCTCCTCGCACTACGCTGGGCCATCGACGAAATGGAAAAACGCTACGCCATCTTCGCCAAAGTCGGCGTCCGCAACATCGGCGCCTTCAACACGCGGCCCAAACCCAAAACACAAAAAGAACTCGACGCCGAACGCGCCGCACAAGGTGACCTTTTCGAGGACGCCGCCCGCCGAGCTCGCGAAGCCGCCGATAAAGCAACCCTCTCACCATCAGACGAAGATCTCGCTGAATCGAACTCCGCTCAAATAGACCCCGAAACCCCCACCACCGAAGAGCACCCCCCAACGGATGACCTCAACCCCATCGACGAGCCCGAGCCCGACGTTGATCACGATTCCAACACCCCTCCAGAAACCCAGTCAGCACCCGCTGACTCAATCCTCGACGCATTAGAAGAGGAAGACGAAGACGCTCCCCCCATTCGTGTCCCTCGAGACAAGGACACACTCAATATCCCCGAGCGGATGCCCTACATCGTCATCATCGTCGACGAGCTCGCCGACCTCATGCAAACCGCTCCCGCCGACGTCGAATCCGCCATCGCGCGCATCACCCAAAAAGCCCGCGCAGCCGGCATTCACATGATTATCGCAACCCAAACGCCGCGCGCAGACGTCATCACGGGCGTCATCAAGGCAAACGTCCCGTGCCGAATCGCCTTTCAAGTCGCGTCAGCCCTCGATTCACGCGTCATTCTTGACGAAAACGGCGCAGAAAAACTCCTCGGCCAAGGAGACATGCTCTATCGCCCACCAGGCACTTCGCGCCTCATCCGTTCCCAAGGCGTTCTCGTGACGGACGAAGAGGTGCGACGTCTCGTCGACCATGCAGCCGCCCAGAGCGCTCCCGTTTACGAGAAAGCCATCCAATCACGATTGGAACGTTCCGACTCTGAGGAGGGAGAAGAGTTATCGGACGAAGACGAAGAACTCCTCGAAAAATGTATCGAAATCATGCGACAGGAACGCAAGGCGAGCACCTCCCTCTTCCAACGTCGTCTGCGCCTCGGATACACCCGAGCGGCCCGCGTCCTGGACATCCTCGAAGTCCGTGGATACGTCGGCCCAGGTGAAGGCGCGAAGCCCAGAGATATCCTCGTCGACTTGGACGCGATGTAGCCACTCACCAGACGACTGGCGACCGAGCCTCAAAGGGTCGGAACACCTGATGTCTCGCCCCGTTAGGGCTTTGCTCGCGTTTCGCATTCACTCTGAGGCGATGCTCCAGACTGGAGTTGTCGCCCCATTGGGTCGCCAGAGGCCACTCGCAGCGCCAACAGTTCCGCGTCAAAGCTCTTCCTGCGCCCCCCAACGCTCCGCACTCCCTGCCCTCTTTCTCCGTGGAGGTTTCCATCCATCCGTTCCAACCTGTGCGAGCGAAAGCGCTTCCCCTCCAGCGCCACATGAGCGCAATCCCCGCAAGCCTCACCGCTTGCGGGTACGGGAAACCTCATCCCGCACTCCAATCTGCTCGATCGGTAACACCCACATTCCGAGCGACCAAACGGCTCACATTCGACAAATCAGCAACTCTCGCTCGTAAATCAACTCCTTCGGAAGATGCGTCTTGAGATCAAGAAACAGCTCCTCGTGCGACAGAACTTCCTGACGCCACGCCGCCCGATCAAATCGCTGAAGCGCATCAAACTGTTCCTCAGAAAAATCCAACCCAGTCCAGTCGATGTCCGAATAATGCGGGACCCAGCCCACCGGCGTCTCCACCGATCGCCCACGACCATTCGAACGATCCACAATCCACTGCAACACCCGCATATTTTCCCCAAACCCCGGCCAGAGAAACTTTCCCGCTGAGTCCTTGCGAAACCAGTTCACGTGAAAAACGCGAGGCGTCTCCTTCAACTGCCTCTGCATCAACAGCCAGTGACGGAAATAGTCCCCCATGTTGTATCCGCAAAATGGAAGCATCGCCATCGGATCGCGACGCACCTTACCAACCGTGCCCGCCGCCGCCGCCGTCATCTCACTGCCCATCGTCGCCCCCGCATAAACCCCTCCGCTCCAGTTGAACGCTTGGTAAACCAACGGCATCGTCGTCGCACGACGCCCCCCAAACACAATCGCACTCAATGGAACCCCATCCGGACGCTCCCAATCCGGATCAATCGTCGGACACTGCGAAGCCGGCGCCGTAAACCGGCTGTTCGGATGCGCCGCCTTCCTCCCAGTCGCCAGTCCAATCTCCGGAGTCCATTCCTGCCCCTGCCAATCCAAACAACGCGCCGGCGGCTCATCAGTCATGCCCTCCCACCAAACGCCACCGTCCGGAGTCAGCGCCACATTCGTGAAAATCGTATTCTTCCGAAGGGCCGCCATCGCATTGGGGTTTGTTCGCTCACCTGTCCCCGGCGCCACCCCAAAAAAACCCGCCTCCGGATTGATGGCATGTAAACGACCATCCGCACCCGGACGAATCCACGCGATGTCATCCCCCACCGTCCACACCTTCCAGCCGCCCTCCTGATAATGCTTCGGAGGAATCAACATCGCAAAATTCGTTTTTCCACAGGCACTTGGAAACGCTGCCGCGACATACGTTTTCTCTCCCTTCGGATCCTCCACCCCCAAAATCAACATGTGCTCCGCCATCCAGCCCTCGTCTCGGGCCATCGCAGAGGCAATCCGCAGCGCAAAACACTTTTTCCCCAACAACGCATTCCCACCGTACCCAGACCCATAACTCCAAATCTCTCGCGTCTCCGGAAAGTGCACGATGTACTTCTCCGCGTTGCACGGCCAAGCAACATCCTGCTGCCCCTTCTTCAAGGGTGCCCCCACCGAGTGCATGCACGGAACAACCCGCTTCTTCGACCGATCAATTTCCTCAAACACCCGTTTCCCAATTCGCGCCATGATTCGCATGTTCACCACCGCATACGGGGAATCAGTGATCTGAACCCCAATCTGCGACATCGGCGAGCCCACCGGCCCCATGCTGAACGCCATCACATACATCGTCCGCCCCCGCATGCAGCCATTAAACAGTGACCGCAGCTTTGCCTTCATCTCAAACGGGTTAACCCAGTTATTCGTCGGCCCAGCACCCTCCTTTGAATGACTACAAATAAACGTGCGCTCCTCCACCCGCGCCACGTCACTCGCATCTGAACGCGCATAAAAACACCCAGGCCACTTTTTCTGGTTCAGCTTCACCAACATCCCCGACGAAACCATCTCAGCGCATAATCGATCGTACTCCGCCTTGGAACCATCCACCCAATGCACCCGCTCCGGTTTGCATAAAGCCGCCATCTTGTTCACCCAACGCTGAAGGTGCACGTTGCCGCTCAACGGTTTCGTCGAGCCCGACCGAGTTTGAGGCCTTGGCATACAGCCAAACGTACGCTCAAACCCGCGCCAATGCGAGCTTCGCAGCCCTCATCTCCCCATGTTCAATGACTTCAAGATTCTTCCTAAACCCTCACCTCACCATGGACCCTCTCTCGCAAATTGCTCCCGCACTAGGAGAAGACACTCTCCGGAGCCTCGTCCATTCCTTCTACCAAAAGGTCCGCACCGATGAACTGCTCGGCCCCATGTACCCACAGGATGACTGGGATGGCGCAGAACAGCGCCTCGCCAGCTTCCTTATCTACCGTTTCGGCGGCTCACCCGCCTACCTTCAGGAACGAGGCCATCCGCGACTCCGCGCCAGACACCTCCCTTTTACCATCGGCACCAAGGAGCGAGACCGGTGGCTGCAACTCATGGCGTCATCAATGAGTCAAACTCAAATCCCTCATGAACAGATGCTTGTGATGACCGCATTCTTTGATCAAGTCGCCGATGCCATGCGCAATCAAGCGGACTAACCCATGCTCAAAAAAACCGGACAAGGGCCATCCCCTCATCCGGCAAAAACTTTCGCTGCGGGACCCTTAAATCGCGCGAAACCCATGCGCCGTCCCCAGCGCCAAACAGTCGCCTACCGACTTCATCCCGCCCGTACACGTCTCCTCACTCAAATTCGCCGCCGCCGCGCACACCCCCAAACGAAGCTGCTCCTCCACGCTCTTGCCCTCGTGCCACCCAAACAAAACCCCCGCGGTGAACGCGTCACCCGCACCGGCCGCCCCCTTGATGTATCCCGCCGGCAACACCACGCTCCCATGCTTCGCAAACGATCCGTCCCGACCCAACGCCATCGCGCCCTCCGGGAAATGAATAATCACGCGCTCACGCACGCCGTGCTCCATCAACCGTTCCATGCCCTCCCGTAACCGCGCCTGATCCAGCACCTCTCCCTGCCGCGCCTCCACCCCCGTCACACGCCCAACCTCAAACTCGTTCATGATGCAGTAATCCGTGTGCTTCAACGCCGGTACCACCACCTTCTTGAAACGATCACTGTCCTCGCTCACCACATCTATCGACGTCTTCAAACCCGCCGCCTGTGCGCGACTCAACACCTCCGCCGCAACGGTCCCAAACTCCGGATGCACCCCGTCCAACGTGTCGAGCAAAAGCAAATAACCCAGGTGGAACTGGCGCGCCGCCGAATCCCGGAAATCAAAGTGCGGGGAATCCAGCAACGCGTTCGCACCCCGAGCATGGAAAAACGTCCGACGCCCCGTCCCAATCACCGTCATCACATCTGTGTAACTCGTCGGAGCCTCATCCGTGATTTGCAACGACTGCGTGTTGATCCCCAACCCCAAGCAATGATTCAGAATAAAACGGCCGTGCCCGTCGTTCCCCACCAACCCCACCGCGTTCAAAGGAAAGGTCGCCCCCATCATCGCCAGATCCACCAACACGTTAAATGGCGAGCCACCCGTCCCACGAGACTGCGACCGAATGCTGGTCAACGCATCCTGCTGCGGCCACGTGTCGATCATTTTGACCGCATCCACAATCCAGTTGCCGCCCGCAATGATTCCTTTTCTGGTGTTCATCTGAAAAAAAC
>JBEEPE010000171.1:0-14083 GCA_041191265.1 Verrucomicrobiota bacterium | reverse complement strand
GCGCGTGGGGGGTGAGGGTAGGGGGGGAGTGCGTGCGGCGGTGAGGGTAGGGGGGGACTGCGTGTGGCGGTGAGGGTAGGGGGGGGACTGCGTGTGGCGGTGAGGGCCGGGGGGGAGTGCGTGCGGGGGTGAGGGTAGGGGGGAGTGCGTGTGGCGGTGAGGGCCGGCGGGGAGTGCGTGCGGGGGGTGTGGGTAGGCGGGGGGGCCGGTGGTGTCGTCGCTTGCGCTCCTTGACCACCGGTTACAGGGTGTCATGCCTCCGGCATGAAGATGGTGTCATGCCTCCGGCATGAAGAGGGGCGGGGGATTAGGCTGCGTCCTCTTGCGTGGAGTCGGACTTCTCGTGATCGTGAGCGCTGGAGGCGGTGGGCTGTTTGTAGCGGAAGTTTTCGACGAGGGCTTGGAGTTCGCCGGCCATCACGGCTAGTTCGACGGCGGCTTCTTGGCTCTCTGTTGCGCCCTTGGCGGTTGCCTCGGCTGCCTGTGCGACACCCACGATGTTGCGGGCGATTTCGGAGCTGCCAGTGGCGGCTTCGGTGACGTTGCGGCTGATGTCGTTGGTTGTCGTGGTTTGCTCTTCGACGGCGGTGGCGATGACGTTCGAGATTTCGTCCACCTTGGTGATGACCTGACTGATTTTTGAGATGGCCTCGACGGCGCCTTTGGTGTCGCCCTGAATGGCTTCCACCTTGCGGGAGATGTCGTTGGCCGCCGTGGCGGTGGCTTTGGCGAGTTCCTTGACCTCGTTTGCGACGACGGCGAAGCCTTTGCCGGATTCACCTGCGCGCGCAGCCTCGATGGTGGCGTTGAGCGCGAGGAGATTAGTTTGCTGGGCGATCGAGGTGATGAGCTTGATGACGTTCCCAATTTCCGCACTGGATTCGCCGAGTTTGGTGATGGTGTCGGTCGTCGCGTTTGCGATGTCGACGGCGTCACTCGCGACGCGGGCGGCTTCGACGGCGTTTTTCGCGATTTCGCTGATGGACGCAGACATTTCCTCAGAGCCGGCTGCGACCGTTTGAAGGTTGCGCGAGACTTGCTCAGCAGCGGCGGAGACGGAGTTTGATTGGCCCGCGGTTTCCTCTGCGGTGGCACTCATCTCGGTACTGAGGGAGGACAACTGTTGGGAAGAGGCGGATAGGCGGCTGATGATTTTAGCGAAGGACTCGATGCTGTCGCGGAAGGAGCCAAGCAGTTGGCGGAAACCGTCGCCGACTTGTCCGATAGCGTCGGTTCCTGAGACAGTGACGTGTTGGACGAGGTCACCGGTGGAGGCAGAGTTGACTGCGGAGAGGATGGATCGGACCTTCTCCTGGAGAATGATGGCTTCCTCTTTGTCGCGGAGAGCTTTCTTCTGATTCTCGGCGACGGTTTCCCAGTTGACGACGTCCTGAAGGAGGACGCTGCGGATGGAGGCGACCATTCGGTTGACGGAGTTGGCCATCTGACCGATTTCGTCGTCGACCTCGTGGGAGAGCTTTTGGCGGAAGTCGCCGCCTGCGACGCCGTCGAGGACTTCAGCGGTTTTTTTCATGGTGCCGATGATTCCCGTGGAGACCGAGCGCGAGAGGAGGACGACTGCCACGATGATGATGATGAGCAGAGCGGGGAGGACGATGTTCGCCTTCTCTACGACGGTGCTCGCGTCGGCTTCACGTGCGGTGGTGAAATCGTTCGCTTTGTCGACGAGTTGGAGGATGGCCTTGAGGTGGCTTTCGTAGAGGGGGCGGAGTTTGTCGTTCAGGATGCTTTCCGCTTTTGGTTTGTCGCCTGATTTGAGGGCGGTGAGGAAGGTGGAGTCACGGAGTTGGAAGAACTCTTGCGCGGGTTTGGCTGCGTCCTCGAGCAGCAGCTTGCGCATGGCGTCGTCGGGCATGTTTTTTTCCCAGAAGGCGAGCCGGGTCTCGAAGTCTTTCTTCAGTTGGTCTCCCTTGGCGACGATGGTGTCGCGACGTTCTTTAGATTCTACGTCGAGGATTTCCATCGCGAGCGCGTACGATTCGAGGATGTACTCTGGCGGAGGGAGAATGTCGGCTTGAAGATCTTTGCCGAGGGCGATGACTTTGTAGCGGGGCCCGTTGACCTTGACGTCCTTGAGGGTGGACAGGCTGTAAAGCCCGAAGACCAAGAACCCTGCGGCAAAACAGGTAATTAAGAGTCTGAATTTAGCGCTGAGTGACAGGTTATTCATAGTGCGATTAAATTGGGCGGTAATGGTGCGGGAAAGCGGCGTCGTGTAAACAAAAAAGGGCGTGGTTACTCTGTTGTTGCCGAGCTGTCACGTTGTCGGAAGGGGAGTTAGTTAAGGTAAAGTCTTCCATCTGAGGTGATAGGTGAGTTGTTGGTGGGATTTGCGGCTTGGGTGATGGGCGGTGGAACTTTTTTGGATTGGGTGAGAGCGTGTGTCTGTGAGGGGTTTGGGGGCTTCTGTAGCGGTGAGCGTTTGGGTGTTGTTACCTTGTGAGCGTGGATTTGCCTTTTGCGCGGGGGGGAGGGCGGGCAGATTCGGAGGTTCTATGAGTTCAGCTGTTCGTGTTCGTTTTGCGCCTTCACCGACGGGGTACCTGCATGTGGGCGGGGCTCGCACGGCCTTGTTCAACTGGTTGTACGCCCGGCACACTGGGGGCACGTTTGTTCTGAGGATTGAGGATACGGACAAGGCACGGAATACCGACGAGGCAGTTCGGGTGATTTTGGATGGGTTGCGTTGGTTGGGGATGGATTGGGATGAAGGACCGGAGGTGGGCGGAGAGCGTGGGCCGTATTTTCAGAGTCAGCGTGAGGAGGTTTACCTGAAGTATTTTGAGCGTTTGCGGGATGGCGGGCATTTGTATGAGGACAATGGGGCGTGGCGGTTTCGGTCATTACGGAAGGTGGTGACGGTGCCGGACGCGATTTGCGGGACGATTGATTTTGATTTGAGCCATGCGGAGACGCATCCGGACATGACGATTCGGCGTCCGGATGGGTCGTGGATTTTCCATTTTGTGAACGTGGTGGATGACATTGAGATGGGGATTACGCATGTGATTCGTGGGGAGGATCATCTTTCGAACACGCCGAAGCATTTGGAGTTGTTTGAGGCGTTGGGGGCGAAGCCGCCGCAGTACGGGCATATTCCGCTGATTTTGAACCGGGATGGGACGAAGATGAGTAAGCGGGACAAGGGAGCGAGTGTGACGGGTTACATGGAGGAGGGGTACGCGCCGGAGGCGGTGGTGAATTATCTGTCGTTGTTGGGGTGGTCGCCGAAGGATGGGCGGGAGAAGTTGGAGCGTGAGGAAGTGGTTCGTTTGTTTGATTTGGGTTCAGTGAATCGAAAGAACGCGCAGTTTGATTTAGACAAGTGTGTTTGGTTGAACGGGCAGTACCTGCAGTTGATGCCGGTGGGGCGGTACTTGGAGTTGGCGCGTCCATTTTTGCGTGGGGCGGGCGTTGAGTGGGCGGATGACGGGCGGATGGAGGTGGCGTTGGGATTGGTGCGAGAGAAGGTGAAGTTGCTTTCGGAGTTACCGGTGTGGGTTGCGTATTTCTTTTCCGAGCAGTTTTCGGTGGATGAGGACGCGGTGACGCGGGTGTTGGGTAAGGAGGGAGCAGGGGCGAGGTTGCGTGCGTTGGTGGGGGCGTTTAGCGGGCTTGAAAGTTGGGATGGGGCTTCGATTGAGGCGGCGGTGAAGGCGGTTGCGGCGGAGGGGGGGGCAAAGATTGTGGATTACGTTCAGCCGGTGCGCGTGGCGGTGAGTGGGCGGATGGCGGGGCCTAACCTTTACCCGATGCTGGAGTTTTTGGGGCGGGAGGCGGTCGTTGGGCGGTTAACGCGTGCGGCGGATCGGTTGGGGTGAGGTTATGGGCGTGCATCCGGACGATACGGCGGTTTTCTCGTTGGCCGATTTACGGCGGTGGGAGGAGGTGACCCGTGGGCGCGAGGTGCCGGTTCGGTTGGCGGTTTTTGGGGATCCAGTGGGGCATTCGAAATCGCCGCAGATGCATAATCCGGCGTTGGCGGCGTGTGGCCTTTCGATGACCTACACGCGGTTGCACATTCGGGCGGAAGAGTTGGATGAGGCTTTGGCGTTGATTGCGGCCAAAGGGTTTGTGGGATGCAACCTGACGATTCCGCACAAGGTTGCGGCGGTGGGGCGCATGGCGCGGTTGGACGATTCGGCAAAGGCGTTTGGCGTGGTGAACACGGTGCGGGTGGAGGCGGGTGGGCTTGCGGGGTTCAATACGGATGGCCCAGGGTTGGTGCGAGCGTTGGAGGCGGAGTTGGGGTGCGGGTTGAGGGGGCGTCGGGTGTTGCTCTTGGGAGCGGGCGGCGGGGCGGGGCGGGCCGTGGCGCTTCAGTGTGCGATGGAGGGGAGCGCGCGGTTGTGGTTGGCGAACCGGACGCCGGGGAAGTTGGTGGAGTTGTCGGCGGAGGTGGAGAAGATTTTGGCGGGAGCTGGCCGGGTGGGCTGTGTGGGGTTGGGCGAGGCGGAGTTGGCGGGGGTCGTGGATGAGGTGGATTTGGTGTTGCAGTTTACTTCGCTCGGGATGGCCGCTGACGATCCGGCGCCGCTTCCGTTGCACTTGTTACGCGACCATCACCGGGTTTACGACACCGTGTATGCAGGGGGAGACACTGCATTGGTGCGGGCGGCTCGGGCGCGCGGGATTCCTGCGGCGTCGGGGTTGGCGATGCTCCTTCACCAAGGGGCACTCGCGTTTGAGGTTTGGTTTGAAAGATCGGCTCCGTTAGAGGCGATGCGGAGGGGGCTTTACGGGGGGTGAGGAACTAGCGACCGGATACTTAAGAAAAGGGGCACACGAAGACACAAAGGCACGAAGGCAGAGGGGAGGGGAGGGGAGGGGAGGGGAAGGCGAAGGGGAGGGGGGGGCTTATCTGAGGGGCTTCAGTTCTGAGAGTAAGTTGGTGGGGACTTTTTTGGGTTAATGCATGCGGCCTTCGTCGAGGTCGATGTAGTCGAAAAGGGTTTGGACGTCTGTGCGGTGGGTGAACCCGCCTTCGGCGAGGCGTTGCTGGAGGCGTTCGGAGAGGTCGTCGTTCCAACCGCGTTTGCGCATGCACTCGTTCCAGACGGTCACGAGTTCCTCATCGGGTTCCCGACCCTGCTCAAAACACCAGGAGAGGAGAGAATCGTCGGATTGGTCTGGGTGCGAGCGGACATGTTCGGCGAGGGCTTGGTAAGAAACACCGAGGAAGCGAACGCAGCGGAGGTCGAAGCCTCCGCCGAGATTTGCGATGTAGTCCTCAGGCAGGCGCCCTTCGGCGTGGAGACGGATTTTGTCGATCATCCGTCCGAAGTAGACGATGCCGCCGGTTTTGTCGTGTGGGCTGCGGAGGCCGGTGACGTTCATGGTTAGAGGCCTTTGACTTCCCAGCCTTTGCGGTAGGTTCGTTTGATGCGGCGCGAGGCGTCCTCATTGTTTTTAACCTTCAGCGCAGCGGCGTCCCATTCGAGGAGCGTATTTGGGTGGAAGGTGGCGACGCCTCCGAGGAGAACGGCTTCTGTGAGCGGGCCGGAATAGTCGAAGCCGGCGCTGGTGGTTCCTTTACCGAGGATGGCGTCGATGAACTCGTGACGATGGTTGCCGCCGGCGGGTTTTTCGAAGGTGAAGTCTTTGAATTTGTCTGAAG
Source organism: Verrucomicrobiota bacterium (assembly GCA_041191265.1). Lineage (GTDB taxonomy): Bacteria > Verrucomicrobiota > Verrucomicrobiia > Chthoniobacterales > Chthoniobacteraceae > JBEEPE01. Next base: position 8,445 of record JBEEPE010000171.1, on the reverse strand, counting down.
GCACGACGAAGGCCATACCCACGTGGGGTTGGACGATGGCGCCATTGGTTCCGATGAAGATGGATCCTTGGTCGGGAAGTTTTTTGTCACCGAGGAGCGCAATGACGTCCTGAGGGGGGCGTTTATCGCCATCGTACCAAGTGACTTTGACGGTTTTATCGGCGGTATGTTTTGTGCCGGGGAACACGTATTCGATTTCGGCATTGATGGCCCAGCTCCATTCATTGGGGGCGGGACCGACGCTTTTGACGGAGATGGGGGAGGTGAGTTCGAGGGCGTGGAAGACGGGGTCGTAGATGTGACAGCCCATGTCGCCGAAGGTGCCGGTTCCGAAGTCGAGGCGTTTGCGCCAGTTGCCGGGGTGGTAGGCGCCGTTGACGTAGGGGCGTTCGGCGGCGACGCCGAGCCAGAGGTCCCATGCGAGGCCATCGGGAACGGGGTCAGAGTTGGTGGGTTTCGGGGCGCTGTCGCCCCATTTTTTACTGCTCCACGTGTGGACTTCTTTGATTTTGCCGACCACGCCTGAACGGACGACGACGGGGCAGGCGCGGTAGGCGGCGTCGGAGTGCACTTGGATTCCCATTTGGGTGATGAGTTTCCGTTCACGCGCGTATTCCGTGAGTTTGCGCACTTCGTAAATATTTTGTGCGAGGGGCTTTTGGAGGTAGCAATGGATGCCGAGTTGCATGGCGGCCATGGCTTGTGGGCCGTGCATGTGGTCGGGGGTTCCAATGCTGATGGAGTCGATGTTTTTGGACTCTTTTTCGAGGAGTTCACGCCAGTCTTGGTAGAAGCGGGCATTTGCGCCGTGCGGGCTTTTGCGAAAGCCCTCGGAGCGTTTCGCATCAACATCTGCGGCGGCGACCATATCAACGGACGGGTGGCTGACGATGGCGCCGATGTCGGCTCCGGCCATCCCTCCGGCGCCGAAGCTTGCGTGGCGAACTCGGCCGCTGGGCGGTGCGGAGATAAGATTGCGGATGAAAGCGGGGGCGACGATTCCGGCGGAGCCGAGGGTCGTCAGGAAGGAGCGTCGGGAGGGGTGAAGAAGGGACATGCTCCAGTTTTAGCAGGAGCGAGGCCAAGCTGAGGTGGGCGTGATTTGGGGGCGAGATTGTGATGTGGCAATAGGGAGGCATGGATTTAATGTGCTGGCCTATGTCTGGGACGAAACAGCACTGGATTATCAAACAGGAGCCAACGGCGTACGCGTGGGAGACATTTTGCCGAGATGGGCGGACGGCCTGGACGGGGGTGCGGAACTTTCAGGCGCGAAATAACTTGCGATCCATGCGGGTTGGAGATCGGGCGTTTTATTACCACAGTGTTGTGGGTAAGGAGTTGGTGGGTGTGGCCGAGGTGGTTCGAGTGGCGTATCCGGATCCGACGGCCGAAGACGGAGATTGGTCGTGTGTCGATGTCGTTCCCAAGTCGGGGTTGGTGCGGAGGGTTTCGCTGGAAGAGTTGAAGGCTCATCCGGTCTTGAAGGAGATTGCGTTGATTCGTCAGTCTCGCCTGTCGGTGATTCCTATTACTGCTGAGGAGTTTGCAATGATTGTTGAGTTGGCGGGTGGTGTGGCATCGGTATGAGTGGCGAGAGTGCGTTGCGGGCTGAAGTGAGGCGGAGGTTGGATGCTCAGACCAAGCCGCCGGGTTCGCTGGGTTTTTTGGAAGAACTCGTTGCGTGCATGGCTGAGGCCCGTGGCGTGGTTGAGGTGAAGGTTGATCCGGTTGCGGTTGTGATATTTGCGGCGGACCACGGTGTTTGTGTGCGTGGAGTCAGTGCGTATCCGCAGGAAGTGACGCGGCAGATGGTATTGAACTTTGCGCGTGGGGGGGCGGCGGCGTCGGTGTTGGCTAGGGAGCTGGGTGTTGGGTTGACGGTGGTGGATTGCGGGGTGGTTGGAGGGCGATTTGTTGAGGTGCCGGAACGGCGCGGATTTCGTTTTGAGGAGGCGCGTGCTGGCGAGGGGACAACAGATTTTTTGGTGGGACCGGCGATGTCAGAAGAGCAGTTTGACGGGCTGTGGGATGCGGGGCGTCGAGTGGCATTGGAGGCGATTGTGGCTGGGGCGGAAACGTTGGTGGCGGGCGAGATGGGAATAGGGAATACGACTTCGGCAACGGCTCTGGCGTGTGGCTTGGGGTTTGGCGATGCGGAGTCGTTGGTGGGCCGAGGAACGGGGGTGGGCGAGGAGGGGGTTCTCCGCAAGCGAGGCGTGGTGGAGGAATCGTTGCGTCGGCACGTGCCCGTCCAACCGTTGGCGGGTGTTGCGTTGATGCGGTACTGGTTGTCTTGCGTGGGCGGGTTTGAAATGGTCGCGATGGCGGGCTTTTTTCAGGCGGCGTTGGAAGCGAGAAAGGTTGTTGTGGTGGATGGGTTTATCGCATCGGCTGTGGCAGCTGCGGTTTCTATTGGGTATCCGCAAGTTTCGGGCGGATTTATTTTCGCACACGTTTCTGGGGAACGTGGACACCGCGTTCTTCTGGAGAGGATGGGCGTGCGCGCGCTTCTAGATCTTGGGATGCGGTTGGGTGAGGCCACGGGAGCGTTGGTGGCGATTCCGTTGCTTCGGCAAGCGGCGGCCCTTTACTGCGGGATGGCTACTTTTAAGACGGCTGGTGTGAGTGACTCATCGGGACTCTTTTGAGAGGGGTTCGTTTGCGAGGAGGTGTACGCGGTTTGGCGTGGAGCAGCGCGTTAGGGTTTGAGGTGGGCGACGAAAAAGCTTGTGACGAGTTCGATTGCTTCGTCTGTGGGTTCGTGGAGCGGACGGTTATGCATTCCTATTTTTCCGTCTGAGCCGAGGAGTTGGTAAACTTTGCGGATGTGATTGAGGAGTAACCAACGGTTTGGGGGGTCTTCGCTGCCGCCTGAAACAAAGAAGGGACGTGGGGCCATGAGGGACTGGAGCTCGTGGAGGTCGTGTCCGTTTTTTCGGAGTTCGGCGTAGGGACCTGTCGCGGGGTTTTCTGGGGTTGGGAGGCCGGGTTTGCGTTGTGGGCCGTCGAACACGCGTCCGATGTACCAGGGTTCCCAGTAGTTGATACTTCCGCGATGGTCATCGAATCCGATGCCGGGATCGCTCCAAGCGGCGCAGGCGAACTGGTCATTGAGGCATGCGGAGAACATGGCCCATTTTCCGCCGTAGGAATGGCCGACGATGCCGATGCGAGCTGGGTCGACGTCGGGACGATTTGCGAGGAGGTTTCTGCAGTTGGCGGAGACTGTGGCGAGGAAGGAGAGGGGTTGCCATCCCTGAACGTTGGGTTCGGGCTTCCTCGCGTCACCGCCTGGCGAACCGATGGCGAGCGCCACGAATCCGTGCTCGGCGAGTTGGTGTGCGAAATCGCGATTTGGTTTGGAGCCAAGACCGATTGACGTTTCGGGCTCGTAGAACGGGACAATGACGGCGGGTCGTTTCCCGGCCTTTTTGGGAACGAGAAGCCATGCTTCTTCGAAGCGGTTTGGCATGATTTCGATGCGCACGCGGTGTCGTACGTACGAACCGTTGTCCTCTTCTCTGATGGTCTTTATCTGGGGATTTTCGAGAGGTTTAGGGCCTTCGCCGAGCATGGCTGTCCACGTCCGCAAAAGTTCGCTTTTTCGTTGTGCCCAATCGGCGGCGGATTTCACTGGAGTTCCGTCATCGCGGGTGAGGAGGTCTTTTAGGTTGGCGTATTGGTTCGTGAATATGGCGGGTGGTGTGAGCCATTGGTGGATGCGTGCGGCAGCTCTCTCGTGAGCGGGGTCCTGCTGGGCTTTCGCGTTGACGAGAGTGGTGCTTGCGATCAGCAGCGCGGAAAGGAGCGTTTTCATGACAGAATCGATGGTGAACCGGTTATGCGGTATCCTATTCGCGATGGGTCAAATAGGGATGGAAGGAGTGCGGTTCCGAGCCCTGGTTTTTCGGGAGGGTGTGCAAAACCGGATTCGATGACCACGTTGGTGTCGATGAGTTGTGCGTAGAACGTTCGGATGTGCGCGCGGACGGATTCTTGGAACACGACGTTTGGAACGGCGGTGGCGACGTGGATGCCGGCGAAAAGCGTGAGGGGACCGGTGCAATCGTGCATGGTGGCGGGGACGTTGTACGCTTGCGCGAACTCTGCGACGCGGCGTGTTTCACTGATGCCGCCAATCCAAGTGGGGTCAATCATCGCGTAGTCTGCGGCACCGCGTTCGAGGACGAGTCGGTATTCCTCGCGGGTTGGCAGCATTTCGCTCACGGCAACGGGCAGTCGCGCTTGCTCGCGAAATCGTGCAAGTGAATCAACGTTGTCGATGCGCATGACATCTTCGAGCCAGAGGGGGCGAAGGTCGCGCATGGCCTCTGCGATGCGGAGTGCCGCGGGCAGTTGAAAGAATCCGTGACCGTCCAGCAGGATTTCGATTTTGTCGCCCACGCGATTTCGCACTTCCTCCATTGGACGAACGCATTCCTTGACGGCGTTCCATGGGAGAAAGTTGGGTCCGTATTCGTGGTATGCGCGGTCGAATGTCCAGAACTTCATTGCGGTGTATCCTTCTGCGACGAGTTCTTCGGCGAGGTCGCCTGCAGCGTGGTAGGAAGCCCAGTTATCTTCGAGGGGGCCGGGCTTTCCGATATCGCCGTGTCCGGGCCAGCCTTGGTCGGTTCCGGCGCCTGTTCGGCGTCCATAAGTTGGTCCTCCTGAGCTGTTATAGACGCGGACTTTCTCCCGAGCTTTTCCGCCGAGCAACTGCCAGACGGGGCGTTGGGTTGCTTGTCCGAGAATATCCCACAGGGCGAGATCGATGGCGCTGATGGCGCGGAGCTCTGCGCCGCGACCTCCAAAAGCGGAGCATCGTTCGTAGAAAAAACGCCAGTGGTTTTCTATGGAGAGTGGGTCGGATCCGAGCAAGCGTCGTCCCATCCAATCGTGGATCATTGAGGCTACGGCGTGGGGGGCGTAATAGGTTTCGCCATGGCCGATGAACCCTTGGTCGGTGTGAATCCGGAGCAGGAGGAGTCCCGGCATGATGTCGTCGGGGATGAGGGTCTCGATGGCGGTGATGTGGATGCTGGAGCTGTTTGGGACGGGCTTGGGTTGTGGGGAGATGGTGGCCATGAGGGTTTTCGGAATCGGGTGCAAGGCCCGTGCCCTGTTCCCGCTTTCGCGGCGAAGGCCTCGGGCAATTGGAATCGTCGAAAGGCAATGACGTGGATTCTGCGGGATCGGAGGCCGCTGCGCGGGTACTGGTTGTCGGGTTCCGCTTTTTTGGATGTCGGGCGGCGCGGCATTTCGCGTGCGGCGCAGTTCGAGTGTTGGATCGCGCTAGGCGGATGCGCGGGAGTGAGAAGTCAGGGTGAGGTGACGAGTTCCCGAAGGCGCGCCTCGGAGACGGACTCTGAGGTGCCGAGTTCTTGTGCGAATACGGAGACGCGGAACTCTTCGAGCATCCAGCGGAACCGATCTTCTTGTCCGGCGCGGGGCGAGAGAGCGGCGATGGATTGGATGGATTTTAGTCGTTCGGCGTCTTTGAGCGGTTTGAGGACGGCGCGTTCTGCCCGAACTTGCATGGCTTTGATGAATCGAGGCAGATGTTGGATCCAGTTGAAGGGAGTGGTGGCGCAGATGTTTTCTGGGACGAGCCGTGCGAGATCTGTTTCCCAGCCTCGGTAACGGGGTTTGGACTGAAGAAACGATTCTTTTGCTGAGCGGATTGCGCGGATGCTTTCTCCGAGTTGGTACGCGAGTTTAGGAAGGGCTTTGCGCGCGGCGTCGGTGAAGGCGAGGAAGCGCTGGCGATGGAGCGGGTGTGGTGGATGCCAAACCAAGGCGTGTTCGAGGATGCAGGTCAGTGCTGAGTCAGCGAGCGCATCTGGACTTGAGGGGTTGGGTAAATCTGAGCGTGTTGGGAGGGTGAGATTTTCAAATCCCAAACGAGAGAGTGGAGCTCCTTTTGCGGGGCGTCCGCTGTTTTTGAAGGTGTTGAGAAGCTCTCTTCGCAAGTGACTAACATCTTTTTGGAGCAACTGTTCTGCGAGTTTTCGGATGCCGCGAGGGATGTTTAAATCTGCTTCGGTCGCTTTTTTGAAAAGACGGAGATCCACTCCATTTTGGGTGGCGAGGAGTCCGGGAAACGCGAGCACGTCGGTGCCTGCGATTTGCTCCACTACGATGGACGCTGGAACGTCCCCGAAGTCCCAGTCCTTGAGGTTGAGTTTCTCGGACTGCCGAGCTAGGCGAGTCCAAGCGGAGGTTCGGTGATCGATGGCGTCTAGGCTTTTTTGGATGAGCGAGAGGTCTCTGCCTGCGGCGACGGCGCGATTCTCTCGATCGACGACTTCGATGCGAGGGGTGAGGTGGGAGGGTAACGCGGTGTTGTTCCAAGTATCTGGGCTTAAGGAGATGCGGTAGGTTTTTGCAATGAAGTGGGCGAATGCGCGGAAGAAGTTTTCGCGGCCTGGGTCGAAGTTTTGAGCGATGTGTTCCGCTTTTTCTTCGAGGGGAGAGAGTTCGCGGCGGACGGTTTTGGGGAGAGCGCGGAGTAAGTGGAGCGCGATTTCGGATCGGAGCCCGGGAACCATCCACTTGATTTGGGCATCCGAGAGGGAGGGGGCGACGGGAAGCGGCACGGTGAGAGTGACGCCATCGGTCTCTTCTCCGGGTTTGAAGCGGTAGTGCAAAGGAATCACGGTGTTTCCGAAGGCGACTTGATCGGGGAAGAGGGACGCGTCGTAGCCGTCATCGGCTTGTCCGAGCAGGTCGCGTTCGTGAATGACGCAGAATGATTTGTCCTGAGCGCATTTGGGACGCGCGAAGCGTAGCAGGTCGTGGATGCTGGAGAGGTTGGGGAGTCGGGCTTGGTAGAAGGCGTAGAGTGCCTCGTCGAGGTCGAGGGCTCGGTGGTGTCGTACGCGGGTGAGGCCGTTTTCGACTTTCTCGCGGGTTTTCAAGTTTTCGGCGGGGAAAGGTAAGGGAATGGATGCGTCGCCGGCGACGAGTGCGGAGCGGATGAAGATTTCTTTTGCATGCTCGGCGTTCACTTTCCCGTAGTCCGAGTGTTTGCGGGATAGTTCCATGCCTTGGAGGAGGATACGTTCGAGGGTGAGAACGCGTTCTGCCTTCCGGTTCCAGTGCGGTTCGGTGAAACGAGATTCGCACAGGTGGCGTCCGATTTCAGCGGCCCAGAGCGGGTCGATGGCGGCGTTGGTTCGCGCGAAAAGTTGCGAAGTTTCGACGACTTCTGCTGCCATTATCCATTCGGGTTGGCTGGGATTTTTTGTTCGATCGGAGGTGTGAGAATCGACTGGGGAGTTGTTTTTTCGGTCAGGTTTGGTGGTTCGATGGAAGAGGGATGATCCGGGGAAGAGCGAGAGGATGCGGTTGCCTGAGGCTTTGTAGCGGTTGCGCTCTTCGCGTTTTGCGAGTTGTCCGAGCAGTCCGGTGAGGATGGCTCGGTGGATGCCTCGGTAAAGGGGGGCGTGGAGTGGGGAAGCGGATTGCTTCGAACGCTGGCCTGAATCGTCGTTTTGATGCGGAGCGGGTTGCTGCGGTTCGGGTTGCAATCGGGTTTCGTGATCCGGGAACACCTCTGCGAGTTGCTGCCGCAGGTCGCGCCATTCGCGCATCCGGTTGAATGAGAGAAAGTTTTGTTTGCAGAACTTTCGGAGTGCGTTGTTTGAGGATCGGCCTGTCTCCTCTGGTGATGAGCGCCAGAGAGTCAGAAGGGTTAGAAAATCAGAGAGTGGGTGTTCGAAGCGTTGATGGGCGGTTCTGGCGGATTCGATGGCGTCTTCGGGACGTTCGCGCGGGTCGGGAATGCTTAGACCTGCGGCGATCACGAGGACCTCTGGGAGGGATCGTTCCTCTCTGGCTTGAAGGAGCATTCGGCCAAGTGTCGGATCGAGAGGAAGTCTTGCGAGTTCTAGTCCGAGACCGGTGAGATGGTTTGTCTCGTTGATTGCACCGAGTTCGAGGAGGAGTCGGTAACCCGATCGAATGGCAGCGGTTTGCGGAGGGGAGAGAAAGGGGAATGTTTCAATCTCACCGAGTCCGAAAGCCTTCATTCGGAGAATAACTTCTGCGAGATTGGCGCGCTGGATTTCGGGCTGGGTGAATGGAATCCGCTTTTCGAAATCGTCTTTGGAGTAGAGGCGAATCGCGATGCCATCGCTGATACGTCCAGCCCTACCTGCCCGCTGGTTAGCACTGCTTTGTGAGATGTCCTCGACGGGGAGTCGTCTTGTGCGAGTTCGCGGGTTGTAGCGACTGATGCGTGCTAATCCGGTGTCGATGACATAGCGGATACGCGGGAGGGTCAGTGAAGTTTCTGCGACGTTGGTGGAGACGATGACGCGCCGTGCAAGTCCGGGCGAAAAGATGCGTTGCTGATCACCGGAAGCCATTCTTCCGAAGAGGGTAAGGACTTCGGTGCCTCGTCCGAGTCGCCCTTCGAGGAGGTCTCTGGTCTCGCGG
>JBEEPE010000170.1:0-8827 GCA_041191265.1 Verrucomicrobiota bacterium | reverse complement strand
AAGCCGCCGTCCGCGATGTTCACGGGTACGCCGTCTTGCATGAGTTTCAAGCCGCGGCCGTGGAAGGTGCGTTGAATGCCGGAACCACGAATGGAGATGCGGGCTTCTTCGGCCCCGAATCGTGGCTGAACGAAGACCCCGGGTGAGTAGTCGAGGACGTCTTTGAGGGTCGTGGCTTTTCCGCGCTTGTAGGTTTCTGCGTCGATGACGTCGACGCCGCCGGGGATGGATTTAAGTTCGGTTCGGAGGGACTCGATGGCGGGGACGGTCAGGGAGATTCCTTTTCCGTACACGACGGTTTCCGGCATGGATTCAACCCCGTGGGACAGGATGGGGGTCATGGCTGGGAGGAGGATAGCGAAGAGATGTTTCTGAGATTTCATGGAAAATAAAGGGTTGAGAGGAGGTTTTCCGGCCCGCGCGGAAATGCGGGGCGCAGAGATTGAGTCGGAGCCTTACGCGCTCAGGGACGTGCGAGAGCACGCCAATCCCCGTGGAGGGGTGCTGCGCAAGGGCAGGGCTGACCAACGGGTCAGCGAATGGACTCAAGCCAGTGGAGGCGGAGTCGCAGGTGGGTGCAATCGCGCGATCCAGACGCGCTGAATGCTTGGCACGAACGCGGAAGTGGGAAGCACCGCACTCTCGGGCACAACCGTTGTCTGCGTCGGGAGCAGAGCCTCGGCCTTGAGCGTGAAGCCGAGAACGGCTTGCTTACTTTCCTGCTCCTGACCGGTGCGAACCGTCTTACACATTTCGCATGGAGCCTCGCCGCTCACGGCTTTCAGGACCGCCTCTCCGAGGGGCAGTTCCGCCGCGAAAGCGACGGTCATCTTCGTCCAAGCAATCGACTGCAACGTCAGCCAGTGGCCGCCCATGAGTTGGAAGGCCAAGAGGAGAGACAGCAACCGGAGAGCTCGGTTCATCAAGGCGGGATGATTGCTAGTTGGGAGGGGGCTTTGTCAACGGGGAATCGTTGAGGCCTGTGTTTCGGGACAAATCGCCGCAGGATAAAAGTCATCGATGGAGCGTCTGCGAGGCTTGAACAGCGGTCTCCAGCGCAATCTCCATCATCGCGCGAAACGAGGTTTGGCGTTCCTCAGCGCTTGTGGACTCACCCGTCAGAAGGTGATCGCTGACGGTGAGAACGGAGAGGGCTCGGGCTTGGTGGCGCGCTGCGATGGTGTAGAGCGCGGACGACTCCATTTCCACGGCAAGTACACCATGTTGAATCAATCGGTCGGTCACCGATTTGTCCTCTCGATAAAACACGTCAGTGCTGAGGATGTTCCCAACGTGAGGCGCGATTCCGGCGCGGCGAGCGGTCTCGTAAGCGTTTTGGAGGAGAAAGAAATCTGCGCACGGTGCGAAGTCCCAACCTCGAAACGTATCTTTGTTGGAACTCGAGTCGGTGGATGCTGTCTGGGCCAGTACGATGTCGCGCATCTGCACGTTGGGTTGCATGGCTCCGCAAGTGCCAACGCGGATGAGATTGGCGACGCCGTATTCCTTGATGAGTTCCGTTGCGTAGATAGCGATGGAGGGCATTCCCATGCCGGACCCCTGCACGGAGATGCGTTCACCTCGATAGGTCCCTGTGAAACCCAACATGCCACGGACTTCGTTGTAACAGGTCGGGTTCTCCAGATAGGTGTCTGCAATAAACTTGGCTCGCAGGGGATCTCCCGGCATGAGGACCGTGCTCGCGATGGAGTTGTCTGGTGCGTTGATGTGGAGGCTCATGTGGCGAATGTGGAGAGGATGAGGTCGAGAAAGCTGGAGCCGTGTTGCGGTGTTTGGAGGTCGAAGTTTTGTGCAATGGTGGCAGCGACATCCGCGAAGCATTGGCGCAATCCGAGAGAAATGCCTCGCGTGGGTCGTGGGGTGAAAGCAAGCAGAGGAACGCGTTCGCGTGTGTGGTCACTACCGCGAAAGGTGGGGTCGTTCCCGTGGTCTGCTGTGATGATCAGCAAATCGTCCTGACCGAGTGCGTTCAGTAGCATGGGTAGGTCTGCATCAAACTCCGCGAGTGCGCGCGCATAACCCGTCACGTCGCGGCGGTGTCCGAACATCGAGTCGAAGTCGACGAGGTTTGTGAAAGTGATGCCGTGGAAGTCTTTGGATACCAAGCGAGTGAGTTCCTGCATGCCCTGACGATTTGATTTTGTTGGGATGTTCCGTGTGATTCCCGAGTGATTGAAGATCTCGCTGATTTTCCCAATACCGATGACTTCTAAACCGGAATCTGCGAGCGCATTCAGAATAGTGACGCCTGGAGGATTCAGCGGGTAATCGTGGCGGTCAGGGGTCCGAACGAATGCGCCGACGTTACCGGTGAATGGGCGTGCAATGACGCGCGCGATGAGGTGCGGCGGCGTTCGGGTGATTTCGCGGCATTGTTCGCAAATGGCACGCAGTTCGGCAGCCGAGACCACATTCTCGTGAGCAGCGATTTGAAGAACTGGGTCTGCTGAGGTGTAAACAATGAGTGCTCCGGTCTTAAGGTGCTCAGCTCCGAGCTGATTGATGATGGCGGTACCGCTGGCCGCGACGTTTCCGAGGATGGCTCTTCCGGAGATTCGCGAGATTTCATTTAGCAGCGCGTCAGGGAAGCCGTCCGGAAACGTCGGAAATCCCTGATGGAGAATCAGTCCACTCATCTCCCAGTGTCCGGTCATGGAATCCTTCCCTTGGGATGCCTCTTGCATGGCACCAAAACATGCGCGGGGATCGGCAACGGCAGGGATTCCCTCGAATCGGCGGATGTTGCCTAATCCAAGGGTTTGGAGAGTGGGGAGGGAAAGACCTCTGATGGATTCGGTGATATGGCCTAGGGTGTCTGCCCCCGCATCACCAAAGGCTTCCGCATCGGGGGCTTCTCCGATGCCGACGGAGTCGAGAACCAAGAGGTGGATTTTTTGGAACGGAGGCATGGAAACACGGGCCTTCCGTTAGTCTGCTTCCTTGAGGAGCGGGAAGGAATGTGGATTTTGAATAGCGTTTGCTGGCCGAGTGCTCGGCCACGTCTGCTCACTCAAACGGGCAAAGTTTGCGGACAAGATTAACATTTGGTAATTCCTATCCATCAGTATGCAACGCATCCGAGTTCTTTTGGCCGATGATCATCGGGTGGTTTTGAGCGGGTTTCGGAGCATGTTGGACGCGCAGTCTGACATCGAAGTAATCGGCGAAGCGGCTAATGGCAGAGAGGCCGTAGAAAAAGCGGAGCAGTTGCATCCGGATGTGGTGGTGATGGATGTGACGATGCCGGTGCTGAATGGAATTGAGGCGGTCCGTCAGATGGTGAGGGTGGCTCCGGCCATTCGCGTGCTTGCTTTGTCGATGCACAAGGATGCGGTGTATGTGCGTGAGATGCTTCGGGCGGGTGCTAAGGGGTATTTGTTGAAGGACTGCCAGGAGGCCGATTTATTGTCGGCAGTGCGTGCGGTGTACTCGGGTAAGGGGTGGTTGAGTCCGGACATCAGTGATGCGGTTTTGGATGATTATCGGCGACACGTGACGCATCCGATTGATTTGTTGTCACCGCGTGAGCGGGAGGTTTTGCAGTTACTGGCTGAAAGCCGGACGAACAAGGAGATGGCGACTTTGTTGGGGATTAGCATTTACACGGTGGAGGCGCACCGCGGGCGAATCATGGAGAAGTTGAATCTTCACACCGTGGGTGAGTTGGTCCGCTTTGCGATTCGGAATGGGTTGGTGGACTAGGCGAAGCGAGTCTTTCTGAGGTGATGTGGCAGAACCGGTTTACGATGACTCCTTTGCGGATGATGCTCATCCTTGCCGTGGGGTTTGGTGTGACGATTTCGGTTCTGTGGATTTCGGGGCGGATTGTGGTTCGCGAGGTGCGCGGTATTCGCGGGAATGTTGCGGAGCTTGCGCGGGAACAGGTTTTGGTGGCGCGTTTGGTGAACGACATTCAGTTGGAGGAAAACGCGATGACAGGCGTCATCTTACAAATGGCGCAAGGGTCGACGCGGGCGGATGAATCGGAGGCCTTGTTTCGCAACCTTCGTGAGAGCGCTACGGGCCTTGTGGCGGTGGCTGAGGAGGCGCGTGACGCGGGAGGTGACGCCGTGTGGGGTGAGTTGGAGACGCTGGCGCGGGCGTTTCGCGAGGGGGTGCAGGTTGCGGCAACCGGCTCCGAGGCAGCGGGGGATCGTCGATTCGATCCGCTGTTTGCCCAGCACCGAGAACTGATGGTGTTGGTGAATCGGATTATTCGGGAAGGAAATGGGCGACTGGAAACTCTGGAGGCACAACTGGATGAAGAGGCGCGCGGTTTGCACCAAGACGTGAATCTGTTGTTCCTTTCAGGAGTCGTACTGGCCGCTGTGAGCGCGGTATTTACCGTTGGATTTGCTTGGCGCGGGCTTCACCGGATTCAGTGGCAGGCGGATGAACTCAACCGCGTATCGTGGCAGATGCTGAGGAGTCAGGAGGAGGTCGCTCGGCGGTTCGCGCACGAGCTGCACGATGAGTTGGGGCAATCGCTTGCGTCGTTGCGGACGAATCTCACGAAGGATCCCGTGCTGGATCGGGAGGCGCTGCATGCGGACCGATTAGCCTTAGTGGATGAGTGTATCGCGAATGTGCGGGAGCTTTCGCAACTGCTGCGTCCGGTGGTGTTGGACGATTTTGGGTTGGATGCGGGGTTGCGTTGGTTGGTGGAAAAGTTCGCGCAACGGACTCGCTTGGAAGTGCGTTATGAGTCGGGAGTTGAGGGGCGGTTTTCTGATGAGTGCGAGACACACTTGTTTCGCATTGCTCAAGAGGCTCTTGCGAATGTGGCGCGTCACTCTGCGGCTCGGCGCGTGGTGGTCCGGTTGGGAACGGATTTGAGCGAGTTGATTCTCAGTATCGATGACGATGGGCGAGGTCTCTCTGACAGCATCGAAACGTCGCCGCGCTCGGTGGGGATGGGCATGGTCGGTATGCGTGCGAGGGCCCGGCAGATTGGGGGCGAGTTGACGGTGACGAACCACGCGCCCACGGGATTGCGGGTTGAGGTTTGCGTGCCGTTGGCGCGCGTTGCGGCAACAGACGAGCGGGGCGCGGAGTAGGGGTTTAAGACGGGAGGAAATCTGAAATCACCGGCAGTCGGTGGATGCGTTGGCCGAGTTTTGGGACGCATTTGATGAGGGCCTGGGTGTAGGGGTGTTGGGGGTTTGCCAACACTTCCCGTGCGGGGCCCGATTCAACAATTTCGCCTCGGTACATGACTGCCACCCGGTCCGCGATTCCGCTGATGATGGCGAAGTTGTGGGTGATCAGAATCATCGCCATGTTGAGTTGTTGTTTCAGCAGACGAAGCTGATCGAGGATTTGTTTTTGAATGGTGACGTCGAGGGCGGTGGTTGGCTCGTCGGCCACTAGCAGTTTTGGCTGGCAGCTCAGCGCCATGGCAATCATCACGCGCTGCTGCATTCCGCCCGAGAGTTGGTGCGGATAATCATCAATGCGCTTTGCGGGGTCGACGATGCCTACCATGTCGAGGAAACGGAGAATCTCTGCGTTGACGTCTGTTACTTCGGGGCGATGGAGTCGGATGGCTTCGCCGATTTGTTGGCGGATCGAGAAAACGGGGTTCAGCGAGGTCGAGGGTTCTTGGAAGACGTAGGCGATTTCCTTGCCTCGAATGGTTCGTAGTTCGTCCTCAGCAAGGCTAAGGATGGGTCTTCCGTCGAGGGAGATGCGACTTTCCGGGGAGAAGGATGCGGTTGGGGCGAGGAGGCGGGTGAGGGCGAGTCCGGTGACGCTTTTTCCGCTGCCGCTTTCGCCGACGACGGCGAGGGTTTCGCCGTGATTGAGATGAAAGGAAACGTTGCGTACGGCGTCGGCAGCGCCAGCGCTCGAGCGGAATTTCACGGTGAGGTTATTGACCTCGAGGAAGGGTTTTTGGGACATGGCGTGGAGAGGGGTGGGATGGCCTGAGGCGAGTTAGCGTGCGCGGGGATCGAATGCCTTGCGCAGGGCGTCGCCGAAGAGATTGAGACTGAGGACGAGAAGGAAGAGCGCTCCGGCAGACGCGGCGAGGTTCCACCAGACGAGTGGTTCTCGTGAGAGTTCTGACCGCGACGCATCAATCATGGAGCCCCAGCTGGCTACGCCAACGGGAGAACCGACCCCAAGGTAGGAGAGGGTCGCCTCTGCGAGGACGAGGCCTGAAAATCCGAGAACGAAACGAATGAAGATGAGGTGCATCACGTTGGGGAGAAGGTGGCGGGTGATGATTTTCCAGTGGGACTGGCCGAGCGCGCGTGCAGCGCTCAGGTAGGGGCGTTCTGATTGGCGCAGGGTTTCGCCGCGAATCAGCCGTGCGAGGCCTACCCAGCCGGTGACGCCGAGGGCGATGGCCATGGTGCCAATGCCTTTACCCAGCACCATGAGAATGGCGATGAGCATGAGGATTTCGGGCACGGAGGCGATGGTGCTGTAGAGGTACTGGATCAGGTCATCGACACGTCCACGGAAGTAGCCTGCGAGGACGCCTAGCATCACGCCGATGGGGACGTAGATGGCGCTCGTGAGGCCTCCGATGAGCAGGGCGGTGCGGGTGCCTTTCAGCGTTTGGATGAAGGTGTCGCGACCGAGGGAATCGGTTCCGAGAAGGTGTTTTCCGTTGAGCGGCTTTGGGTTTGCCAGCGAGAGGGTGGTACTGGCCAGTGGCGCGCTGTAACTCTTCTCCTTCGGGATTTGCAGCGCGATTTTGTCGAGAAGCGAAACGCGTTT
Organism: Verrucomicrobiota bacterium; assembly: GCA_041191265.1. Classification (GTDB taxonomy): domain Bacteria; phylum Verrucomicrobiota; class Verrucomicrobiia; order Chthoniobacterales; family Chthoniobacteraceae; genus JBEEPE01. The sequence goes on along the minus strand of JBEEPE010000170.1, from coordinate 2,080 downwards.
TCCCTCCGGATTGGAGAAGGTCACGATGTCGAGTAACCCCACCATCAGGTAGAGGGAGATGACGGCACAGGCAGCCATCCCCGTGCGATTCGCTTTGAGATTGAGCCACGCGCGGTGGCCGCGTTCGCCGGAGAAGGAGCGGATAATGACTTGAATGAGCAGTAGCAGGCCCGCCGCGGCGAGGCTGTTTTGGAGCCAGGGTGTGTCGGAGAGATTCATTGGAGGCGGATGCGGGGGTCGACGAGGGCATAGCAAACGTCGGTGGCGACGAGGCCGGCCAGATAAAGGAGGGATCCCAGAAACACCGAGGCTTGGACCACCGCGAAGTCTGGACCGAGGATGGCGCTGAAGAGCACGTTGCCGAGCCCGGGGATGCCGAAGAAATTTTCAACCACGAGCGATCCCATCACGAGAAACGGAAGGGAAGCCACCACGAGCGTGATCAGGTTGATGAGCCCGTTTTTCAACACGTGAACGAAGAGGACGCGCCGGTTGGAGAGTCCCTTCGCCCGCGCGGTGCGAACGTAATCCTGTTCGATTTCCTCGAGAAAAATGGCGCGATAAATTCGCACTTCAGCGCCGAGCCCGCTCACCACCATCAGCAGCACGGGCAGGAGTAAAAACTTGGCGGTGGATAGGCCCGCCAGATCGAATCCAAACGCAGGGAAGAGGCGCATCTGAATCGCCGCGAGGTATTGTCCGGTGATGATGTAAACCATCGACGGGACACTCATCAGGGCAACGCAGGCCACAGTGCTCAGCGTGTCGAGTAGCGAGTTTCGGAGCAGCACGAGGAACAACGCGATGGCGAGCGACGTGACGAGTCCGACAAGAAACGCAGGCACCGTGATGAGGAGCGAGGGAATCGCGCCCGCTTTGAACGTTTCGGAGAGGTCGCGGCTCGTGATGTCTGACTTGCCGAACTCAAAGCGCGCCAGTTTTTGGAGTTGAGCGAAAAAGAGCGAGTCGTGCCATGGAGCGGGTTCGGCGTAAGAGACGGTGAGGTCGAGTGTTTTGTCTTCACGCGTAACTTGCAGGGTCGCGGTCTGTCCCGACTGACGGGAACTGCTGTGGGCTTCAAACTCGCGGGATGACGCGATGGTTTTTCCGTCGATGGATAGCAGGCGGTCGTTTGGAAGGAGGCCTGCGGTTTCCTCCGGTGACGATCCGTTGACGAAGCCAATCTTGAGTCCGGGACGCCCTGCTTCGGCGGGAGTATCTTTTCCGAAGGTCACCCGAACATTGCGATTGATGAGGAGCGGTTTGTCGTACCCCCGATTGTGCATCCAGTTCGCGACGGTCTTGGGGGAGGCTTTTGGACCGAGCACGCGGCGCGCGAGGGCCTCGGGGCTTTGCACCACGAAGAAGAGCACGAAGGTGATCAGCATCACCCCGAGCACAATCGGAACCGCGTAGAGCAGACGACGGATAAGGTAGGCGAACATAGGAAGTTAGTTCTTTGGGCGGACGAGACCGAGCCCCAGAACCAGCGCGCAACCGAGAACGGCGAGTGCAGCTGGCACGGTGTAAGAGGGGCGGTTCCATTCCTTGCGCAAGGCCTCGCGCGGGGCGTGGAGGAGCACGGCGTATTTGAGGCCGCCCTCGAGCATGGGATTGCTCTGGGTTCGGGGAGCCCACGGTTGGGCGAGGGCGAAGAGCGACTTGTGTTGGGTCAGGATCTGCGGAACGTCCTCGCTGAGAATGTCATTCAGCCGATGCGCGATCGCCACGCGTTCGGGGGAGTTTTCCATCACGGCCATTTGTTCGAAAAGGCGGTCAAACTCGGGGTTGTTGTAGCGCCCCGCGTTTTTGCCCGCAGGCGGGGTGTTCTTGCTGTAATACAGGAAGAAGAAGTTTTCGGGATCTGGGTAGTCCGCGCCCCAACCACTTCCCGAGGCAATCTGGAAACTCCCCTGATCCAGTTTCTCCATCATCCTCGCAAAGGTGTTCTCGTTGATTTTCACCTTGATTCCGAGTTCCTCAAACTGGCGCTGCTCAAACTCCGCCCACGTTCTTTCGTCCGCACTGTTTGCGGTGGTTTCGATGGCGATTTCGAGCTGTTTGCCGGTGGCGTCCCGTC
>JBEEPE010000169.1:0-9191 GCA_041191265.1 Verrucomicrobiota bacterium | reverse complement strand
CGCGGTACAGCACGGGGAAGAAGGGGTGCAGCCGTTCCGCGATGTAGTTTGCGCTCAGGATGGCATGCGTTGATGCCGTCGCGAGGCCCTGCGGCCCCATCATCCGAACGTACATCCACGGGATGGGAAGAATCGAAGCGCTGCCGAGTGGCGCTGCCGAGACGGCTCCCGCGCGCGTCCCCTGCCCCTGAATCCCGCGTTGAGGCAGGTGCGGAGCGAGGTGGGCTGCGACGGCGACCGGACCAACGCCGGGGCCCCCGCCCCCGTGCGGAATGCAGAAGGTTTTGTGAAGGTTCAGGTGGCAAACGTCCGCTCCAAGTCGCCAGGGCGACAGAGTCCAACCTGCGCGTTGAGGTTCGCGCCGTCCATGTAGACCTGACCGCCGGCCGCGTGAACTTGGTCGCAAATCTGACGGATAGAGGCTTCAAACACGCCGTGCGTGCTGGGGTACGTCACCATCAGTGCGGCGACTCGCGGCCCGTGGGATGCGAGGTGGTGCTGAAGATCTTCGGTATCGATATCGCCGTTGGGGAGACATTTAACGGTGACAACCTTGAGACCGGCCATCACCGCGCTGGCAGGGTTGGTGCCGTGAGCACTCACGGGAATGAGGCAAAGATCGCGATGAGGTTCGTTGCGCGCCGCGTGGTAGCCACGGATGGCGAGGAGGCCAGCGTACTCGCCTTGCGATCCGGCGTTTGGTTCGAGAGATACCGCCGCGAAGCCGGTGATCTCCGCAAGCCAGCGCTCGAGTTGGGTGGCCATCTCCGCGTATCCCAGCGATTGAGTCGCCGGTGCGAAGGGGTGAAGCGACGCAAACGATGCCCACGAAATCGGGAGCATCTCCGACGCGGCGTTGAGCTTCATCGTGCAGGAGCCCAGCGGGATCATCGAGTGCACCAGCGAAATGTCTTTTGCCTCAAGCGAGCGAATGTACCGAAGGAGCTGCGTTTCGCTCTGATGCGCTGAAAAGATGGGGTGCGTGAGCAATGGCTCTTCGCGGACGGGATGCGCCACCGCTTCCGGAAGTTCTACCGGCACCGGCACGTCCCTGCCCACGCCGCGCGCGACCGCATCCACCAGTTCTTCCAAATCCGTGAGAGAGTGCGTTTCGTCGAAAGAAACACAGAACCCGTCGGGTAACGTCCGCACGTTAATGATGCGATCGCGCCCCCTCTCAACCGCCTGCCGCACTGCGTCAGAACAGACGACGCGAACGGTGTCAAAAAACTGGTGATGAGGTGTTTGTAGGCCAAGCGTTCGGAACGCATCCGCCGCAGTCGCTGCCAGCGCATGAACGCGATGAGCGATGGCGCGGAGACCTTCTGGACCGTGGTAGAGGGCGTACATCGACGCCATCACAGCGAGGAGCACTTGGGCGGTGCAGATGTTGGACGTCGCTTTATCACGGCGGATGTGTTGTTCGCGCGTTTGGAGCGAAAGCCGGAACGCGGTTTGTCCTGCCGCATCTTTGGACACGCCCACGAGGCGTCCGGGCAGGAGTCGTTTTAGCCCGTCCTTTACGGCCATGTAGGCGGCATGCGGACCCCCAAAACCCATGGGGACGCCGAAACGCTGCAGACTGCCCACCGCGACGTCGGCACCGAGTTTGCCGGGAGAGGGAAGCACGGTGAGCGCGAGCGGGTCGGCCGCGAAGATGGCGATTCCACCGAGCGCATGGATTTTTTCCACCAGCGCTTGGACGCAACGGATGCTGCCGAGCGAGTCCGGATATTGCACGAGGAGAGCGAAGGCGTCGGCGGGCAGCTCCGTGGAGTCGGGTTGAACCGAGGCGAGCGACACGCCAATGGCGCTGGCTCGTGTTTCGAGCACGGAGCGCGTTTGCGGGTGGATCTCACCGGCGATGGCGAACGCCGAGGCGTCTGCGTTTCGGGCGGCATGCAGGGCGAGACTCATGGCTTCTGCGACGGCCGTGCCTTCGTCGAGCAGCGATGCATTTGCGACATCGAGGCCGGTGAGATCTGTCACGAGGGTCTGGAAGTTGAGCAACGCCTCGAGACGGCCCTGAGAGATTTCCGCCTGATAGGGAGTGTAAGCCGTGGACCATGCAGGATTTTCGAGGATGGTTCGGGCAATCACCGAGGGCGTCAGCGTGCCGTGATAGCCCTGTCCGATGAAGTTGAGGACGGTCGCAGGGTCACGGTTCAGAGCCGCAAGGGCGCCCAGCTCGCGTAGGGCCTCCGATTCGGTCGCAGCGGGTGGCAGGTTGAGTGGTTTGCCGAGGCGAATGTCCTCGGGGACCGTTTGTGAAATGAGATCGTCCAACCCGTCCAGACGCAGGGCGTGGAGCATCGCGCTGACCCGATTCGCGTCGTTTCCGAGGTGTCGGCGCGCGAAGGTGTCGAGCGGAGCAAACGGGCTGGTTGGCGAGGGGCCGGCAGGGTGCGGTGCGGACGGGTTCATGGTGGCAGGGCGTTCCGGGGGAGGTTTGTGAAACGGGGCGCGAAAAGAAAGTATCAGTTGGGGGGGAGGGTGAAATCAAAACCCGAGAGATGACACAGAAAGCGGTCGAGTGGACTTCCCGTTTCGACTTCGGTCCCCTGCCCCGTTAATCTTTCTCGCATGACTTTACATACCCCAGATTTGAAAGGACTTAAGAAGGTCGCATCCGGGAAGGTGCGCGAGATTTATGATTTGGGGGAATGGCTGTTGATGGTGACGAGCGACCGGATTTCAGCGTTCGACTGCATTTTGCCGGACCCGGTTCCTCTCAAGGGCCAGGTGTTGACGGGTTTGTCGGCGTTTTGGTTCGGGCGGATGGATTTTGTGGAGAACCATTTGGTGACGACCGATGTGGATGCTTTTCCCCCCGCGGCAGCGGAACAGGTGGCGGCCTATCGGGAGGTGTTGCGTGGGCGCACGATGTTGGTGCGAAAGGCGAAGCCGCTCGCGGTGGAGTGTGTCGTGCGGGGTTATTTGGCGGGGTCGGGTTGGAAGGAGTACCAGGCGTCGGGCACGTTGTGTTCGCATCCCCTGCCCGCGGGTTTGCACCAGGCGTCGCCGTTGCCGGAGGTGATGTTCACCCCTTCGACGAAGGCGCAGAGCGGGCATGACGAAAATATTTCGTGGGAGCAGTGCTGCGAGATTTTGGGGGAAGACCTCGCGCGGGAGGTGCGCGATTTGTCCATCCGCATCTACACGCACGGTCGTGATCATGCCGAACAGAACGGGATTATTCTGGCAGATACCAAGTTCGAGTTCGGGATTTATGAGGGACGCGTGATTTTGATTGATGAGGTTATGACACCTGATTCGTCGCGGTTTTGGCCGAAGGCCGAGTATCGCGTGGGGATGAGTCCGCCCAGTTTTGATAAGCAGTACGTGCGCGACTATTTGGAATCGCTGGATTGGGATAAAACCCCACCGGCTCCGGCCTTGCCCGAAGAGGTCATTCAGGGGACGACGCGACGTTATCTTGAGGCTTACGAGCAGATTACGGGGACAAAACTCGCGGGTTCGTGAGGGTGCCATGGATCTGCCGGAGACGATTGATCTGTTCATCTTGTATCTGGCGACCGAACGCGGGTTGTCGGTGAACTACCAGTTGTCGACGCGGCAGCAGTTGGAAACGTTTGCGGAGTGGGTGCGGTTGAAGCGCGGGGTCAAGGGGGTGGAGGAGGTTGAGATGGAGCACGTGGCGGAGTATCTCGCGGCGAGAAAGCGCGATGGGTATGCGGCTGCGTCGGTGAAGACGGCTGTGGTGGCGGTGAAGGTGTTTTTCCGGTGGGCGTCGGGTCGGTACCCCGCGATTCGGGATCTGGGGGAACAGCTCGTTTTGCCGAAGGTGGAGCGGTATTTGCCGGAGGTTTTAAATCAGGCAGATATCGATCGCATGTTTGCGGCAGCAGGCGTCGGATCTTATCCCCTGCGAAATGCTGCTATTCTCGAGCTGTTGTACGCGTGCGGGTTACGAGTGACCGAACTCGTCGAGGCGCGATTGGAGAATCTGGATTTGGAGAACCGGTTCATTCGCGTCACGGGGAAAGGCGACAAAACCCGGTTGATTCCGGTGGGCGTCAAGGCTGTGGAAGCCTTGGAACGGTACCTTCGTCTGGAGCGTCCTGCGCTCGTGGCGCGCCAGACCAAAAGTCACATTTTTCTGTCCGTACGCGGCCTCATGCTGACGCGCGCGCGGATTCGCACAATTCTCGAGGAGATTGCGGCTGCGGCGGGTTTGGAGCGATCGATTTATCCGCACCTGATGCGGCACTCGTTCGCAACGCACCTGCTGGGGAATGGAGCGGATTTAAGGGTGATTCAGGAGTTGTTGGGGCATGCGGACATCGCGACGACGGAGATTTACACGCACGTCGATTCTGGGCGGTTGAAAAGCGTGCATCATCGGTTTCATCCGCGTTCGGGTCGCCGCCCGAGTTAGCGAGAGCAAACCCTCGCGACAGCATTTGGGACGGATGCGTGTTTCCCGGTCCCACAACTGGAGAGGAGGCGGACTTGCGCCTCCTGACTTTTTCACGGCGAAACCTACGCCTCGCTCTCTGGGGTGCGGGATTTGGACGCTCTGCTGCGTTTGGGAGGGGGACTGGCCGTGACGGCGTCCGATACCGGCTCATTCACTTCCACAAGCGATTTGGGTTCAGCCTGTTCAGCGACGTTTTCGGTCGGTTCGAGCTCTTGATGGGTGACGACGGGATCGGTCGTAACTGGGTCTTGCGAATCACTCACAGGGACATCGTGTTCCGCGTCGTCCGCGCGAGTTTCGTCGGCTGAACCGCCTTCGAAGAGATTCCGTTGCTCGTCTGGCGACACTTCAGGGAAAGCGCGTTCCTCGACGGATGCGTCTGAGACGACTTCATCGAAAGGGAGGTCCGAGCCCTCTGCGCTCGCGTCTTCCATTGCGTCTCCAAAACTGGATGCCGGCGAGTCCGCATGCGTTTCGCCCTCTTCATCCACCGCGTCATCGTGCTGATCATCTCCTTCGTCCGCGTCCAAATCTGGAAGTGTTTCGTCCAAATCCTCCGCTTTTGCGTCGAGCACATCCAACTCTTCAAGGTCCTCATCATCTGGTTCATCCAAAACCAGAGGAACGATATCGACGGCTTTCAATGCGGCCTGGCTTTCGATGATTTGCTCTTTGGTTTCCACGCCAGGGGTGAGTCCTTCGAAGATGACGCCCTCGTCGCGCAACGCTTCAAAAATGTGTTGTAGCAACGATCCAAAATAGCGTTGAACGACGACATCTTTCGCATCGCGTTTGAGTGCTTCGAAATCCTCAAAGTCATCACGCAACGTGACACTGAGCGCGCGGCGCAGTTCAGCGGCCGCATCGTCCGGAAGCAACCCGTCAACGAGTCCGCGGCTCACTCCGCGCACTTCGCTGCTGGCTCGGAATTCTTCAATTTGAGCCTGTAACTCAGCGTTCCGCAGCTCGAGTTGTCGCACTTGCCGGTACAACTCTTCTGCCGACTGGTCGCCGGGAACCGAGCTGGTCCGGCGTTCAGGCCGCTTCCTCCGCGCATCGTCATCTCGTTGCCGTAGACGGACTTGGGCAGCATTGAGTTCAACGCGCAAGCTTTGGATGTAGGCATCGAGCTGGCGTAGCGCATCCGCAGGATTGAACGGACCGGTTGCTCTCCGCGGTTCCGGCAGCGGCTCGCGTCCTCGGCGACTGCGGTCATCTCGCAGTTCGCGTGTATCGCGTGTATCGCGATCTTCGGTTCGCCGCTCTTCCGGGCGCCGTTCTTCCGGTTTCGTGTCGCTTTTCGAGGGAATGGTTTTGGAGACATAGACCGGACGCTCCCTGCGAGACTCTGCGGAACCTGCGTCGGTCACGGTGGCACTGGTGGAACCGGAATCAGTGTCCGGCTCGTTTGCGGGGACGTCTCCTTCTTCCCCGTCGCTCATCATGTCGGATCTCCGTGATGCATTCTCGGAGGAGGATCCTGACCCTGCGGTGTCGGTGCGAAGAGTGACTCGGCTTCGGAAAGCGTCTGGCAATCCTGGAACTTCTTCGAGCAAGGTGCGTTGCCATTTGGCACTCATTTTTGCCACCGCCCTCTCCCCACATTCCAACTGCTGAGGGGTCAGTTTTTCCACCAGTTGCGCATCCACCAATGTGCGCATCGCATAAATTACCACGGGAGGTGCTTGCGGCGTTTGCACACACGCGCTGAAGATGCCTAGGCGAACGGTTTCCTGTTCCGCTGGCTTCAAACTCGAAATGTCTGCTGACGCGATCCAAGGCCGACCGCGTCCCAAAAACACGTTCCCGAACTGAATGGCTTCTCTCGCTGGCAGAAGCCCGGTGGTTTTGTCCACGAAATCCTTGAACAACATGGAGACGGCTTTGGACGCCGCTCCCGCGTCCGCTTTCCACAATCCGCGGATGATACTCATGCGGGTTCGGACGAACCCCTCTCCTGGAACCGTGCCGATGCCTTTGAGGAACTGCGCGCGTGCTGTGGGTTTTAATCCGGACCACGCCGATGCGGAGGCATTCACCAAAACGACCCAAGGCAAACTGCCGGCTAAGGCGAGTACTCGCAGCACGCCGGGCCGTCCCGTGAGTAACGTGGAGCGCGCCAGTTCAAGAGCCAGAGCTTCGTCGCGAGCATTGAGCCTACGGCGTGCGGCCTTCGCGGCGATGCCTTCGAGGGTGATTTCGGATTGAGGCCCGGCGTTTCCGCTGGGTTCGTCGTGGGTCTGGCTTTCCTCAGCATCGAGGGTAGATGGTGCTGAGTCAGCGTGTTCGGACGCTTCGTCCTGCGCTTCGGCAGCGGCGAGGGACGGAGGATTGCCCTGAGGGACCGTTTCGAGAGCCGTCTGCGACGGGGTCGTGACCGAATCAGGCTCGGAAGCGTGGGTTTGAGCCTCGGTTGCTTCTTGAGGAGTTGGGGTGTGGGAAAGGGGTGTCCCGGAAAGTTCTGCGGGCTCTTGATGTTCGGTGGACATGTCAGGGGTGTCGTGGAGGGGGTAAGCTATCTGGCTTTTGAAAAAAAATCCGAACAAAAGACGTTACTCGAAGAAATCGGGAGCTTCGCCCAAAAAATAATCTGCCTTCGGAACGTCTGGCTCTACGCTGGGTGGCGATATCCTTTCATATGGCCCAAAAATCCGACTCCTCCTCAGAAGACGCGAAACTCATCGCAGCCCGCAACCGCAATCTGGACCTGACCATCCAGCAAATCACAAAAGATTACGGCGATGGAGCCATCATGCGCTTGGGCGAGGCCAAGAAGATGGACGTCGAACTCATTCCCACGGGCAACATCTTGATTGATAGAGCTCTCGGGATTGGTGGTTTTCCCCGAGGCCGAATCGTGGAGATTTATGGGCCGGAATCGTCGGGTAAAACAACCCTAACGCTGACGTTAATTGCTCAGGCTCAGAAACGCGGTGGTCTCGCGGCATTTATCGATGTCGAACACGCACTGGATCCGCTGTATGCCAAACGGCTTGGGGTGAACACGGAGGATTTGCTGGTTTCTCAACCCTCTTCGGGTGAAGAAGCGCTTCGGATTTGCGAGGCACTTGTGAAAAGCAATGCAATCGATGTGATTGTTGTCGACTCCGTCGCAGCGCTGGTGACGAAAGCGGAACTCGAGGGGGAAATCGGCGATTCGACGGTGGGCGCTCAGGCGCGTTTGATGAGTGCGGCCTTGAGGAAACTGACCGCCGTCATTTCGAAGGCGCGAACCGTTTGCGTTTTCACGAACCAGATTCGGGAAAAGATTGGCGTGATGTTCGGCAATCCAGAGACCACGCCGGGCGGTAAAGCGTTGAAGTTTTACGCGAGTGTTCGCTGCGATATTCGGCGGATTGGCGCCATCAAGAACTCTGACGGGACCGTCACGGGAAATCGGACCAAGCTCAAGATTGTGAAAAACAAGGTGGCGCCTCCGTTTACCGAAGCGGAGTTCGACATCATGTATAACGAGGGGATTTCTTCCACCGGAGCCTTGCTGGATCTCGCGCTAGAGAAGGGCGTGGTCGAGAAGCGTGGTTCGTGGCTTTCTTTCAATGGTTCGCAGCTCGCGCAAGGCCGCGACGCGACCAAGGACCTTCTGAAATCAAACGAGACGCTCTACGGCGAAATCGAGGCGGCCGTGAAAGTGAAACTCGACGCGGAAGCCGACAAGTAGTCGTTGTAGGCCATCAGGGCCCATGGAGCTTCCGTGGGTCCTATGGGTCCTATGAGTCCTATGAGTCCGAAGCGGCCTGAGCCGGACTTGAGCCCCTCTCGTTTGGGGAGGGGCTGGGAAGGTGGGACGGTTTTCTGGGGTTAGTCGCGGCGGCTCAGTTTGGCGAGCAGGCGGAGGATTTCGAGGTACAGCCAGACGAGCGTCACGAGGAGACCGAAAGCGGAATACCATTCCATGTACTTTGGGGCGCCCTGCGCCGCCCCCGCCTCGATGGAGGCAAAGTCCCCAATCAGGTTCAAAGCGGCGAGGATGACCACAAACGCGCTGAACCCGATTCCGATGGGGCCTGAATCGTGGATGAATGGAATCTGAATGCCGAAAAAGCTCAGAATGAAGGTGAGCAGGTAAGTGACGCCCACACCCGCTGTTGCGACGAAAAGGAATCTGGAAAGTCCACCGCTCATTCGGATGATCCCGAAGGAATACAAGCCGAGCATCCCGAACAGCGTTCCAAACGTGAGCATCACAGCTTGCAGAATGATTCCCTCGTACATCCGGCCGTATACGTAGCTCACGGCCCCGAGAAAAAGTCCCTCAACAACGGCATAAAGTGGCGCCGTCACCGGGGTGCTGGCCGGTTTGAATGACGCAATCAACGCAATGATGAAGCCGAGGATTCCGGTCACGGTAACCAAACTGGAGGAGGCTGCAGATTGGCGGTAAGTGAACATGGCCGCGACGAAGGTGAGCCCGACAAGAACCATCGACTTATTCACCGCGCCATCAATGGACATCACCGACTCGGTGCGGAGAGACCGACTGAACTTGTTTTCGGAAAGGATGGGGTTCGACATAAAGGAGGACTTTTTGTTGCTGACCCCCAGAGACTAGCACTATCAAGCCGCACCGCAAAGGGGCATTATCCAACCGTGCGGCTCACGGCTGCATGAGGAAGCCGAACAGGTCTCGAAGAAGCTCTTTGGGGAGGCCGGAAAGGAGTCCTTCAGGCATCAGCGACTCGCGGCTGGGGGTGATGGACTCGACGGATTCGGCGTCGAGGTCTTGAATTCC
>JBEEPE010000168.1:0-5381 GCA_041191265.1 Verrucomicrobiota bacterium | reverse complement strand
TGACGTTTTAAACTGGGACGACGGGGAATCTAGATCCCGACACTTCCGCATTGTCCGCGTTGACGGAGGAGATGATCGCAGAGCGTTAGGGCCGCCATTGCCTCGACCATGGGAACCGCGCGTGGCAGGACGCAGGCGTCGTGGCGGCCACGGGCTTTTAGTTCGATATCTGTAAAGTCGGTAGAGACTGTTTGTTGCGAATGGAAGATTGTGGCCGTTGGCTTAAACGCGACACGAAACAGGATGTCTTCTCCGTTGGAAATGCCACCTTGGATGCCGCCGGAACGGTTTGAGGTGGTTCGGACCCTGCCGTCCCGCATTCGGAACGGGTCGTTGTGAGACCTACCTGTCAGGAGGGTTCCCCCGAAACCTGATCCTACCTCGAATCCTTTGGTTGCGGGCAAGCTGAGCATTCCCTTGGCGAGGTCTGCGTCGAGCTTATCGAACACTGGTTCGCCGAGGCCGGACGGTACTCCGCGGATGACGCATTCGATCACTCCTCCTACGGAATCGCCTTGGGAGCGGATGTCTTTGATTCGTTCGATCATGAGGTTAGCCGCTTCGAGATCGGGGCACCTGACCATATTCGATTCGACCTGATTGAGCGTTACCGATGAGGAGTCTACGTTCGCTTGGATGTCCTGAATGGACAGAACGTACGCGACAATCTCAATGCCTGGGGCGATGGATGAGAGGACTTTTTTTGCGACGGCCGCTGCGGCGACTCGCCCGATGGTTTCCCGTGCGGAGGCGCGTCCTCCGCCTTGCCAGTTCCGAATCCCGTACTTTGTTTGGTAGGTGTAATCCGCGTGGGATGGGCGGAATGCGGATTCCATCTCCGCGTAAGATTCCGGCCTCGCATCCTCGTTAAGGACAGAGATGCATATCGGAGTGCCGAGGGTGAGTCCTTGAAAGGTTCCGGAGAGGATGGCGCACCGGTCTTTTTCTGCCCGAGGCGTCACGATTTCACTTTGGCCGGGGCGCCGTCGGTCGAGATCGAGTTGAATGTCGGCCTCGGACAGGGGGATGCGCGGGGGACATCCGTCAATGACGACGCCGACCCCACCGCCGTGGGATTCGCCGTAGGTTGAGATGCGGAAGAGAGTGCCGAACGAACTGGACATGCGATAGGTGCTGAAAACGAGGAGTGTGGCAGATGGTTGGTTCCCTTGGAATGCCGAACTCCTTCGGGTTTGCCTCGGGTTGCGGGCGGTGTAGGAGGGGGGGATGATTGTGTTTTCTGAGATGTTGGAGGTGCGGACGAGTGGCAAAGGGACGACGGAAATCACGCATGCGGTGCGTTCGATTTTGGCGAAGAGCGGTGTGACGGAGGGAACCGTGACCGTGTTTATCCAGCACACGAGCGCGAGTTTGGTGATTTATGAGAATGCCGATCCCTCTGCTCGAACGGATTTGCATGCATTTTTTGAGCGACTCGTTCCTGAGAATCTTCCGTATTTTGTTCATACGGATGAGGGGCCGGACGATATGCCCTCACATTTGCGGATGGTTTTAACGCGAACGAGCGAGGTGATTCCCGTCCACGCGGGCCGATTGATGTTGGGAACGTGGCAGGGGGTGTTCGTGTTTGAGCATCGGAGAGCGCCTCATGTGCGTCGGGTTGTTGTCACGGTGGCTGGGATTTAACGGATGGGCGACGGCGCCAGATGTTTTTCCTGCGGGACATGCATCGATGGGGTGGGGTTTACTGGTGGTTTGACCTTTTCCGACGATGAGCACCGAATTCCGTAAGCCGTATCCGTTCGATCTTCTTGAGCCTAAGTGGCAGGCGCTTTGGGATCGGGAGCAAACGTTTCACGTGGCGAACCCTGGCGAGTCGGGTTTTGATGCATCGAAACCTAAGTACTACGTGTTGGACATGTTCCCGTATCCAAGTGGCGCTGGGTTGCATGTGGGCCATCCGGAAGGGTATACGGCGACGGACATCATGGCGCGGTACAAACGGATGCGCGGCTTCAATGTGTTACACCCGATGGGATGGGATGCGTTTGGTTTGCCGGCCGAGCAGTATGCCATCAAGACGGGCCAGCATCCGGCGGTAACCACCGAGCAGAACATCAATCGGTTTCGTGAGCAGTTGAAGCGGATTGGATTTTCGTACGACTGGCAGCGAGAGGTGAATACGACGGATCCGGGGTATTTTCGATGGACGCAGTGGATTTTTTTGAGGCTTTACGGAAGTTGGTTCAACCCGTTGACCCAGCGTGCGGAATCGGTGAACACGTACGTCGGGGAAGATGTTGATTCTGTGAGGTTGGCGTATGTGGCGGAGGTGCCGGTGAACTGGTGTCCAGCCTTGGGGACGGTTTTAGCGAACGAGGAGGTGGTGAATGGGAAGAGCGAGGTGGGCGGGCACGAGGTGGAGCGGCGTCCGATGAGGCAGTGGATGTTGCGAATCACGGCGTATGCGGAACGATTGATTTTGGAGTTGGACGGCTTGGATTGGCCGGAGTCGATTAAATTGTTGCAGCGCAACTGGATTGGGAAGTCGGAGGGTGCGGAGGTGGAGTTTGGGACGGAGTTGGATGGATGCTCGATTCGGGTGTTTACGACGCGTCCCGACACATTGTTTGGCGCGAGTTATTTGGTTCTAGCGCCGGAACATCCGTTGGTGGACCGATTGGTGGTGGAAGGGCAGCGCGAGGCGGTGGCAGCTTACCGCGTGCGTTGCGGGGCGAAGAGCGATTTGGAGCGGACGGATTTGGCGAAGGAGAAGACGGGGGTTTGGACGGGGGCGTTTGCGGTGAATCCGGTGAATGGGGCGCGGGTGCCGATATGGGTCGCTGACTATGTGTTGATGGGGTACGGCACGGGGGCGATCATGGCGGTTCCTGCACATGACTCTCGTGACCTGGAGTTTGCGACGGCGTTTGGTTTGCCGGTTTTGCAGGTGGTGGACCCGGTGGACGGATCGACGGACTGGAGAGGATTCACGGGGGAAGGTGTTGCGGTGAACTCGGGTTTTCTCGACGGGTTAAGGACATTGGATGCGAAGAGGCGGGTGGTGGAGGAGTTGGAGCGTTTGGGGAAGGGGCGTGGGACAGTGCAGTACAAACTGCGGGACTGGCTATTCTCGCGGCAGCGTTATTGGGGAGAGCCATTTCCGATCGTTTGGGAAGGCGGGCGTCATCGGGCTCTTGGAGACGAGGAGTTGCCGGTTCGCGCGCCGGAGTTGGCGGATTTTAAGCCGACGGGGACTCCGGAACCGCCACTTTCGAAGGCGGTGGATTGGGTGCGCTACTCGGAGACCGCGTCACGCGAGTTGAACACGATGCCTCAGTGGGCGGGGTCGTGCTGGTATTATTTGAGGTATTGCGATCCGCGGAACTCTGAGAGATTCGTGAGTTTGGATGCGGAGCGGTACTGGTGCGGGGGGGATGGTGCGCATGGTGGGGTGGATTTGTATGTGGGAGGGACGGAGCACGCGGTGCTGCACCTTCTCTACTCCCGATTCTGGCATAAGGTGCTTTTTGATTTGGGGTATGTGTCGACGCCTGAACCGTTTCAGCGCTTGGTGAACCAAGGTATCATTCTGGGGGCCGACGGGCAGAAGATGTCGAAGAGTCGAGGGAACGTGGTGAATCCTGATGACGTGATTGATGCTTATGGGGCGGACGCCTTCCGGTGTTACGAGATGTTCATGGGGCCGTTGGAGCAGATGAAGCCGTGGAGCACGACGGGTGTGGAGGGGGTGTCGCGCTTTCTCGCTCGGGTTTGGCGGTTGATGATGACGGAAAATCAGGAGGGGGTTTGGCAGGTTGCGAAAGAGGTGTCGGATTGCGAGATGACGTCTGCGCAGCGGAAGGTGGTTCACGCTTCGATCAAGAAGGTGACGGAGGATATCGAGGCGATGTCGTTTAATACGGCGATTTCGCAGTTGATGATTTTTGTGAATGCGTTCACGGGCGAGACGCAGCGCTCGCGGGAAGCGATGCGGGTTCTGCTGATCCTGTTGAATCCGATGGCGCCGCATGTGACGGAGGAGTTGTGGGAACGGCTAGGATTTGCGGGACGGATTTCCGGTTCGGCGTGGCCGACGTGGAATGATGCGTATCTTGTTGAGAGCGAGGTGGAGTTAGTGATTCAGGTGAACGGGAAGATTCGGGACAAGTTTGTGGTGGCGCGCGATGCGACCCGCGAGCAGGTTGAGGCGTTGGCCTTGGCGAGTCCGAAGATTCAGGATTGGACGTCGGGATTGACGGTGAAGAAAGTCGTGGTTGTTCCGGGCAAGCTCGTGAACTTGGTAGTGGGTTGAGTGTCAGTGAGAACAGGACATGCCGTACCGCATTTGTAAGACGTTTGAGGTGGAGAACGGGCACATGCTTTCGAAGCACCCGGACCGTTGTCGTTTTCCGCACGGGCACACGCGGAAGGTCGAGATTGTGGTGGAAAGTGAGGGGCTAGATGGGAATGAGATGGTGTGCGATTTCAAGGCGGTGAAGGGGTGGATTTGTGATTACTTGGATGCATTGGATCATGCGATGTGCATGAACACGGAGGATCCTGCCTACGGAGAGATGCGGGATCGGTATGGGAATCGGATTGTGGGGTTTGAGGGACGGGATCCGACGACGGAGGTTATGGCGGAAGCGGTTTATCGTTGCGTGCAGGCGGGGATGGACGCGCACCGTCGTTCCGGTGGGGTCTATGGGTTGCGAGATTCGGTGCGCTTGGTTTCGGTTCGTCTGTGGGAAACGAGCAGTAGTTGGGCAGAGTATTTTGAGTGAGCGCGAGACCGAGGTCAGTCGCGCCTTGTCAGAGTGACGCTCCCTTGACCCTTTAAGACGGCGACTCCATGCTTGTCGGCTTATGAACTACGATTTGATTGTCGTCGGCGGCGGACCTGCCGGTTACGTGGGGGCGATCCGAGCGGCTCAGTTGGGGAAGAAAGTGGCGTGCGTCGAGAAGGAGCGTGCGGGGGGGACCTGTTTGAACTGGGGATGCATTCCGACGAAGTCACTCTTGCGCAATGCGGAGTTGTATCACGTTCTGGCGCACCGCGCTGGGGAGTTTGGTTTCAAAGCCGACAATGTTTCCTTCGAATGGGACAAGATTATTGGCCGTTCACGGGATGTCTCGGACAAGAATGCGGGCGGGATTGAGTTTTTGTTCAAAAAGAACAAGGTGGATTACCTTCGGGGTGAGGCGTCGTTGGACAAGCCGGGTGCGGTCACAGTGAAGATGGCGGATGGGAAGGTGGAGACGCATTCAGCCCCTCGGATTTTGGTGAGCACGGGTTGCGTGTCGCGTCCGATGCCAGGCTTCCCGTTTGACGGTAAGCGGGTGATATCCAGCAAGGAGGCGATGATTTTGGATCACCGGCCTGAGAGCATGATTGTGATTGGCGCGGGGGCAATTGG
>JBEEPE010000167.1:0-3351 GCA_041191265.1 Verrucomicrobiota bacterium | reverse complement strand
TTGGGCCTGCTCTTCGAGGCGCGGGCGCACGGCGTAGAGGACGGGGCATTTGCGTGCGAGGACAGCGTCGCGCCAATATTCGCGCGGGTACGGTTTGTTGAGTGTTTCGCGGGCAGCCTCTTCTGGCATGCGCATCGCAGACTCGAGGATGGTTGCGAACATTTTCTTTTCCAGAGGTTTGCGTGTGAGTCCTGAGACGAAGGATTTGAGTCGTTCGGGACGCGGCTGAGTCGGCGGTTTGGACGTCGTGGAGGATGCGGGCGGGCGGCCCTCGCCGATGGAGTTGTCGATGAGGACGATGGCGTCGGGTTTCACGGATCGGTGGCGGGTGAGGAAGTCGAGGATTTCCATGACGCCGAGTGACCATCCGGCGAGGACGAACTTTTTTGGAGCGGCGTGGTCGAGGAGTTCGAGGATGTCGAGGCTGCGGCGTTCGGGGGTATGGCGGGTGGTTGCGACGTCGGAGAGACCTTGGGAGCGCGGGTCAAACGCGATGATTCGTCGGTTTGTGGAAAGTCCAGCGAGCTGTGGGGTGAAGACTGCGGCGGGCATCATCCAACCGGGGATGAGGATGAGGGTTTCGTCACCGGATCCGGCTTCCCAGAAGTGGAGTCTTACGCCATCGGACGCTTTGAAGGAGCGACTTTTGGGCGTTGCAGCGGTGGCGGGGAGGGAGAGGGTGGTGGCGGCAAGGGTGAGACGCCCGATGTCTTGCAGGTAGGAGCGTCGGCTGAGCGAGGGGCGCATGGGTGGGGTTTAAAGCTGAGGGAGAGAGGGTTGCGGTTTGAGGGGACGAGGTCGATTCGTTTTCCGATTTTCGGGGTGTTGTGGATGAGGCGGACTGTTGGGGATTTGTGGATGGAATCGACGCGATGTTTGGAGCATCTTCGGCACCTTTAAGAACGCTATGCACGCTGGAACGGAAAGACTGACCAAGATGGGTTTGATGGAGGGGTGGGGTCGGGTGAAGAAGGGATCTGCGGCTCCGTCGTTGGATGGTTTTCCTCGGGAGGTTTGGGAGGGGTTGTTGAGTGCGGGGAGGATGGTGGTGGTGAGTGTGGGTGGTGCGGGAGATGTTGCGCCGCTCGCGTGGGCTCGGGCTGTTTCGCAGCGTGCCTCGATGGGGCATGTGTTTGCGGTGGGGGCGTGGTTTGGTGGGGTGGGGCAGATGGACGATCGCTGGGCTGACGCGGTGGCGTCGTCGCCTTGGGCTGATTGGGTGACTCCGGTGCGGGCGGGCGTTTTTGCAGGGAGCGGATGGTTGAGGAGAGCGGGTGTGCGGGCGGGCGTTTTGAGTCTTTCGGGTAAGCTGACGGCAGCGGAGTTGCATGCGTTGCTGCGGCAGTACGAAGGGATTTTGGAGGACAATGCGGTGATTTGCGGAGATTCCGCGGGGTTGACCGATGAGGTGAAGGCGGTTTTGGAAGGGTTCGGCAAAGTGCATCGGATGGTTCTGGCAGTGCATCGGACGGCCCCCGTTTGGGTTTTATCGGCTGTGCCAGGGAAACGGGTGCGGAAGCGGGAGTTGCCGGAGGCAGCGTCGGCTTTGGTTTGTCTGGCTCATTTTTATCGGGAGAAACCTGCGGCGGGTCAGGTGCGGTATGGGTCGCATGGGTTGACACCGAAGGCATCTCGGTTGGGGGCGGTTTCGCGGTGGGTTGGGGCTTTGGCGGGATTGTTCGGACGTTCCTCTGCTTTGCTGCATCAGTCGCAGGCGCGGGCGGTTCCGGTGTACGGGAGTGGGGCGATGGATTTGCAGATTGGGTTGGTGATGCGGAGGGATGCGAATCTTTGGGCGGAGTTGGGGCATTTGCATGCGTACCTGACGCCGGTGGTGACGGATGCGCCGCCCATGGAGGTTGGGTTTGCGGCGCACCGGTTTGGGGGGATGAATGTGGGGCAGTTTGATTGGTACGGGTTTATGGAGGATGATTTGGAAGTGGTTGACCCGCTGTTTTTTCGAAAGATGGACTGGTTCGTGAAGGAGGCAGGGCCGGATGCGGTGTTGTTTCCGCAGCGGGTTGAGGCGGGGCCGGTTGCGGGGGTATCTCGACTATTTGTGGATGGAGCTGTGAGGACGCAAGTAACCGCGCGGTTTCAAGATACGGGAGACCGGCCGGTTCTGATGTTTCGGGGGATGGGATCGTCCTTTTTCTTTCAGCGGCCGACGAATCCGCATTGTGGGGCCCATTTTCTGAAGGCTGAGCAGCTGGCGAAATGGCTGAAGGATCCTGAGTTTGGGGTGGCGAAGGCGGATTTTATTGGACCGTTGGAGAGCGCGGCGACGCTCGGGGTGATGAAGAACTTCCGGATTTACAAACCTGGGGTTGAGAATCCGGATTTTCTGGAGGTGCGTCATGCGGGGAACGCCTATTTTAGTCTATTGGGGGGGCGGATTCCGTTGGGTTTCAGTGATGAGCGAGCGGTGCCATGACAAGGCTGGGCGGGGCTGATAGGAAGAAGGGATGCCACTTTCCGTTGTCCTCCCCGACCACAAGCGCCTGAAGGGTGTTGAACTGAGCAAAGAAACCTGCGCGGGCGCGTCTTTGAACTGGAGTGTGGGCGTGACCGGCTTCGCGGTTGCCACGGGCGGAGGGGTTTGTGGGCGCTTGGAGAAGCCGGATCCGGAGTGTCGGCATGTTTTGGTGGCGATTGGGCGCGATTTGAAGGCAGCGCGTCAGGCGGTGATTGATTTGCGGAGGGACGGGCGGGCGGTGGTGTTGACGGCGGCGGATCCCGGTGCGTGGTGGTATCACTCGGTTCTGAGGGATCCTTCGTCGCTCAAGTTGCTGCAGGAGTGCGGGATTCGCGCTTCGGGGGCAATCACGTTCTCGTCGGATGGCGAGAACTTTTGGCGATCTGCGGGGATTCCGGTTTCGGAGATTATTCCGAGCCCGCTTCCGGTGGGGCCGGACGAAGGAGTGCCGGTGCCGGAGCCTTCTGAGGGGCGGTGGGGTGTTTTTTTGGGGACGATGTCGTGGGACAACCCGTTGGAGCGGCATGGCGAGGCACTGTACGCGATTCGGGATTTGTGTGGTCAGTTGCAGGAGCCGTTGACGGTGGTGAACGCGGATGGCTGGCGAGGGCGGAGGCGACTTCGGCAGATGAAGTTTGCGCGGGGAATGTTGCGTGTCGTTGAGAAGGTGCCGGATTTTGCGGGGCTCCGAGATTTGGTTGCGAAGCACAAGGTGGTGTTTCAGTTGGACGCAAACCGTGGGTGGGGTCGCGTGGGGGCGGCTGCCTTTTTGGCGGGCGTTCCTTGTCTAGGGGGGCAGGGGATGTTGGAGCAGATTTTGTATCCGGACGACTGGTCGAAGGATTTGACGGCGGACCAGATGTGGTACCGGATGT
>JBEEPE010000166.1:0-3283 GCA_041191265.1 Verrucomicrobiota bacterium | reverse complement strand
AGCCGCCGGCCTGACCGTTTGGGAGGTTGCCACCGCCGCGGCCCATGAGTTCGGGGAGGACGACGAAGGGCGGCAGATCGGTTTTTCGTCCGCGGAGGTAACTGAGAACAGAACCGGCGTGCGGGCTTTGGACTCCGCCGGTGAAGCGGCGTCCGGTCTGCATGATTTGCCAACCCGCGTCGTGGACGGCGGCTCCGTCGTGGTGACAGGAGCGGACGAGGGAGAACTTGTCGGCGATGGCGGCGTGTTTAGGAAGGACTTCGGAGATTTGGATTTCGGGGGATTTGGTGTTGATGGGTTTGAAGGGGCCGCGGACTTCGGCGGCGGCGTCGGGTTTCATGTCCCAGAGGTCGACATGGCTGGGGCCGCCGAGGTTGAAGAGGAGGATGCAGGCGCGGTTATCCTTGGATTTATCGACCTGACCGGCGGCGAGTGCGGCTTGGTATTGGGGGAGGGAGAGGCCGATGGCGGATAGAGCACCGACTTGGAGGAACTCGCGGCGTTTGAGGTGTGAGGAGCTACAGAGGCCGCCGTTTCCGGGGATGGTGGAGAGGAAGTCAATCATACGGAGGGAGTGCGGTGGGAGGTTTCGTTACCGGTATGGTGCTAGATTTGGGCCGAGCGGGGGGGGATTTCCAATGCTGGCTGGGTTCAGGGATACACCTCCGAAACATTGGTGCATTAGCACGGAATGCACGGGCGTCTTCCGCCTTGTGTCGGCTGCGTGCCGATTAGACGGTAGAATAGGGCGAGAGTCCCTCTGGATGAACCGGTTGAGGTGGTTCAGGGATGGTACTGGATGAGTTCGATTTCGTAACCTTCGGGAGCGTCGATGAAAGCGAATGTGCTGTTGGAGCCTTTGGTGGGTCCGTCCGAGAGGGGGTAACCTTTGGCTGCGGCGTGTTGGGCGAAGGTTTCGATGTCATCCACTTCGAAGGCGAGGTGAGTGAGGTCGGGGCAGAAGGTGACGGGGCCGCTGGCGGGGAAGCTACAGATTTCGAGAAGTTCCTGGCTGTTGGGGGTTTCGAGGAAGACGAGTTCGGATCCTCGGGGAGAGCGGTGGCGGCGGACTTCTTTTAGGCCGAGGACTTCGGTGTAGAAGTGAACGGTTTTTTCGAGGTCATTGACGCGGTAGCGGGTGTGGAGGAGTTTTTTAACCATGGTGTGGGGGGGGTGAGGGTTAGAGGAGGCCTGCGGTTTCGTCCCACCCGTTGAGGAGGTTGAGGCATTGGATGGCTTGGCCGGAGGCGCCTTTGATGAGGTTGTCTTCGGCGCTGAGGATGAGGATGCGTCCGGTGCGTGGGTCGAGGCGGAAGGCGATGTCGCAGAAGTTGGTGCCTGTGACGTTTTTAGTATCGGGGAGTGCGGGTGAGGGGAGGATGCGAACGAAGGGGCGGTGGGCGTAGGCTTTTTGCCAAGCGGCTTCGAGGGTGGCGGCGGTGGTGTTGGGGGTTGGGAGCGCGGAGATGGTGGTGTGGATGCCGCGGGTGACTGGGATGAGGTGGGGGGTGAAGGAGATGGTGACGGGTTGGCCGGCGGCGAGGGAGAGTTCTTGTTCGATTTCGGCGAGGTGTCGGTGTTTGGGGACGCCGTAGGAGCGGACGCTTTCGTTGCACTCGACGTAGAGGTAGTCGAGTTTGGCGTTTCGGCCTGCGCCACTGACGCCGCTCATACTGGAGACGATGATGGAGGTTGGGTCGAGGAGGCCTTCTTTGAGGAAGGGGATGAGGGGGAGGAGGATGCTGGTGGGGTAGCAACCTGGGCAGGCGATGAGGGAGGCCGTTCGGATGGCGTCGGTGTGGATTTCGGCGAGACCGTAGACGGAGGTGGCGCAGAGCTCTGGGGCGTGATGGGCTTCGCCGTAGAACTCGGCGTAGGTGTTGATGTTTTTGATGCGGAAATCGGCGCTGAGATCGATGACATTGAGGCCGGCTTGGAGGAGTGGGGCGGCGAACTCGTGTGCGACGCCGTGGGGGAGGGCGAGGAGGGCGGTGTTGGCGCCGGATTGGATGATGGCCTCGGTGGTGGATGGGATGAAGAGGAGTTCGGCGCCGGGGATTCCGGTGAACTTGGGGAAGACGGAGGCGATGGATTGTCCGGCGTATTGGCGGGATGAGACGGCGGTGAGTTTGGCGTGGGGGTGGCGGAGGAGGAGGCGAACGAGTTCTTCGCCGGAGTAGCCGCTGGCTCCGATGATGGCGACGCGGGAGTCGGTGTTCATGATGACGGTGAGGGTAAGAGAGAGCGGGGGTGGAGTGGGAGTGGAATCGTGGGCTGGGAAGGGGTTTTGGGTTTTCGTGTGGGTGTGTTAGTGATGCGGAATGGTTTTTCGGATTGATCCGCACGTGCACACGTATTTTTCGGCGGACGGGTTGGGTTCGCCGGAGGAGATGGTGGCGGCGGCGCGTGCGGCGGGGTTACATGGGATGGTGGTGACGGATCACGATGTGACGTTTGGGTGTACGGCGTTGAGGGAGGCGGGGTTGATGCGGGGCGACGGGTGCGCGGTGGACGGTTTTTTGGTGATTCCGGGGTGTGAGGTTTCTACGGCGGAGGGGCATTTATTGTGTTGGGGGGTGGATGTGCCGTGGTTGCGGCATGCGCCGGCTTTGGAGGTGGCGAGGATTGTTCGGGGTTTGGGAGGGGTGGTGGTGCCAGCGCATCCGTATGACCGGATGAGGGCGGGGATTCGGGAGGCGGTTTTGGATGGGTTTGAGTGGGATGCGGTGGAGGTTTTGAATGCGGCGACGTGGAGTCGTTCGCGGAATGGGAAGGCGCGGGAGTACGCGGGTCGGCGTGGGTTACCGGGAACGGCTGGGAGCGACGCGCATCATCCGGCTGCGTTGGGGAGTGCGTGGACGGAGGTGGAGGCGGGGGAGTTGACGGTGGCGTCCTTTTTAGGGGCGGTTCGTGCGGGGGCGGTTCGTCCTGTGGGGCGGACGTTGCCTGCGGCGGAGATTTTCCGAAAAACGTTTTTCAACTGGTTCCGGGTTTTTGGCCGCGGATATCACCTGCGCCGGCGTGCGATGCGGGAGGCGGGGTTGCGCTGATTTGCGGGGCGCTGGGGTTGGTTTAGATCATGGGGAAGCTCACTGGGGCTACCTGGGTGGCCGGGTATTCGCGGAGGTGCTGGGTGAAAAGTTGGACGGGGAGCGACTTTGCGACGTTGCGACGGGTGACCGAGCCGAGGGTTCTGGTGATGGGCGGGCCGGCGAGTTTGAGGCGGACGAGTTCGCCCCGTTGGAGTTCGTCGCGAACGGCGGTTTCTGGAAGGATGGAGATG
>JBEEPE010000165.1:0-12653 GCA_041191265.1 Verrucomicrobiota bacterium | reverse complement strand
CGTCCGCAACCGGGTCTCGAACTGGGTGATGTGGGCGTCGAGCCGCGTCAGCTCTTCGGTGATGTCCGCGCGATCGGCAAACAGGGCGAGTTCGCGCTCGAGCCGATCGGGGTCGGCTTGAAGCTCGACGCCGGCTTGTTTGATGCGATCGAGCAGTGCGGTTCGTTGTCGAGCTGGCACGTCCGCTGCCAATAGACGAATGTTCACGACCGATTGCGTCAGGGTCTGAAGTCTCTGAAGAAGGTCGTTCTGGAGGATAGCTCCTTCTTCCTCGCGCATGGTGTTGAGCGACTTCAGTGCGTCTGACAGTGCTTTTTCGAGGACAGGCGCCACGGCCTCCGGGGCGAGAATTTCTTCGGGAGAGCGAAGAATGCCCGGAGCTTTGAGGAGGGTGTCGATGGACAGTTCGCCCGAGAGTGAGAAGTGGTCTTGCAACCTGCGCGCAGCGGCGACGACGCGGGCCGCCGCGTCAAGGTCGACAGAGGTCTCCGCAAGCGCGCCTGGGGCTGGGCTGATGCGAATGGACAGGTTGATTCGTCCGCGCGAGATGCATGCTGCGACGCGATCGCGCAGCACGGGTTCGAGCTGTGCGAGTGAGCGGGGCAGGTTCGAGGCGACGTCGAGCTGCTTCCGGTTCACGGAGGCCGCTTCGACGAGGATTTCGCACGAGGCGCCGCTGGCAGAGGCGCGTCCGAACCCGGTCATGCTGCGAATCATGGCCGTGTCACTTCAGGAGGATTGACGCTGCTTGTGCGACGTCTTTGTCGCCACGGCCTGACAGGTTAACGACCATGATGGAGTTGGGATCCATGGTGGGTGCTACCTTGAGCACGTGCGCGATGGCGTGGGCGGACTCTAGCGCGGGGATGATGCCCTCGGTTCGCGAAAGGCGGGTGAATGCATCCAGAGCGGCATCATCGGTTGCGTAGTCGTAATCGATGCGGCCTTGATCCCGCAGGTAGGCGTGTTCGGGTCCGATGGCCGCGTAATCGAGCCCAGCGGAGACCGAGTGGGTGAGTTCGATTTGACCGTCGTCATCGGCGAGAACGAACGTTTTTGTTCCTTGGAGAATCCCGAGTTTACCGCCGTGGAAACGGGCGGCGTGTTCACCTCGCTTGATGCCGAGGCCGCCGGCCTCGACGCCGGTCATCTTGACGGATTCGTCGTTCAGGAACGGCCAGAAGAGTCCGATGGCGTTACTGCCCCCGCCGACACAAGCGACGAGGAGGTCAGGAAGGCGGCCTTCTTTTTCGAGAATCTGCTGGCGTGCTTCGTCCCCAATAACCCGATGGAAATCACGGACAATCATTGGGTAAGGGTGCGAGCCGAGGGCGGATCCGAGGATGTAGTGGGTGTTCCTGACATTGGTCACCCAGTCACGCATTGCTTCGTTGATGGCTTCTTTCAACGTGGCTTGCCCTGCGGTGACGGGCACCACTTTGGCTCCGAGGAAGCGCATGCGCGCGACGTTCAACGCCTGTCGTTCCATGTCGACGGCGCCCATGTAGATGACGCATTCGAGTCCGGCTCGGGCGGCGACGGTCGCGGTGGCAACGCCGTGTTGTCCGGCGCCGGTTTCAGCGATGATTCGCGACTTGCCCATGCGTTTGGCGAGGAGGATTTGCCCCAACGCGTTATTGATTTTGTGAGCGCCGGTGTGGAGCAAGTCTTCGCGTTTGAGGTAAATCTTAGCCCCGCCGAGCTCGCGCGTGAGCCGTTCTGCGAAGTAGAGGGGAGTGGGACGCCCCGCAAACTGGGTGAGCATCGCGTGCAGCTCCTCTTGGAAGGTCTTGTCCTCGCGGGCTCGCTGGTATTCAGCGGCAAGCGTTTGGAGCGCGTCCATCAATGTCTCCGGAACGAACATGCCTCCGTAGGGGCCGAAGTGTCCGCTCGCGTCAGGAAAGCTCTGGAAATCTGGCATCCCTAAAACCTAGGGAACCCGCACGCGCGGTGAAGCGTTTTTCTCGACGTTCCATGCGCATCAACTCATGAGGCTCGTGGTCGCACACGGACGATGTTCGCTAGCCTTTGGAAAGGGTTCGCGTGCATGGGCGCCGAGTGCTGAGATGACAGAATGAAAACGATCCAAGCGACTTTCGTTGCCCTGCTTGTTTTGCAGACGTCCTTTTTGCGAGCCGACGAAGCCGTCCGCAGGAACCACGAAGCATATCCCGACTATCCAGGTCTCTCCGTTGGCGTCGATCTGACTGTTGTGCGGCCCATGTGCCTTGGCCTAACCTGCGCTGGGGTTGGTCTTTTTGCGGCCACGCTTCCACTCACCTTCGGTCACTCGTCTTGGAAGGCAGCTAAGGCGTGGGTCGGAAAACCTGCGCGTTGGACCTTTGCGCGGCCCCTTGGAGACTGGTCGGAGTTTCGGGAATAAATCGCTATCCCAAAGCGTGGCGCCGTTAACGCCCCTTTTTTTCCAGACGAATCCGCGCGGAACGTCCGTGCGCATCGAGTCCTTCGACGGCGCTGAACAGCTCGATGGTTTCAACGGAACGGCTCAAGGAAGCGCGGTCGTATTGAATGATGGAAGTCCGGCGTTGGAACATCTCTGCGGTCAGGCCGGGGAAAGAGTGACCTGCACCTCCCGTGGGGAGGGTGTGACTGGGCCCTGCGACGAAATCCCCTGCTGCAATCGGCGAATAGCCGCCGAGGAAAATCGCGCCTGAAGAAACGAGTTGGTCAGCGATCATCTCGGGGTCGTCGGTTTGGATGGAAACGTGTTCTGGGGCGTAGGCGTTGCAGAGTGCGACGGCTTCCGCGAGATCTTTCACGCGCACGAGCACTGCCGTTTTTGCGAGAACGCCTTCGAGATGGGACCGGCGAGACAATGTCTTGAGTTGTTCGGAAATCGCTGCGTTCACAGCCTGAAGCACGGCATCCGAGTTCGTGAGGAGGACCATTCCACTGCCTTTACCGTGTTCCGCTTGCGCGAGCAGGTCGGCTGCAACCCATGCAGGATTTGCGGAATCATCCGCAATCACCAACACTTCGCTCGGCCCTGGAAGCAGATCAATCGCGACCCGTCCAAAGACCTGCCGTTTCGCTTCGACCACGTAGGCGTTGCCTGGACCGAAAATCTTCTGCACGGGGCGGATTGTTTTGGTCCCCAGCGCCAGGGCGGCGACGGCTTGAGCCCCGCCGATTTTGTAGATTTCCGTGGCGCCTGCGCAGTGCAGCGCGTGCAGCAGTGCCGGAGCGATGGCGCCGGTTTCATCGGCTGGGGTCGTCACCACGATTTCAGGAACCCCCGCTGCGGCCGCGAGCGTCACGGTCATGATGGCGGTTGAGACCAAGGGTGCGGTGCCTCCAGGCACATAGATGCCAACCCGCTGAAATGGATCAAACCGTTCGCCCACTTTTGCGCCCTCAGCATTTCGCATGGTCCAGTTTTTCCGGAGGCTCGCTTTGGCGAAGCGGTGAACGTTACGACGGGATTTCCGGATGGCGGCTGAAACTTTTGCGGGAACGGTGGCTTCGCCGGTTTCGCGCAGTGTCGCTGGAGTGAGGCGGGGACCGCCAAACTTTGCCGTGTATTCAATCACCGCTTTATCGCCCCGCGTTTCAACGGATTCCAAGATTTCGCGCACCGTTTTTTCCACCGCAGGATCAGAAACCGATTTGCGGAGAAGCACCCGAACGGCGCGTTCATAACCCGGTGAGTCGAAGCGAAGTATTTTCACGGAAGGAGACGAGAGGTTAACGAAAAGTGATGGAGCTAACTATTTCTTGCCCTTGGTCTTGGCAGATGATTTTGCCTTTGCCGGCTCTCTCTTCGTGCCGGTGACGGAGCGGCCCGATCGACCGCGCTTGGATTTTTCCAGGTCTGTGCGGTGCCCGATTTTTGTGATGGTTCCGCATCGGAGATACTGCGCGCGAATCGTCTCGAGCAGCGCATCGCGACGGTCGTAGAGGCGTTTCGGTTTCCGTGGTTTTGTCCGAGAAAGGGCGTACGCAGTGATGAGCGGAAGGGTGATGGTGGAGTCCGCATAGCACACGACGCAGTCCGGCAGATTGTCGGGATCAATCTTCCCCCAACTCACCGCTTCGTTTGGGGTTGCGCCGGAGAGGCCGCCCGTGTCCGGACGCGCATCCGTGCATTGGAGGAAGTAATCGTGTCCGCGCTCTTCGATTCCCATGACCTCTTGGATTTGAGGTTCTGTTTGAAGGATGAAGTTCTTGGGCGAACCGCCACCGAGGATGAACACACTCGAGGTGTCCCCGTTGGATTTGGCGGCGTACACAATCGACGCCGTTTGGTTTACGTCGCGGTTCACGTCGAACTGTAGTTTTGAATCGCGGAGTGCCATCGCGGCCACGTTCATCCCGATGGAGCTATCGCCGGGTGAGCTGGTGAAGACGGGAACGCCGAGCTGGTATGCAGCGCTCAACACGCTCGTTTCTTTGATGCCCAGCTTGCGCTCGCGTTCGTACACGTATTTTCCGAGCAGGTAGTGAAACTCGTCGGTTCCCATGCACTTCTGAAACTCGGGCCCTTGGATGACTTGGCGGACAAAGGCGTCCGTATCGAGCAGGACATCGTAATCGAACAGGACGTCGTAAATCCGGATGATGCCTTCTTTGCGGAGGTTAACGTCGTCGAGGAAGGGCGAGCCGGCGTACAGGTTCATGCCGAGGCCGAAGTGCAGGTCGTGGTAGAGATTTGCGCCGGTGGAGATGATCCAATCGACGAATCCTGCCTTAAGGAGCGGGATGATGGCGGCTCGGCCGAGTCCAGCAGGTGTGAGAGCGCCGGTGAGGGACATGCCGACGGTGCCGTTTGCTGCGACCATCTTTTCGGTGAACAGACGGCAGGCTTCGGCGAGGCGACCGCCGTTGTATGCCTTAAAGGCGCCATCGATGAGGTCGGCTGCGGAAACGCCTTTGCGGATGGGTTCTGGGAGAAGCCGAGGGAAACGCTTGTTCAGTGAGCTCATGGATACGGGTATTTGTAAGAGAAAGTCTAGAGGGCGCAGGGTAGGAAGAAAGCCGCCTGCGTCAACGATGCGCGGGTGACAGTTGCGGAAGCTGTCTTTAGTGTGCTCCCCGCAGCGGGTGGCAGACGGCCGCTGAGGTGTTTTGCGGAGCAATCTGTGGGGCGCTTCAGAGGAAAGTCCGAACACCTCCGGACAGCACACCGTGGAGAACACGCGGGCATGCGCTTTGAAAAGGGCGTGTGACGGAAAGTGTCACAGAGAACATACCGCCTTTCGACGCAAGTCGTTGGGTAAGGGTGAAAAGGCGGGGTAAGAGCCCACCGCTCGCCGAGCAATCGGCGGGGCATGAAAAACCCTGTGCGGTGCAAGACAGAACAGGGGACCTTTGGGCGTCCGGCCCAGTCCTCCGCGAGGAGGCGGTTTCCGGGTACTATGTCGCACTCGACGAATGTCGGGCGTGTCGCTGGAGCGGAAGCTTCGGTGGATGCGAGAGAAATGGTCGTCACGGCGCGCACTGCGTGCCGACAGAATTCGGCTTACCGCCACCCGCTGCACTGTCTACGCCGTCAGGGTGCTGTGACGAACCGCGCACGGGCTTGGGGAGCAGGGGTTTGAGCCTGCTCCCTCTGCGAATCAGTTCGCGCTGAACCCCGTTTGGTTAACTGAGCAATCCGCGAAGAGCGAGGTTGTTGAGGCGGCGAGCAACGTCCACCAATCCATCGATGGTGACTTGGCTGTAAGAGCGGCCGTCGCGGGTGTCGAGGCCGTGCCCTGCATCAAGTTTGCGAAGTGGTTCAAGCGCGGGGTCTTCGTGATGGAAGACCTCGACGAATACGTGTCGGAGTTTCCCAGTTTTTGCGGCGGCCGTGAGAAGGTTGCCGATCCATCCGTCATCGGTGCTGAGGCAGCCGCGCGTGGTTTTTGCGGAGGCGTGGAAGATTCCGAGTTCATCATTGGCGGCGAGCTCAGTGATGAGGTCGGCGTTTTCGATGATGGAGAGGCCGGAATCGCCGCAGTGAGCGGCGTCGACGAGGAGCTTGAAAAACTTTTTTCCGAGAGCTGCGTTGGCCGCCTTCACGAAGGCTCCGCCGCGCGCGACGCTAGTAAAGGTCTTGAACTCGCCGGGCCTTAAGAACTCGATGTGCCAGTTTTCAACACAGGAACCTTCAAGCCCAGCTTCGCGATAGGCGCGGAGGTGGACTTTAACATTTTGCGCTACCGCAGCGTCGAACTCGGCCCCGTTGCGGGGAGCATCTCCATTCATCCACTCCTCGATGGAGGTGGAGGAAAGGTGACGAATACCGTGCGCAACCGTCGCTTTCAGGCTTGCAACCAGTTGGGAAACAACGGCGTCTTCGTCGGCGGGGTTCATCGGATTGGCTCCGCCAACCATCAAAATAAAGTGGATGTCGAGATGGAGCGCTTTGAGTCCGGCGATGAGTTCCGCAACGTCGCCCGCATGGGCGGACGCGAAGAACGGAATTTGGACGCAGGCGGGTTTGACGGGGGAAGCGGCCACGATTTCCTGCATTCCGGCAACCGTGGTGAGTGCGCCGTCCGCGTTACGCGGCAGACGGCCATCGGCATCGGGAACGAGGCTTCCGACAAACTTGAGGTGGGTGGGGACGACGCCGAGTTCGACGCGGGGTTTGATTTGGATGGTGGCAGACATAACGGGGTGAGCTGGGGGTTAATTGAGTTGGAAAGGGATGCGGGGCATCCAGGCAGAAAGGGTTTCGCGGCGAGGAGGCGTTTTCAACTCAAATGCCTTCGGATTGGGTGAGAGGGGGTCGGCACTGATGGTGGGTGTCGGAGATGGGCACACGAAGACACGAAGGCACGAAGAAGAAAAATCTGAGAGGGAGACAGTTATGGCCTGTCGAGCGTTGGCGATGGGGGCAGCTGCGAGCCGATTGAGCGGATGAATCAAGTCACTGGGGTTGAGAGGTTGTCCTTGATGTCGATGCATGCCACTATCCGCCAGAGAGCTAGAAAATGCTCGCGCCCTAGTTTCCTTTAGGCGATCGCCTCCTGTCCGAGGTCAATCTCTGAGGGCGTGGTGAGGGCGCACTGAGGGCTACCACATCAGAAATATCGAGTGCTTTATGAAAAAAACGTTGAGAGCTTTTTGTGTATCTTTGCCCCTTTTTGGTTCCGTATGGGCTGACGTGACCGTGGTGCAGGCCTTGGATTCAGCCATGATGAAGGGCGAGATGGTGATGAAGGTGAAGGGAGACAAGGCGCGGACGGATATGCCGGCGGGAATGATGGGGAGTATGACCGTGCTGATGGACGTGAAGTCGGGTGAATCCGTCACGCTGATGCATTCGGCGAAGATGATGCTGAGGATGAAGACGGGTGATGCGATGGCGGCAGGCGCGGCAGCCATGGAGGGTGCGAAGATTCAAAAACCCAAAGCGACCGGGCAGAAAGAGAAGGTGGGCACGTGGGAGACGGAAGTTTTTGAAGCGGAAACGGGAATGGGTCCGGCGCGCATGTGGGTTGCGAAAGATTTTCCGAACTACGACTCCATCCAAAAAGAGTTGAAACGAATTTCCGAGGCGACGACGAAAGGGAAGACGTTTGATCCGTCGAACTTCGACATGGGAGGAATGGTGGTGAAGTTGGAGATGAGTTCTCCGGTGGGGAAAATCGTGACGACGCTGGTTCGTGTGGAGACAAAGGAACTGGATGCGAAAGAGTTCGAAGTTCCGCAGGGCTACACGGAGCAGAAGTTGCCCTCAATCCCCGGCTTGAACGCGAACCCTGCCAAATAGGGAAGTGTGGCCAATATCGCGCGTTGCGCTGAAGCCGCTTGCTGTGGTTGCTCGGTTGTGCCCCATCGGTCTGATGGTCTCCGAGAGCCGATGCCACGAAAAATCAGAGACTTAAGGGTGGAATCCTTTCAGGTCTTCGGGGAGGGTGGGGAGGTCTTTGGACCTCTGAGCCTCCACAAGGCGGAGGAGTTCGGTGACTCGGTCGGGGTGTTGCGCTGAACACTCCTGTTTTTCGTAGGGGTCGGAGGTGATGCGGAATAGTTCAGTCCGGTTTTTTGTCCGAATCAGCTTCCAGTCTCCTTGGTGAAAGCTCTGCCCGCTCGTCGTCGCAATGTAGAGCGGGCGCTCCTGATTGCCCGGCTCCATCCCCGTCAACGAAGGCCATTGATTGATGCCATCCCACTGGAGATCGGCCTCTGCCTTGAAGCCGGCCAAGGCTGCGATGGTCGGGAACCAGTCTACCGCATGCATCGGCGCGGTATGCTTTCGGGGTTCCAGTTTGCCGGGCCAGTTGGCGAAGGCGCACACGCGTGTGCCTCCTTCGTACAGGGTGCCTTTTTGTCCGCGCAACGGATCGTTCTCACTGTTGAGCGGTGAGTGGCCTACCTCACCGACGTAGGCGTTCTTCAACGATTCAATCCCCCCGTTGTCGCTGGTGAAAATCACCAGTGTGCGGCTGCGTTGTCCGGTTCGCTCCACCGCATCCACAAGCTGCCCGACTTTTGCGTCGAGCTGACTCACCATGGCCGCCATCCGCAGCCGCGAATCCTGTCGCTCCGGATTGGCATCAAACCGCACGCCATCATAAATCGCCTTGTACTCTTTGGGAGCGTCCACCGGCGTGTGAACGGCGTGAAACGGTACGTACACAAACCACGGGGACCTGTTTTCCTCGATGAAGCGAACCGCCTCCGCCGTCACGAGTTCCGTCGCATTCCCGTCTTCATCGAGCCGCTTGCCGTCGCGGTGCCATGTATCCTCGAGTTCGCCTTTCCGATACTTGTGCGTCCAAGGGTCTGCCGCTCCCGTCATTGTGCCATAACTCCGCGCGAACCCGTAATGGTTCGGGCCCCATTCTGGCCGAGCTCCGAGGTGCCATTTGCCCGCCATGGCGGTGAAGTAGCCGAGCGACTGCAGGGCGGACGCCAGCGTTGGCGTGCCGAGCGGCATGGCGCGAAGGTTCGACGGCAAGAGGGTGTGGGGGCCGAACCGGCCGGGATAGCGTCCGCTCATCAGTGCCGCCCGCGTGGGCGTGCAGACGGGCTGCACATAATGTCGGTCGAGCTCAACCCCCTCCTTCACGAGCGCGTCGAGTCGCGGCGTCTTGGCGAAACCACCGTGCCAGCCGACGTCCGACCACCCGAGGTCGTCAGCCACGATTAGGAGAATGTTGGGTTTTTCGTCTGCAGCAGCGGACAGCGTGTGAACGCAGAGCAGCAATAGTAACCAGTGGGCGAGAGGGCGCATGGTCTGGAGGGATTCAGGGTTTTTGAGACGGGTGAACCAGCTAACGGGACGCGTGTTTTTTAACAAAATCAACCAGCTCCTGACATTCGAAGAAGCCGCTCCACATATTGTGTCCTTGACCTTCTGGCACAACGAGTTGCATGGCACCACCTAATCCGCTGTAACGCTCTTTCACAATGCCCGAGTTCTTGTCGAGGGGCACCAGCTTGTCCGAATCTCCGTGGATGGCGAAGAGGGGAATTTTTGCGTCGGCGAGGGGTTTGAGTCGATCGATGGGGTTGTGTTGGGGGAGTTGCTCGGTGAGTCCGGCGGCATCCGTTTGATAAGCGGAAGCGGCGCGTGCGATTCCGGGGTAGCTGGCGATGTTGGTCACCGGATAGATGCCAGCCCACGCGGCAACCTTGTCGGGGTTGTCGGCGGCCCAGGCGAGGGTCATGAGACCGCCTCGACTTCGTGCGAGCAGGACTGGTTTTGCAGAATAGCCGCGTCGTTGGGTGAGTTCTTGGTGAAGGGACGAGTAAAGCAATCGGCCTTGGGGATTTCCGTAGGATTCGCCCACATCGATGCCGGCGATGGCGATCCCGGAGTCGAGGAAGCGTTGGAACATCCACTTCTCCGCTGCACCGGGAAGTCCGTTGAGCGTAGGCGCATAGAGCACCCAAGGTTTGGCGCCGTTGGTTGGCGCATTCGGAGACGGGATGAGGAAGGCCTGTTTGCCGGACACGGCGAGGGTTTCGCCGGGGAAGGGCAGACCACTTTTTTGCGGGACGGACTCCGCCAAACAAGGTGCGGCGCAGCTGAGTAGAAATGCGGTGACGAAAGGGATTGCGGCTTTCATGGGGAGAGAGCGAAGGGGTTCTGAGGATTTGGTGAAGTGAGGGACCTCACGAGTGCAGGGGTTTAGGGTAGGGGCTGTGCGGATGGTTGAATATGGGAAAGGGGACGGGTTAGCGTTCGGTGATGCAACAAGATTGGACAGACAAGTTGGTGATTGTGACGGGTGGGGGCGGCGGGATGGGACAAGCAGCGGCGAGGCGATTTGCTCGGGCGGGGGCTCGCGTATTTGTTTTTGGGCGTACGCTAGCGTCGTTGGAGGAAGTTTGTGTGGGGGAGACGAGGATTACTCCGGTGGTTTGCGATGTGGCGGATCGCGACAGCGTGGCAGGCGCGATGGCTGAGGTTTCGAAGGTGGGCACGCCTTTTGTGTTGGTTCACACGGCTGGAACGAACACGCCGGACCGTTTCATGGCGCATGCGGATCCGACGAAGATTGCGAGTGGGGAGACGTGGGAAAGGGTGTTGGATATCAATGTGATGGGTGTGGTGAACATGATGAATGCGGTGACGCCGCTGATGGCGGCGGCGGGTGGTGGCCGGATTGTCGTGGTTTCGTCGACGGCGGGGCATGGGTACGACTCGTTTGCGGGTGTTCCGTACACGGCGAGCAAGTGGGCGGTGCACGGGTTGTTGTTCACGGCCCGTCAGCAGTTGAATGCGCAGGGAATCGTGGTTTCCGAATATGCTCCAGGTGAATCCAATACGCCGATTGTGGATAAGCGCCCTGTGTTGCCGACGCCGGAGCATCGGCAGGCGATGATTAAGTGCGAGGAGTGTGGTGAGGCGTTGTTTTTCATCGCGTCGTTGCCGCACAGCATGAGCTTGATTCACATGCCCATTTACCAGCCATTTGGCGGGATGCCTCCGCAGATTAACTCGCCTTGGATTCCTGGGATGGACATCAAGCCGCGCGGGTAGGGGAGTGGGCGGGTTGCGTGAAATTCCGCTGAAACGCGACCTTTCCCTGCCGACTGTGCGTCGGGTGGAAGCGCCATGGCGGCTTTCGGACCACCTCCTGCTAAAGGAAGGGCGTGATTCTCAGTCGCCCCATCCGCTCAGTGATTGCTCTCGTGGTGTTCGGCCTGTTTGGACCGTTCCTGCGTGCGGCAGGCGATGCGTCGGGAGATCGCGCGGCCCTTGAGTATTTCGAACAAAAGGTTCGGCCGCTTCTGGTCGACAAATGCTTGTCGTGTCATTCGACGGCCTCGGGAAAACAAAAGGGGGGGCTCCTCTTGGATTCGCGGGAAGCGATTCTGCGCGGGGGCGAATCCGGACCGGCGGCAAAAGAGGGCGATGCCGATGCGAGCCTCCTTTATCGCGCGGTGACCTATCACGAGCCGGACCTTCAAATGCCTCCCAAGGAGAAGCTTTTGGTGAAGGATGTGGAGGTTCTCCGAGCGTGGATTGCGAGTGGATTACCGTTTCCTGAGGCCTCTGCACAAGCCGCGACGAAAAAGACGCTCAATCTCGCGGCTGCGCGACAGTTTTGGTCGTTGAAACCGCTTCAACCTGCGCCCGGCGGCTCGCAAACTACCGTCGGCAAGGCAGGTGCAGTGATCGACGGGATGATTGGAGCGGAGCTGAAACGCGTGGGGCTTTCTCGAGCGCCCGAAGCGCCCCGAGCGATTTTGCTGCGCCGCCTGATGTTTAATCTTACGGGGTTACCGCCGACGCCAGAGGAAGTGGAAGCCTTTGAAAACGACGCGTCTTCGGATGCGTATGAGCGGCGGGTGAACAGTCTGCTTGATTCGTCCGCCTATGGAGAGCGGTGGGCTCGGCACTGGCTTGATTTGGTGCGCTACTGCGACATTGGCGAGTCGTGGATGGAATTGAAAGGGAAGGCTTACCCCTATCGCGATTGGGTGATTTCCGCGTTGAACGAGGACATGCCGTTTGACCGCTTTGTGGCGCTTCAAATTGCGGCGGACCAAATGCCAGAGGCCCGTCCTTCTGATCGCGCGGCCTTGGGTATGCTGGGGATGAGCCCGTCGTACTGGAAGGAGCTTCAGCTTCCGGTGGAGATCATCAAATCGATTGTTTCGGACGAGTACGAGGAGCGCATCCACACGCTCTCGAGCGTGTTTCTTGGTTTCAACATGGCATGTGCGCGTTGCCACGACCACAAGTCGGACCCTTTCACGCAGGAGGATTACTACGGACTGGCTGGTGTGTTTGCGAGTACGCGCACAGCGGAACATGCGTTGAGTCAGGAGATTGACGCGGCGCGAGTGGTAGATCTTCGCAGTCGTGTAGCGAAGCTGGAGGATGAGGCGAAGAAGTTGAAGGCGAAGAAAAACGAGGATCACGCCGCGCGGCTCGAGGCGATTGAGAAGGAGGTGGCGGAGCTGAAAGCGGATTCGCAGTTCAACGCGCTCCTTGTGAATGGGGTGCGTGACGGCAGTTTGTTTGTGGAACCCGAAGTGAAGAAGCACGGAAGCCGTCTCGTGTACAAAGAAGAGCCCAAGGATCTCGCGGTCGAGGTCCGAGGAAATCCGAATCGAACGGGTGTTCAGGTGCCGAGGCGGATGCCGCTGGTTTTCACGCCGAACGAGCCCGTGCGTTTCGGCTCGGGGAGCGGCCGCCTTGATCTCGCGAAGGCGCTCACGGGTGTCACTCGCGATCTAGTGGC
>JBEEPE010000164.1:0-8033 GCA_041191265.1 Verrucomicrobiota bacterium | reverse complement strand
GTACTTTCTTAACCTCGAGGACAGCCGCGCGTTTGCTGTCATTGACCGGGTCGTAGGTCATCAATGATTCGCGGGCTACCGCAAGTTTACCGATGGGTTCGGTGGGTGGCGGGCTGCCGTCGCGGGGCGGCGGGAGGTTTGGATCCTTGATGGCGATGTCCTCGAAAAGGGTCGGATCGATTCCTCCAAAAAAGGTGACGGTCACCAGTTGTTGCGCATCATCGACGGAAGTGATCCAGCCGGGCAGACCGCGCTCACGGACGTGGATGCGATGGGCTGCGAGTTGTCGTTTGGTTGCACTCGCTCGGCTTTCATCATCGAGCCAGATGTCGGTGATTCGTCCTGGGCCGTAGAGGGTTGCCCAAGTGATGTTAAATAGAACGGTTTGTCCGGTCTTTAAGGCGGAGGTGTCGGCGAAGCCATCTCCCTTGAAGATTCGTGTGCGGGATTGGATGTCAAACGTCTTGGAGACGGGAGGTTGTGCGGTGGGTTGAGACACCGTGAGTTTCATGGTTTCGCCATCGAATGCCTCGATTTTCCAGCTCTGGTTTTGGCGGGCGCACAGGGTGAAATCGTCTTCAAGGCGGAAACAGCGTTGAAAGTCCGCCTCAATGGATTGGCCTTTGTTGAAGGCGCCGGGATGGGTTGGCGCTTTTGCCTTGGGGTCTTTGAGGTAGAACGAACCGTGGAGATGGGTGCCGAGAGGAATGTCTTCGAGTGCGGCTGGAGCGCCTTGGTACCAGATACTTCCAAAGGGAAGCATCTCTGCGTACAGCGGGCGGTCGAACACTCCGCGTTCCTGGTGGTCGGCTCGATCAATCCGGATGCGGAAGGCGCGCTCGAGATGATCCACCGAGATCAGCTCACCTGAGATGCGGTGTTCGGACCCCACTGGCGGAAACTCGCCGTGAGCTAGTTGGAACCAATCAGGCTTTTTCTCCTGCTCCTTCCCTTTTTGAACTTTGCGTTTGTCGTCCGGGGTGATTGGACCGTCTGCGTCGGTGCGGAAGCGAGGGGTTTCCTGAGCATGGATGAGGGCCGATGCGAGGAACAGCGCGATGAGGAAACGCATGAAAATCGGGAGGGGAAGCGTGATGGCGGTGAAGCAAAACTGCGGGGGCCGTTTTGTGTGCCCCCGCTAGTCGAGTGCCGTGAGGCCGTTTGGTTTGGTCAGGCGACGATTTGTTTGATTGGCCCCAAGCTGTCTTGGAAGCGTTCTGCTTTGACGTCGACGCGCTGAAGCATTGTGAGGAGCAAGTTGCTGACGCGGGCGTCATTGTCGACCGGACGCGAGCAGATGCGGTAGTGTTCCTGAGCGTTGGAGACGTCGTATTTACCGATCGAGGGGAGGTTGAAATCCACGTGGGTGCCGTGCTTATACCCGAGGGCTTTTCCGCCGCAGAGGATGGTGGGCAGGTTGGCGTTTCCGTGGCTGTGGCCGTACGCCATTCCGCTTCCCCAGAGGACTTGCGTGGTGTCGAGCAGGGGCTGTCCGTCCTCTTGGTGCTGTTTGAGTTGATCGAGGAAGTAGCTGAGTTGATCGACGAGGAAGGTGTCGGTTGCGGTGAGTCGGCGGAGCTGCTCTGGGTCGCCGTTGTGATGGCTGAGTCCGTGCCGCGTCTGGAGGATTCCGATTTCAGGGATGCCACTGGTGTTGCCTTCGCTGCCGATTCCGCACGTGATGACACGGGTTGAGTCCGTGCGTAACGCCATGACCATGAGGTCATAGAAAAGGCGGTAGTACTGTCCTGCCTCTGCCATGCTGAGTTTGCGTTGGAGACCCTCGATGTCGGCAGCTGCAAGTACGGGTTTTGGGATGTTGAGCCACTCATCTGCGCGGCGGGTACGTTCTTCAACTTGCCGGACGGCGGTGAGGTACTCATCGAGTTTGCTGCGGTCTTCGCTTCCGAGCTTCTTGTTCACGCGGTTTGCGTCATCCGCGACGGTGTCCAGGATACTGCCGCGCCGGCTGAGTCGGCGCCGGATGGTTTCCTTACTATCGCGTTCGACGCCGAACAGCATGTTGAAGATTTGCTGGGTGCTGCGTTCTGCGGGGAGTTGGATTCCGTCGCGCGACCATGCGAGGGAGGTTCCTTCGATGGCCATTTCGAGCGATTGAAAGCGAGTGGACACTCCCTGCACCTCGGCCATGAGTTGGTCTGCCGAAACGGTGTTGCGGAAGGCGCCGCCATCGCCTGGAACATTGGCGCCCGTGAGCCATACCCTTTCGCAGTTGTGGTGTTTGCCGATGACCATCGGGTGATGGAGTCCGCTGATGGGCGTGATGTCGGCGCGGTGCTTCTCGAGGGATTGGAGCGGAGCCGTGAGTTGGTAGTCCGCTCCGGCTTTCTCAATCTGCCACGTCAGGGTATTGACGCCGTTGGGGATGTAGAGGAAGACGCTGCGTTTGGGTTTGGTTGGCGTTGGAATCGCAGCCATGCAATCGAGCAAGGGGAGTGCGATGGTTGCGCCGGCGCCGCGGAGGAATGTGCGGCGAGAAATCTGCCATTTGTTGAGATTGAGGTTCATGGGGTTTGGTTCCGTTTGGGGTGTGGTTTAAGAGCTGCGAATGACTGGCGCGGGGAGAGGGGCGGTTAACGTGTTTGGAAAAGGTCGGATGTAACGAAGTTTTCTAGGAGGTCGCGCAGGCGGTAATCCGCCTCCTTGCTCTTGGCGGCGATGAGTTTGAGCGCATCGCGGTCGGTGAGCGTCATGGAGCGGCGGAGTCCGTACGTGGCAACTTTTTCGATGACGGTGAGATTAAAGGCGTCGAGGTCGTTGAGAAGCAGTTGTTTGAATTCCTCTGCGGTTTTGTATTCACGCCCGTCAGGGAGTTTGCCGGCAGCGGATACCTTTGGGTTGTCACCGATTCCGTCGGTGATTTCTTCGGTTCTCCAGCGTCCGATTGCGTCGTAGTTTTCGAAGGCGAGGCCGAGGGGATCGATTTTGGCGTGGCAGGCTGCGCAGTTGGCGTCGTGGATGTGGGCTTCGAGTTTTTCGCGAAGGGTGGCTTTTGGGCCGGTGGGATTGGTGGGGATGGGGTTGACGTTAGCAGGTGGCGGCGGCGGGGATTTTCCGAAGATGGATTCGCTGAGCCAGACGCCACGGTGGACGGGGCGATGGCGGACTCCATCGCTGGTGAGGGAGAGGATGGAGGCGTGCGTGAGGATGC
Organism: Verrucomicrobiota bacterium; assembly: GCA_041191265.1. Taxonomy (GTDB): domain Bacteria; phylum Verrucomicrobiota; class Verrucomicrobiia; order Chthoniobacterales; family Chthoniobacteraceae; genus JBEEPE01. The sequence continues at coordinate 4,861 of JBEEPE010000164.1, read as the reverse complement.
CGCCGCGATGTGCTTCGGCTGGCAGAGCGACCTTAATCAGATCAGAGGGCGAGGATTGTTGGGCGGCGGTCTTGGTTGCGAGCGCTTGGGCGAAGGGGGCGCCGAGGCCGTAATACTTCGCGAGGAGCTCGTTCATCATGCTCCAGTCGGACTGAATGAACTCGCGGAGGGTGAGGCCGTTGTTAAGCACTTCGCGGAAAAAGGCCTTTGTTTCCTCGATCATGCTGCTTTCGAGGCCTTTGTCGTAGTCGGGATAAAGTTTTTTGTCGGGTTGGAACATGCCGACTTTGCGGAGGCGCAACCATTGAGTGGAGAAGGAGTTCGTAAACCGCGTCGCGCGTGGGTCGGCAATCATGCGTCGGAACTGCGCGGCGAGCACCGAACGGTCGCGAAGTTTTCCTTCTTGGGCGAGGGTGAAGAGCTCCCCATCGGGCATGGTGTTCCAGAGAAGGTAGGAAAGACGGGAGGCGATTTCCCAGTCATTGAGGGTTTGGCGTGTGCGCTCTTCGTCGCCTTCTGCGAGGAAAAGGAAGCTTTTGGAGTTGAGGATGGAAGCCATGCCTGCTTTCACCGCATCGCGAAACGGTTCCTTTGCATCTAACTCGCGTTGAACGATTTTAACGTATCCATCCATCTCGCTTGGGGTGACAGGACGACGGAATGCGCGCGTTGCGAGCCTCGTGAGGGATTGGCGCACTTGTTCCATGTCGCCTTCGTCGGCGGGCATGTAATCCGCGCGGAGTTTGATTTCTTCGTCCGTGAGGATGGGGCCTTTCCAAGTGACGGAGTCGAGAATCAGGAAGGGGTAGCGGGCTTGGCCCTCCTCGTCGGTCAGCTTCATTTGCCAGGGGATGCGTCCGACTTTGGTGCTGACAAAGGGGACGGGGCCGTGTCGGCCTGAGCGTGGGGTATTGGAGGGGCCGGGGACGTCGTTGTAGACCATGATTGCGCCTGGGTCTTTGGGGAGGTGGGCGCGGAAGGTGACAGTGATGGGTTTGTCTTCGTCGGCGATGATGTCTTGTTCGAACAGGGTGCGGTCGAGTTTTTCGAGGTAGACCTTGAGGCGAGGGGCGCGGCCGTTTGGCGGGCGGAGTCCGCTGAGCTTGTAGCTGATTTCGTAGATGCCGGCGCCGGGTCGGGTGCCGGTCGTGGTCGACCGTCCGTAGGAGCCACGGAAGACGTCCCCTGGCCACATTTCGAAGCGGACTTTATCGAGGAGGCCGAGTTCGGAGAGGCGTTCGCGGTGGGTGGCGGAGATGGAGTCTTCGTAGACGGCGGGCACGGTTCCGCCGAAGGGTTGGGGGGGAGTCTGGCCTTTGCGGAGCGGAGGTGGCGGTTGGGGGTAGGCTTCGGAGAGGATGGTTTCGGTGGCGGCGAGGTATTTTTCGATGTTGGAGGGGGAGAGTGTGAGGACTGAACCGATGCGTTCGAAGCCGTTCCATTCGGGGTCTTCAAGGAGTGCGCCGGGGTCTTTTGCGTCGTATTCGACGGCGAGGAGGTCTCGCACGGTGTTGACGTATTCGTCGCGGGTGAGGCGGTTGTAGGTGACTTTGGCGCGGGCGGCCATGCGAGTGGCCTCGCCCTCTTTTAGTCGAGCGGTGATCCATTCGACGATGCGGGCGCTTTCGTTGGCGGAGGGACGTTTTGGCTCTTTTTTGGGAGGCATCTCTCCGGAGTTGATGCGTTCCATGACTTCGAGCCACTGCGGGTTATTCTCGGTGCCAACCTGTTTTGAGAGGTTGTCGATGCGGAAGTCGCCCTTCTGTTTGTCGGCGTTATGGCAGTCGGTGCAGTAGTTTTTGAGGTAGGGCAGGAGGTGTTGATCGAAATCAGCGGTGCTCGTTGCGCCTCGGGCGGTGTTGGTGATGAGGAGTACGAGAGTGGAGAGGAGGAGCGGGAGGGAGTGACGCATGGCGAGGGGCTCGAAAAAGGGGGCGAGTTTCGATGTCGGGAAGTGAGGGGAAAACGAACGTTGTTTCAAACGGTATACCGAAGCGGGAGCTATGCCTTTGGGGGAATTTCAACGCACAGACCGTCTTGGGGTGGCGTGGTTTTGCATTTTGAGGTTTGTCGCCGATTGACTGGCGATTTGCCGTTGGGATTGGTTTGCGTAGGGGGGTGTCTTGGCGATGAAGGGGCTGGAAATGGGTTGGGACGCCCCTTCAGGGCTTTTTTTGGGGGGATGGGTACCTGGGCCGTTGGCCCAGGCTGACGTGAGTGGCGCCGTTGGCGCCGGGGGAGGGTGTGGGGGGGAGCGTATGGTGTGGGGTTGAGGTGGATGTTGCGGAGGTGGGGATGTACGGAGGAGCGGAGGAGCGGAGGTGCGGAGGTGCGGAGGTGTGGAGGTGCGGAGGTGGGGATGTACGGAGGAGCGGAGGTGTGGAGGTGCGGAGGTGGGGAGGTGCAGAGGTGTGGAGGTGCGGTGGAGGTGCGGTGGAGGTGCGGTGGCCCGAGGGGGGCGAGATGCACCCGCTTTGGGTAAGGCCTTTGGGTCTGGGATGAGCGAACGTAAGCTTTGTCAGCGGACTTTTTGCGTGATCTCGAGGATGGCGTTGCGGAGGTCGCTGGCGGCTTTTGCGGGGGAGCTTGCGCGGGAGATTCCGCGTGAGATGGGGAGGAGCATTCCTTTTCGGTCTGCGCGCAGACCGGCTTGAAGGGCGGTTTCGAGGTCGCCACCTTGCGCGCCGATTCCCGGGCTGAGGAACCACAAGTTGGGGGCTGCCTCGCGGACTTTTCGCAAGGCCTCGGGCTGCGTGGCCCCGATGACGAGACCGATGTTGTCACGGGTGTTCCAGGTGTCGGCGAGGCGGGCGACGTGGAGGTAGAGGGGGCCTGTTCCGTCGATATGCAGGTCCTGAAGGTCAGCGGACCCTGGGTTCGAGGTTTTGCAGAGGAGGAATACTCAGTTTTTTGACTCGCCGATGAAGGGTTCAACGGAGTCTCGGCCGAGGTAGGGGCTGAGGGTGATGGAATGGGCTTTGAGGTGTTCGAATGCGGAGCGGGCGTAGGCGTCGGCTGTTGTGGAGATGTCACCACGCTTGGCGTCGAGCACGACGGGTATTTCGGAGCCGAGGTTTTTTGACGCGTTTGCGATTTCAGTGATGACCTGTTCGAGAACGGTCCACCCTTCGGCACCAAACTGTTCGAAGAAGGCGACATTGGGTTTGAAGGCGGCCGTGTACGGGGCTGTTTCAGCAATCAGGCGCAGGCTAAAGTCGAGGGCAGCGCTGGCGGTGGGGGCTGCGAGGTCGGAAACGTGGGGATCAAGGCCGACGCAAAGGAGGGAGTCGCAGTCGTCCACGCGTTTTTCGAGGAGGCGGAAGAAAGATTCCATCCCGTAGATTGTCTGACGCGCCGCCTGATGTGAACAAAAACGAGGTGTGGTGCGCGTTGCCGGTGAAGACTCGGCGTCCGGTTGGCTGGCTTCAGCGCGGCTTGACTCCAAACTTCCGTTGCCGCGTGTAGCCTGCGGCTATACATTAACGGCCATGACGACATCTCTACAGGCTTGGGGAAACAGTCAAGGTATCCGGATTCCGAAGGCTTTGCTGCGAGAGCTTAAACTGGACGTTGGAGCGAGTCTGGAGTTGGTGCTTTCACCGAAGAAAGACGCCATCGTGGTGAGGGTGGTCAAACCGAAGGAATCGGTTCGCGGAAGGCATCGCATTGAGGACTTGGCAGATGCGATGCCGAAGGACTACGAGTCAACCGAGTTTGGCTGGGATTCCGTGGGCAAGGAGGTTTGGTGATGAAGGGGTATGTGCCACGACAGGGGGATTTTGTGACACTCGATTTTGATCCGCAGTCGGGGCACGAACAAAAGGGTCGCCGGCCTGCACTCGTGGTTAGCAAGGAGGCGTTTAACCGAGCCACTGGCATGGCTATGTGTTGTCCGGTGACCAATACGGATCGCTGCGTGCCGTTTCATGTGCCGGTTTCTGTGCGTACGTCTCTGACCGGCTTTGTGATGTGTGAGCAGGTGAAGTCACTCGACTATCGGGCGAGAAACGTTCGAATGATTGAACGTTCGCCTCAAGATTTACTCGATGAAGTGCTCGCGATTATCGACGCGTCTGTTTTTTAGACGCACGATTCGGCTCGGGGGGACTGATTGATTCAGTGCTCAGGCGGGTGGGGTCAGACGTCCAATGATTGGGTTGAGTCGCCGAAGGCATCGAGCGGGAGGCCCATCCGGTCGGCGATGGTCATGAGCAAGCTCGAGAACTTGCGGTTTTGGCTCTTTTCGAAATCGAGGGATCGACCGGTTTGGAACGCTCCTCCGAGCCCGCCGGCCATGAGGAGAGGCACTTTCTCCGCGCTATGCGCCACCCATTGCTCGTTTGCGAGAACGATGCACGAGTTGTCGAGCACGGTGCCTTCGCCCTCTTGCGTGGCGGCGAGTTTGCTCAACAGGTAGGCGTATTGCTCGACCCAGAACCGGGTGATTGAGGCGAACTCCTTGTTCTGCCAGCTATGCGAGAAGCTGTGGTGGTCGTCGCGCAAGCCGAGGAATGGGTAAACTTGTCCCGACAGGTTGTTCGTCAGGAGCATCGTTGCGATGCGGGTGCGGTCGGCTTGGAATGCCAGCGCGATGATGTCGCACATCAAGCGCGCGTGGACGTCGAGTTGAGAGGGCAGACCGTTTGGTGGTCGTTTCGCTTTCAGAGCGTCATTCGCTGCGTCTTTGTCGCTGGATTGCAGTCGTGCGAGGCGGGTTTCGACCTCACGAACGCTCGTCGCGTACTCCTCAATCTTGGATTTGTCAGAGCGTGAGACTTTGCGTGAAACGTCGTTGAGTTGCTCGCGAACGTGATCGAGGACACTGACGTGCGCACGATTTCCCCGGCTCTCGAAGAGGCTG
>JBEEPE010000163.1:0-4295 GCA_041191265.1 Verrucomicrobiota bacterium | reverse complement strand
GTGGTGACGGCTGCGGGAGGTGAGGAGGCCCTTCGCCTCTTTGGCGAGCACCGGTTTTCTCTCACGTTAACCGATCGTCAGATGCCAGGGATGGGAGGAGAGGAACTGGCGGAACGCATTCGGCAGACGAACCCAGAGCATCCCGTCATTATGGTTTCCGGCATGAGCGGTCCCGTGAAGGGAGCGCCTACGGTGGCCTACCTTCCGAAACCTTTCTCACGGGCATCGGTCACTGCGGCCGTGCAGTCTGCCCTGCTTTCGGCCCTGCCTGAAGCCGCGCTCCGAGGGTAGGAACGCAGCGGGTGTGATTTGCGCCAAGCTGACGCGCTAGCTCACGTAAACTTCGGCACCGCTCTCGCGAAACTCACTGCTTTTTTGGCGCATGCCCGCCTCAATGGCTGCCTGATCGGTCAAGCCGTTTTCCTCTGCGAACTTCCGGACGTCTTCCGTGATCTTCATCGAGCAGAAGTGAGGGCCGCACATGGAGCAGAAGTGGGCATTTTTCGCCCCTTCTTGCGGGAGGGTTTCATCGTGAAACTCCCTCGCGGTGACTGGATCCAGGCCAAGGTTGAACTGGTCAGCCCAGCGAAACTCGAATCGGGCTTTGCTCAGTGCATTGTCTCGGAACTGCGCTCCGGGGTGCCCTTTCGCAAGGTCTGCCGCGTGGGCCGCGATTTTGTACGCGATGACGCCGTCTTTCACGTCCTTTCGGTTCGGCAAACCGAGGTGCTCCTTTGGAGTGACGTAACAGAGCATGGCGCACCCGTACCAACCAATCATTGCGGCACCGATACCGCTTGTGATGTGGTCATATCCGGGCGCAATGTCCGTCGTAAGCGGGCCCAGCGTGTAAAAGGGGGCTTCGTGGCACCACTCGAGCTGCTTTTCCATGTTTTCGTGAATGAGGTGCATCGGCACGTGCCCCGGCCCTTCATTCATGACCTGCACCCCTTTGTCCCAAGCCCGACGCGTCAGTTCCCCTTGGACTTGGAGTTCGCCGAACTGTGCTTCGTCGTTTGCGTCGGCATTTGAGCCAGGACGTAATCCATCCCCGATGGAGAAGCTGACGTCGTAGGCCGCCATGATGTCACAGATGTCGTCCCAGTGGGTGTAGAGGAAGTTTTCTTTGTGATGTGCGAGGCACCATTTCGCCATGATGGATCCGCCGCGACTGACGATTCCGGTCATTCGCTTAGCGGTCAGGGGGATGAATCTCAGGAGGACGCCCGCGTGGATGGTGAAATAATCGACGCCTTGTTCTGCTTGTTCGATGAGGGTGTCCCGAAAAATTTCCCATGTGAGGTCTTCGGCTCGGCCGTTGACTTTTTCGAGGGCTTGATAAATGGGCACAGTACCAATCGGAACTGGGGAGTTCCGAAGAATCCACTCGCGGGTGGTGTGAATGTTTTTGCCCGTTGAGAGGTCCATCACAGTGTCGGCTCCCCACTTTGTTGCCCACCGCATTTTTTCCACCTCCTCCTCGATACTGGATGCGACAGCACTGTTTCCGATATTGGCGTTAATTTTAACGAGAAAGTTTCTGCCGATGATCATCGGCTCGAGTTCGGGGTGGTTGATGTTTGCAGGGATGATTGCGCGCCCAGCTGCGACTTCTTCTCGCACGAACTCGGGGGTGATAACCTTGGGGATGCGTTGGGGAAAACGCTTGAAGACGCCGGGTGCATCATTGCAGGAGGCCGCGCCGGAGTGCTGATGGCAGAGGGAGTTGCGGGGGGCGTTTGGGGAGATTTTCTCTTGGAGTTGCTCGAGGCCTTGATTTTCTCGGATGGCAATGAACTCCATCTCAGGGGTAATGATTCCTTGGCGGGCATACCACAACTGCGTGACTGGGTGGCCTTTTGATGCTCGGCGGGGGTTGCGAGCTGAGGTTGTCGGACCGGATCCGTTCAGCGTGGCACCGTTTCGGACGGACAGGCGTTCCGCGGCAGCTTTCGCGTGGGTTTCAGAAAGGTACCCGTTGTCTTTCGGCGAAATTTCGCGACCGGCGTAGATCTCTGAGTCTTCACGCACGGCGATCCAGCTTGCGCGGAGGGCGGGAAGTCCGGTTTCGACGGACCCCTCGAATGACGGATCTCCCCACGGTCCGCTGGTGTCGTACACGCTCAGCGGAGGATTTTCTTCGGTGCCGCCGTTGGGAAGTTTTGTGGGGGACTGAGAGATTTCCCGCATGGGAACGCGAATGTCTGGGTGGATGCTTCCGTTGACATAGATTCGTCGGGAGTTTGGGAGTTCGTTTTCCGGAAGCGCGAGGTTCGGGGCGTTCATGGCGTTTAATCGGTTAGGCGACGGGTGTTTCACGCTGGACGAGTGATGTCCCAGCCCGAACTCCCTGCACCGGCATTACCCGGACCAGGTTCGAAGGGTCGTCCAGCGAATGGACCTCTCAGCGCGAAGCTCCCCCGTCGGGACAGAAGGTGAGGTTTTCGGGAGGGGGCGTCAACGGGCGTGTGTCATTTTCGTGTGGGCGAGGAACGGGATTGATGCGCTGCTAGATTCGCGGCAGGTTGCGCATCCATGAAGGCGTTGTTCCTAACGAACGAGTTTCCGCCCACGATTTACGGGGGGGCTGGGGTGCATGTGGATTATTTGACCCGAGAGTTGTCTCAGTTGATGCACGTTGAAGTGCGTTGTTTTGGAAAAGAGCAGCGTGAGGAGAGAGTTCGGGGCGAGAGGTTGGAGGCGACTGGGTACGGGGTCGATTCATCGGGGTACGAAGCGCCTGCGCATTTGAGGGGAGTTTTCGGGGCCTTGCAGCGGTGCTTGGACTGGAACTCAGCGGGGATTGATGCGGATGTTGTTCACCTCCACACCTGGTACACGCATCTCGGAGGGATTTTAGCCAAGTTGAACTATGGAAAGCCGCTGGTGGTAACGGTTCATTCGTTGGAGCCGTTGCGTCCGTGGAAGCGTGAGCAGATCGGTGGAGGGTATGATTTTTCGTGTTGGGTCGAGAGGACCGCGATTGAGATGGCAGATGCAGTGGTTGCGGTGTCGAGCGAGACTCGGGACGACATTTTGCGTCTATTTAATGTCGATCCGGAACGAGTGAAGGTGATTTATAATGGCATCGACCCCAATGAGTACCGACGTGTGGAAAGCCTCGGTGCTTTGAGGAAGTTTGGGGTGGATGAATCTCGTCCTTACGTTTTGTTTGTGGGGCGAGTGACGAGACAGAAGGGGATTGTGCATTTGGCGAGGGCGATTCGGCACATGAGCCACGATTTTCAGGTCGTGTTGTGTGCGGGGGCGCCGGATACGCCGGAGATTGCGGCGGAGATGAGGGCGGCTGTTGAGGAAGCGCAGTCGGTTCACGGTGGTGTGCTGTGGTTGCAGGAAATGGTGAGTCGGTCGGAAGCGATTGAGCTTTATTCGCATGCCTCGGTGTTTTGTTGTCCGTCGGTTTACGAGCCATTTGGCATCATCAACTTGGAGGCGATGGCGTGTGAGACTCCGGTGGTTGCGAGTGCGGTGGGGGGAATCAAAGAAGTCGTTGTGGATGGGGAGACAGGATTTTTGGTGCCGGTGGAGATTGATGCCTCACGGCAGTTTGAGCCGGTTGATCCGGAGGGATTTGCGCGTGGTTTGGCAGACAGAGTGAATCAGCTGATGACGGACGAGTCGCTTCGGGTTCGGATGGCGGCGGCTGGCCGCGCACGGGTCGAGGAGTGTTTCACTTGGAAGCGGATTGCGGAACAGACGCGAGATTTGTACCGAAGTTTGGCGAGATGAGTTGTGCGTTTGTCGAGCCGATCAACTTGGTTGTTGGTTTAGTTTGTAAAAACGGGGTGTCGAAATAGGTTTCTCCGACCGCTGCCATGTACACCACGAGCCCATCTGACATCGAAATCGAGCTGAGTCCGCCACAGATTTTTTCGGGGTTAGCGCATCCGGTTCTCGCACAGCGAATTTGCGAAAAAGTGGAGCATGGAGATTTAACGGGGGTGCCACTTGGGAAGGCATCTGTGAAGCGGTTTCCGGACGGTGAAACCTCTGTTCAAATCGAGGAAAACATCCGCGGAAGAGATATTTACATTATTCAGCCAACCTGCAAGCCGGCCAATGAGCATCTGATGGAGTTGCTCATCATGGTGGACGCAGCGCGACGTGCGAGTGCGGGGCGAATTACGGCGGTGATTCCGTATTTTGGGTATGCTCGACAAGACCGAAAGGACAAGTCGCGAGTGCCTATTACGGCGAAGTTGGTGGCGAATATGTTGACGGCCGCAGGCGTGAACCGAGTTTTAACGATTGATCTTCACGCGCAGCAGATTTCA
>JBEEPE010000162.1:0-4120 GCA_041191265.1 Verrucomicrobiota bacterium | reverse complement strand
GGGAGGGAGGGGACAGGAGCCCTTAGGGGATTTGGGCCATGAGGAGTCGTCTCAGGCAGCTAATCAGATGAGGGGTGATGCTTGAGTGCATCTCCCCTTCGTGTCTTTGTGTCTTCGTGTGAGACTCTTCTGTTCTGAAAAAAGGCGCTGGTCTATTTTTTGGTCCAGTTGCCGATATCGTCAGCGGTGTCGGGCGTGCCGTCTTTGCCGAGGGAGAGGATATCGTAACTGTCGGTGTTGTGCTTGCCGGGATTAATCAGCACGTACTCGCGGCCCCATGGATCGGTCGGGATTTCTTTCAGGAGTCGCTTCCAGTTTTTCGGCACGGGAGCTGAGTTAGGTTGTTCGACGAGAGCCTTCAGTCCTTGAGACGTGGTCGGGGCGAAGCCGTTTTGCGTTTCGTACACCATCAACTGGGTTTCTAGGGTCCGGATGTCGGACTTGACCTTGGTGTCTTTCGCGACTCCGAGATTATCGCCCATCATGTAGACTGCGGACGCTGCGAGCAGACCGATGATGGCCACCACCATCATGATTTCGAGAAGCGTGAATCCCGAACGGGCGGATTGGAGAGTCGGGAGTGCGTGACGGGAGGCGATGCGACCGAGGGTGAGTTTCATGGGGTTTGTGGGGGTACTGTCAGGGGATGACGTTAAAATCGAACTTCTTCCAAGGGTACTTCAACTGAATTTCCAGATGTCTGATGGTGTAGGCGAGTTTGCCATCGGTCGAGGCGAACTCGAGTTTGTTTACTCCGTCCATGAGGGCCGAGAGGGGAAGCGCTGCCTGCGCTTTCCGCCAAGCAGTGTAGACGAAGTTCACGGGGTTTCGTCCGGTGATGAGGGGACGCCAGGCCGGATCTGCGAGGTCCGGAATATGAACCGAGACGGGTTCCACTTTTTGGCCATTCAGCAGGATGGTGGGAGGAGTGGTCAGTGAGATGTTTTTTGTTTCAAAGGAGATAAAGGCAACAAGCGGTTGCTTGGTGAGTTCGAACTCCACCCGACTCGGGGCATCTTCGCGGATGTTCAGGTCGGAGGATTCAAGGGTGGCGCGGATGCGACCAAAGAGAAGGGAATCGTCAGCCCCCGGAAGGGATCGGATACCGTTGGTGAAGGGGTCGGCTGCGTTGGAGTCGAGAGGGAAGTCGAGTGCGCGAAGGACGGGAACTTCCCGATTCGCGGTGAGAAAGAGTGTGCGAAGTCCGGAACCGTCGTCAGGAAGCGTGATTTCAATGTAACCTGCTTTTTCCGAGGGGAATCGGTGGATGTCGCAGGAGGGCATTGGTTGGGTGTCGGGCAACGGAATTTCTGCGGGAATCAGCTCTTTCGCGGGCTGGGAGCGGTAGATGCATTCACCGAGTTCGGACCAGACGGTCACGGAGGTTTGTCCGGCGGTTTTTGCGTCTAGGCTGAGTCGAAGTTCGAGTTCGCGGACGGTTTTTGGAAGCCGCCTTAGGTCGACGCGGTAGAGGGTGCGTTTTTCTTCGGGGATGTCTGGGTTTTGAAGGGCCTTCGTGAATCCGGCAAACCAGTGGGGTGCTGGACCAACGGGACGTTCCTGACGGAGGGTGCGCGAATCCAACCAGAGGGCATGTGGAGTGGGGTGTTCGCGAAGTTCTTGCGCGTGGGGTGCTTGGGTAAATGCGAGGACCCCGAAGGATGTTCCGGCGAGGAGGAGTCGTTTGAAACGGGTGACTGGTTCGATGAGCCAACCGAAAGCGCCGCGGGTTGGGCGGCAAAAGATGGGATTCGGTTGGGCGCTCATCGGGATGGAGAATCCGAGGATTGAGGGGGATGAATGTTGAGATCGCGCGACAAGTTGGCAGGGATTTGGGGGAAGGGTTTATCGGCCACCGGGGCGCAGGCTTCCGGTCATTCCGAAGACAGCGCTGAGGATACCGTAGACGACGAAACCAACGACGATGGCGATTCCGACCATGACGAGGGGGGGGACGAGCGTGGAGATGGTTTTAACGGTTTTATCCAGTTCGCGTTCGTAAACGTCCGCGATGTTGTTGAGGGTTTCGGCGAGGCGGCCGGACTGCTCACCGATGGAGAGCATATCAAGAAACAGCTCTGGAAAGAGGTTTTGCCGAGCGAGGGCGGAGGAGAGGGGGGTGCCATCACTGACGGCAAGGCGAACCTCGTGCATTTTTGCGGCGACAAACAAGTTGCCTGAGATGTCCTGAAGAAGTTCGAGGGCTTTGAGAAGCGTGACTCCGTTGGACATGAGCGTTGCCAGGGTGCGCGCGAACTGGGCGTAGTAGCGGCCTCGGAGCACGCCGCCAACGAGCGGGAGCGACCATCGGGTTCTATCCCACTGGGTGCGGCCGGCGGGAGAGGTGGTCCAAGCCTTGAAACCGGAGAATGCGCCGGCAATGCCGAGGCCGATGAGCCACCAGTAAGATTGCAGGAACGTGTAAGTGCCTTGGAGAACACGTGTCGCGAACGGAAGCTGCATGTTGGAGTCCAAGAAGAACTTCATGAGCTTCGGGACCATGACGGTCATGAACAGGGTGACCATGCCGATTCCGACGACGACGAGGATGGCGGGGTAAAGAAGGGCTTGTTGGACGCGGTCGCGGAGGGCTTTGAGGTCGGCGAGGTACGCGACGAGGCGTTTCAAGATTTCGCCGATGGTGCCTGAGGCTTCGCCGGCGGCGACCATGTTGACGTAGAGGGGTTCGAAGATTTTCGGGAACGATTTGAGCGCTTGGGAGAGGCTGCGTCCTTCCACGAGGGATTGGTGGAGTTCTTTGGCGAGGGCGTGAAGCTTTGGGTGCTTCATTCGTTTGACGAGGATGCCGAGTCCTTCGTCGAGGGTGATGCCTGCGTTGAGGAGGAGCGCGAGTTGTTCGGTGAAAAGGTGGAGTTGGGTGTGGGACATCGTGGAGATTTCCACGGTGGCTGGGGGTGCGGAGGGGCTTTTGCTGGTGGCGGGAGCGGGCGCGGCTTTGGTACGGGCTGGGCTGGCGGGAGCGGTGGCGGGGGACGCTTTTTGCGCGGAATCGGGTTCTTTTTGGGCTGGGGGCGTTGAGGTGGAGACCGAGACGCGGATGGGGGTGATGCGTTGTTGCTCGATTTGGCGGATGGCAGCGGGTCGGTCATTGGCTTCCACGGTGCCGCTGACGGTTTGGCCTTGGGAGTTTTTGCCGCTGTAGGTGAAGGAAGGCATGGTTGGGAAAAAGTTACCGCAACAGGGCGAGTATTAAGAGGATGGAGCCGAGGGCAATCCGGTAGATGCCGAAGCCTGCGAAGGAGTGGTTTCGGACGTAGCCGAGGAGCCATTTGACGGTGGCGAAGGACGTGGCGGCGGCGACTATCCACGCCACGCCGAGCTGGAGCCATGGCTCTTCAATCCCGCCCTGTTTCACGGCTTTGAGACATTTCCATGCGGACGCTGCGAGAATGGTGGGGATGCCGATGAGGAAGGAGAACTCGGTGGCACTGGAGCGACTGGTGCCACAGAGCATGGCTGCCATGATGGTGGAGCCCGAGCGGGACGCGCCAGGGAAGATGGCGGCGAGTAGTTGTCCGGCTCCAGCGATGAGGGCGGTTTGTGGTGGAATGCCTGAGGGACGGTTCACCTTGGGGAGCAGGCGTTCGATAACAAGGAAGGCGATACCGCCGACGATGAGGGCGATTGCGACGGGGGTGAGGGTTTCGGGGAGCCGAAGGCCGGCTTTGTCGATGAGGAGGCCGCCGATGACAGTGAGGAGAAATGCGAGGGCGATGGAGGCGAGGAGTTGCTGGCTCGCGGGTTTTCGCCAGTCGCGGAGTGCCGTGAGTCGGTCTTTGAAGAGGGGGAGAACGGCGAGGACTGCGCCGGATTGGATGACGATGTTGAACAGATCGGACCGTTTTCCGACGAGGGCGGGGGCAAGGTTTTGGAGGATGAGGAGGTGTCCGGTCGACGAGACGGGTAAGAACTCCGTGAGGCCCTCGATAAGACCGAGGAGGATGGCGCCGACGAGGGATTGGTCTTCCATAAAAAAGCCCCGCTGTTGAGAGCGGGGCTGTGAGCGGAAAATGAAGGGAGTTAAACGGCTTCTGCGCCGCGTTCGCCGGTCCGGATGCGGATGGCGTCTTCCATTGGGAGGACGAACACTTTTCCGTCT
>JBEEPE010000161.1:0-5197 GCA_041191265.1 Verrucomicrobiota bacterium | reverse complement strand
AGCGAAGGGTGCGTCTGCAACACCTCAAGAATCCCCTCCTTGAAGGTTCGGCCCCGACTATCCACACCCAGCGTCAAGACCGACCCGAACGTCACATGCAAAATCTGCCGTCCTCCATCCTCATCCAGATAAACCCGTTCCAAATCCGCTGAACTCAACCCCGCGCCTGCAGCAACACCAGTCAGCGTCGCCGAAATATGATACGTCGCCTTGTCCGTATCAAAACGCCCCCGCGAATACGCCACAATCTGAGCAAACAAATCGCCATTGACCCGAGCGACAACCCGCAGCGCCTCCAAATAACTGGTCCCCGCGGTTTTCACGTGCAGCAAATCTCCGCAAACCGCCGCGACGATCGGGTAAATCTGAAACTTATCCGAACCCGAGTGAACACTTATTTTGTAAGGACCAAATGTCCGCGCAATCGCCGCATGCACCTTTAACTCCGCCTCGAATCGGGCCAAATCTCCCTTGTAATCAATACCCTTCTCAAACTCCCCGCAAAACCGAGGCGCAACCGAAACCGCGCTCACACCCCGCCGCCGAAGCTCCGCCGCAATGAACAAATGCTCCGCCGCCGTCGTCGGAGAATCCGTTTCATCCACCGACACCTCAATGTCCGCACCGCGACCAGCCCGCGCCTCGCCAATCCAAGCCCCCATCTTCCCCGCATAATCCACAGCCCTGCCGTACTTCACGACCGCCCGCAACACCGCCTCCCGCCCGATGCGCAAAGGACTCCCAATCCCAAGGTCAAACTCCTTGCCCGCATACATCGATTCCACCTGCGCCAAACTCTCAAACGCACCCGCTGCGACGACCTGTTCCGCAGCCGCCACAAGCGAATCTCCCGCAAGCGAATCCGCCGCATTCTCAACGTAGGCAGACGGATCAATCGTGAAAAAAGTGAACCCCGCATCCGCCAGATTAAACACATCCTCCCGAGTCTTCAGATGATCCGCATCCGCACCCCAAACGCCCTGAAACCCCGTCTCCGCAATGCCCCGTCGCGCAGCCGCCATCACCTCGGCGGGCGTCCGCTGCGTACGCGTCATCTCACGAACCGATTGCTGCGCGAGAATCGGCAAAAGTCGACCATGCTTTAGCGAGGCAATGTGACCCGGAGTCGCAAGTCCAAGACGGTCTCCAAACCCAAAGGTCGGCTGTAATCCTAGCAGTGAAGGCTGATCATTGAGGCTCATAGTGCACTGGGTAAATCTGCAATGCCGGCAGGTGCGTCACTTACGCAGAAACCATCGGCAACTTCGTAAACCTAAGCCGATGAGCAAAAGAAAACCATCGATGGAGTTGACCCGTGTATGCCATTTTGTGATATTTAATGAGTTGCCGCTCAGCCAATGAAACCCCTCCCACCGTTCGTCTCAAATCAGGTGGAAAGCGCAAAACGCTATTTCCTCAATCTTTCGGCAAAACCCAACGGGCCGCTCCGAGTGGTCTGCGGCGGAACCGAACGCACCCGTAAAGAATATCTGATTGAACGGGATACTTTTCCGTATCACTGCCTCGAGTTTGTTGCGGAAGGGAACGGCACGTTTTGGCGAAACGGATCCGGTGAATCAATCTCCGCCGGAAGCGTTCTTTGCTACACCCCAAGCACACCGCATCGCATCGCCGGCGACAGTGTAGGCTCCATGTTAAAATATTACGTGGATTTCGTGGGTGCCGAATCCTCTTCCCTGCTCCGTCAGGCAGGGTTTCTCGACCGCATTGTCCGGCGTGTCGCAGAACCCGCCGAGATCGCGGACTTGTTCGAAGGCCTCCATCGTGACGCAGAGTCCGACCACCCCCTCGCCGAAGACGTTTGCGCCTGCCGCCTCCGACTCCTTTTGTTAAAACTTAGCGCGATGTCCGACTGGACCGGCGGGCACCTTCCACAATCCGAAAAAACATTCCGCGCGGCGAAAGCCTGGTTGCTTGATCAAGCCCTTCAGACCCCACGCATCGCAGATGCGGCCGAAGCCGTCGGTGTGACCCCCGAGCACCTCAGTCGACTTTTTAAGCGCTACGCCCAAACCACGCCTCACCGCTACGTCGAACGAATCCGAATGCAGCGTGCCCTCGAACTCTTGGTCGATCACGGACTAAAAGTCGGCCAAGTGTCTGATCTGCTGGGCTTCACAGATCAGTTCCACTTCAGCCGCTCCTTCAAACGCGTCCACGGTCGCCCCCCCACCACCTTCCTCCGCGACCTAGCCGGGTAGCGCGGGCGTCAGACGACGCCCGTCTTACCTCTTACATCTTAATCCGAACGCGGCGGTACTCCATCAAGCCGCGGTCGGCTTCAAATCCAATCGGACCGTTTTCAGGGAGTTTGTAAGCCTCCTCCAAAACCTCTCCGTTGCAGGTGCAGTAGGCGACGCCGTCTTTCACCGTTACCTCAACCACGTTCCAGTCCTGCGCCTTGTACTTTTTCAGTTCTTTGTACGGACCTGCCACGAGGTAATCGCGGCATTGCAACTGTTTCCCACGGAGGAAGATCCCGCTGTCGGCATTCACGCTGGCTCGAAACTCCAACCGCAGCACGAAGTCTTTAGGGAACGTTTCCACCGTTTGGATTTTTCCAATCCGCTTCTGCCCCTCCTTCTGCGGCTGAACCGCAAGAATGCCGTTGCCCGCCGTGAAACGCCCGTCCGTGCTCTCCGTCTTTCCGTCAAACCGCTCCTCTAAACTGAAGCTCCATCCCGTCAAATCCTTCCCATTAAACAAACTACGAAACCCCTCTTCCGGACTCCAAGTATCTCCTGATTGAGCCACCGCAGGGGCTGAAACAAACGACGGAAGACTTGGAACCAAAAGCACCAAAGCCGCACTAGTGAGCAGGAGAGGAGAGAATTTCATACGCGGGTTTTAAGCGTCTTCAGTGCCAGACACTCCCCTGTGTCTCGACACAAGAAAAGGCGGACCGAAATCCGCCTTTTCCTCACACTACCGAACTCCCTCTGGAGCCCGCGCGAAACCTAGCCTCGCTTCTTGCGCTCCGAAGCCTTCTGCGCACGGTGAACCACTTTATCCCGAAGGTTCGTCTTCCGTTTCGCTAACTGGCGGTCGAGCTTGGCAACACACTTTTCAATCGCCACATAAAGGTCTGCCCCCGACTGCTCGCCGTGCAGATCCTTCCCTTTCACCGCAAGATGAAGCTTCACGGTGTAGCGGTCTTCAGGCTTTTCCGCTTCATCATGATCCAGCACGACATGCGCACTGATGATTTCTGTGCCGTGGTCTTCGAGACTTTCGACGTGGCTGGCAACCGCTTGATGGATCGATGCCGTCAACCGGAGATGCCGAGGCGTGATATGGATTTGCATAGCGTCTTGAGGTTATCCACCCCTCACTCGAGCGGCAATCTCCGACCGTGCCTGCGTCAACCTACCGCAACCTGTGTCATGAACTTGCGCAACCCCTCAACAACCCCCGCCGAACAAAGCGATTTCGCCACGTGCCCGCCCGCAGCCGTCACCGCCTGCTTCACAATGGTCACCGCATTCGCCGGACAACACACCCAGCGAGCATGGACCCCGTCGAGCATCGGAAGATCGTTGTAATGGTCACCCGCCGCGAAGATCTGGTTTGGCCCGACCTCCAGCAACCGGCCCAACTCCGAGAGGGCCGTCCCTTTGTTGTACGCCTCATGGCAAAACCTCACGTACAACGTGTTACGCATGAAAGCAAAGCCAGGAACGCGCCTACGCTCCCGCTCGAGAAATCGACACGTCAAATCCATGTCACGCTCAGATCCCGCAGCCAAACCCACCATTCGTGCCCCCTCCCAAATAGGTTCTGCCCGCACCTGCGTTCGAAGAAACCGCTCGATGTCCTGAAGCAAATCTCCGGACCGACCGAACAATTCGTCATGGTCCGCCGCACACCTCTGATTCCATGTCCCAAACGCAACCCACTCCCCGTCAACGCAGTGGAAAACATCACGTTCTGCGGTTAGTAAAAAATCCGGACGAATCGGAAACCCAAACTGTTGGAGTCCCTCCAGCGTCAAAGGTAAATCGCGCCCCGTATTCACCGCCCACTTCACCCCTTTGCTCTGCAACTCCGCGAAAAGCGATATCAGTTCAGGCTGAACCGGCGGTTTCGCATAATGATCGACAAGAGTTCCATCGAAATCAGTGCTCAAAAGGCGAATCATCCACGAAGGTTGCCCGCGCTGTTTTCTGGCGCATAGGAAAAACCACCCCACGCTTCACCCGTGAAACTCCCGTTTACCCACCCAGCCTCTCCCCCAATCCGCAATGCGGAGCAGTTTGTCCAACACCTCCGCAACGAAGCCCAAGCTCTCTCCTCCCTCGACGCGGCTTCCGCCCTCGCCCTTTCGCCATCCAACGCCAACCCGAACCTCTTCCACCTAACCCTCTCGCTCAGCGGACTCCATCTGAACGTCGCTACCCTTGCGAACGTGCCGCCGATCGCATCGGATGCCGCAGCACTCACCCTTCAACTGGAATCCCTCACGCTCAAACCGTCAGAAATCACGCTTTGCTCCTCGGACGGAACCGCCTGCGCCATTCAGGTCTCCGGAACCCTCACTGCTCCAACCATCGAGCTCTTTGAGCAAGACAACACGACTGTCGGCGGTGCTCTCACCGGATTTCGCGCGGCAACCCTCGCGCTTGTCCTGCCAAAAACGTTCGATCGTCTCGTCTCTTGCCTCCTCCCCGATTTGGTCCTCCAACAAACCGGCGTTTCCGTCCGCGATGTCGTCGTTCGCAGCGAACCTTCGCTAGATTGCCTGAGCCTGTTTTTATCAGCTTCGGTTAAAGCGTTTGTGATGAACGCATCAGGTCGCGCTTCGGCCTCAATCGTCCGCGAAAACGAGCACCTCTTCCTTCGTGACCTGCAGGCGCATACGGACGCTGCCATGCTGTCATCGCTCCTCTCCGGTTACGTAAAATCCTTCGCAACACAGCTGGCTGAGAAGCCCATCCCCCTCTCTATCTGCGGTGAAACCTTGCGCTGCACCGCGCTGAGCCCCACCACGGAACTCGGAGTTCAGGCCAGTTTTGAAGCCCCATAAATTTTCCCGTGAACCGGCCCCATGTGCTGCTGGACCTTCTGTGCTCGGTGAGCCTTCGCCACTGGCGAAGCGCTCCCCGCCTGCACGCGCTTTTGGTTCTCATCATCGCAACAGGGGTTGCCGCATTTCTCGCGATTCGGCTCGCCAACCGTG
>JBEEPE010000160.1:0-3713 GCA_041191265.1 Verrucomicrobiota bacterium | reverse complement strand
CTTCAGAAGGTTGAGTTTTTCAAGAACGCGAACGAGATTTTCATCCGAGAGATAGTGAAAATGTTCACAACGGAGGTATTCCTGCCCGGTGACTTTATTATTAGACAGGGTGAGTTCGGAGACTGTATGTACTTCCTTTCGAATGGTAATGCTGAGGTGCTCGTGGGGGAGCACAAGGTTGCTACGTTAGGGGCGGGTTCTCCTTTCGGTGAGATGGCATTGATTTCTGGGGACAAGCGGACTGCGAGCATTCGCGCCGTCACTTACTGTGACGTTTATTGTTTGCAGCGGGAGGCATTTGAGCGGTTGCGGAATCGATACCCCGAGTTCGATGCGCGTGTGGTTCAAATCATGGAGGAGCGGTCAAAATCAAATAAAAAGGGCTAGAGGTCTTCCGCCGCTGGTTTTGTCGCTCCAGCCTGTGCGTTGGCCTCAGTGGGCCGCGGAAGTTTTTTACCGTGTTTCATGCTGATTTCCGTGGCGTGCATACGGGCATGCTACTTGCGCATGATGTAGATATGCGGTTCTCGAGTGGATTTTGGATTTCGCTTTGTCTATCGCTCTGGGCGAACTGGGTGGTGGCCGATTCGGGAACTGAACTCTTCGAGAATCGGGTTCGTCCTTTGTTGGCTGAGTTTTGTATTGAATGTCATGGGCCAAAAAAGCAGAGAGGTGGTTTGCGTTTAGACTCTCGAGAGGCGTGGGAGCGGGGTGGCGAAGGTGGGGCTGTGATTGTGAGAGGGCGTCCTGAGGCGAGCCGGCTGATTGCGGCTGTTCGCCGTGTGGATACGGAGGCGGCGATGCCCCCCAAAAAGGTTCTTACCGTCCGACAAGTTGAGGATTTGGAGCAGTGGATTGCCATCGGAGCGCCGGACCCGCGTGGGGCGTCGGGGGGGGCTCCGTTGCCGATGCGAGTTTCCGATGCGAAAGGCGTTTGGCCGTATGAGGGGGTGAAAAGCGTTGCTATGGAGGGGGTGAACGCCGCTCAGATTGATCATTGGGTTGATTTGGGGCTCGAGAAGATAGGGTTGGAGGCATTGCCTCCTGTGGATTGGCGGACTTTAGCGCGTCGGGTTTCGTACGGACTGACGGGGCTGCCTCCGGCGATGCAGGAGGTGGAGGAGTTGGTTAGGGAGGGGACAGAGGTGGCCTATCAGGCTTTTGTGAATCGATTGCTGTCATCGCCGGCGTACGGCGAGCACATGGCTCGCAAGTGGATGGATCTCGCGCGGTTTTCTGACACGAAAGGTTACGTGTATGCGCGCGAGGAAAAGCGATACGTGCACGCATTGTCTTACCGGCGTTGGTTAGTGGAATCGTTCAATCAGGATATGCCTTACGACCAGTTTGTGCGCCTTCAAGTTGCGGCGGATCAATACTGTGGCGAGGGGGACCCGCAACTGGCGGCGATGGGTTTTTTGACGTTGGGTCGGCGATTTCTTGGGGTTACCCCAGACATTATTGATGACCGGATTGATGTGATGACTCGGACGTTGCTTGGCATCACGGGGGCGTGTGCGCGGTGCCATGACCACAAGTTTGATCCGGTGAGCACGAAGGACTACTACGCAATGTATGCGATGTTTCGAAGCTCGCGCGAGTCGTTAGAGCCATTGAATGCGCGGGTGGGGACAGGCACGGCAGATGCGCGTGCTGAGATTGCGGCAAAGAAAGAGGCCCTTCAGGTTGTCATGGCGAAGCGGCGCGAGGAGCAAATGGCGCGTGTGCGTGCGTCGGTCGACCGGTACCTGATGGCGCAGCGTGAGTTAGAAAAGTATCCAGACGAACTGTTTGGCCAGTTACTGGATGGGGCGGACTTAAATCCTGTTTTCGTCCGCGCTTGGGAGCATTTTTTGGCGGATTCCTCTCCGGAGCGCCGACGGGTGAGTGTTTCATGGAATGCATACTCCGCGTTGAAAGCTGATGAGTTTAAATGGGCAGCGGCGGGGGTTCATGCGCGGTTGCGTGAAATGGGGAATGAGGAGGTTTCGCCGCTATTGAGGGACGCGTTTCAAAAAGTTCCTGAATCGATTCAGGAGGTTGCCGTGCTCTATCAAAGAGTCTTTGCGGACGTTGAGAGGCGCTGGAAGGAGATGGTGAAAGAAAACCCAAGGCTGGTGGCGCATCCAGACCCTGAGGTTGAGGCGTTGAGGCGCATTCTTTTCGACACGCGGGGGCCTTGTGGAATCCCTGACGAACACATTTCCAATATTGAAAACTTCTTCACGAACGCAGCGGTGACTGAGCTTTGGAAGGCGCAGGGGGAGTTAGATCGCGCCATCTTGAAGGCGGGAATGGGTGAGGAATATGTGACGGTTTTGCGGGATCGTGAGCAACCCATCGACGGATGGGTGTTTAAACGCGGAAATCCAATGCAGCGCGGAGAATCGGTGGAGCGGCGATTGCCGGAGATTTTTGGTGGCACCCGTGTGGCGAAGGGAAGCGGTCGACGCGAGTTGGCTGAGATGATTGCTTCTCCGAGCAATCCACTGACTGCCAGAGTGATCGTGAATCGCTTATGGGCTCATCATTTCGGATTGGGTATCGTTTCGACGCCGAGTGACTTTGGGGTTCAGGGCGGAAAACCTTCGCATCCGGAGTTGCTGGATTTTCTCGCAGGAACGCTGGTGAGCCGCGGATGGAGCTTGAAGGAGGTGCACCGATTGATTGTTCAGTCGCGCGCTTATCGGCGCATGGCGACTGGCGATGGCGCCGTATTTGACCACGGGAGACGGATTGATCCGGATAATCGATGGCTTTGGCGCGGACCTTCTCGAAGACTCAGTTTTGAGGAGTTGCGCGACTCGTGGCTCTTGGCTGCGGGGCAACTCTCGGGGCGCGGGGTTGGTGGCGATCCGGTTTCTGCGTCAAACTTTCGGCGATCGGTTTACTCCTACATTGACCGCGATCGAGTTCCTGCGGCGTTGGGAGTTTGGGATTTTGCGAATCCCGATTTGCCGGTGCCGCTTCGACTCGAGACGACGGTACCTCTCCAAGGGCTTTTTGGTTTAAATCATCCGATGGTTTTGGCGCGGGCGCGGGAGTTGGAGCGCCGGGTGGAACGGGAGTCTACCGGCATCTTGGTGGCGAAGCTGCGCGGTGTGTACCGGCATTTGTATCAGCGAGACCCACAGGATGAGGAGGTGGATTCCGCGTTAGCTTTTTTAAATGGTGCGGTGGAATCTTCCTCGCGTTCGGGGAGTAGCGGCCGGTTTGAGCAAATGGTTCAGATGTTGATGGTTTCCAATGAGTTCCTCTTTGTTGAATAATGGGCAGTGCGTGGACGAAGTGATTTGCCGTCGCAAATTTCTCTCGCGGGCAGGTTTAGGGCTTGGGGGAATTGCGCTGGGGGAACTGTTGGGGGCGAGGGAGGTAGACGATTCTGCCGCACATTTTCGTCCGAGGGCGCGGCGTGTGGTTCACTTTTTTTTGAATGGCGGTCCGTCGCAGGTGGATACGTTTGACCCGAAGCCAGCACTGATGAAGTACGCGGGGCAGCCGTTGCCTAGTTCTGTTGCGCGGATTACGGAGCGGAAGACCGGTTCGGCGATGCCGTCACCGTTTACGTTCCGTCGTTTTGGTAAAAGTGGACTTGAGGTCAGCGAGCTATTCGAGCGGACGGCCCGAGATCATGCGGACGATATAGCGGTGATTCGTTCGATGCAGGCTCAGGTTCCCAATCATGAGCCGTCGTTGATGTTGATGAACTGCGG
>JBEEPE010000159.1:0-6590 GCA_041191265.1 Verrucomicrobiota bacterium | reverse complement strand
CCGAGACGCCACCCTCCTTGAAACCCTGAGCGAGGGACGCGTTCGACGGCCCGCACGTGGCGTCGGGATGGGCGACGTTGTCCTGTCGACCCTACTCGAAGAGACGCCGGCAGCACGTAATCAGCGAGACGCGTGGCTCTCGCAAGCATCCAGCCTCGACGCATTTGTCATCATCGCAGCGCCAGAGCGCAGCACGGATGCGCTCGCCACAGTGCAAACGCTGCGAGACGCCGGGCTTCGAGTCGATTACGGCGTTCCCGGAGAGAAAGTGGGCAAGCAGTTTCAGGCCGCCGAGCACAAACGGTCTATCCACGCCGTCGTCATCGGGTCCGAGTTTCCATCGCTCAAAGTGAAACACCTGGCGTCACGAACCGAGCAAGAGACCTCAGCAGACTCACTCCTCAACATTCTGCGCCAAAGCTTCTAACCTCCACACGCGCAGTACAAAGTCACTGCTTCAGCGAAGCGTCCGCTGAAGCAGCGCCATGACCGTGGCAGATGCAACCGCGGCAACCGGCAAGGTGAATACCCAAGCGCCGAACACCGGCAATGCCGTCCGCCACCGCGCCTTGCCCCCCACAATCCCGATTCCGAGTAACGCCCCCACAGACACATGCGTCGTTGAAACAGGAAGCCCATGAAAGCTCGCCGTTAAGGTTAATGCGGAGGTCGCAGCGTTCGCACACAAACCCTCGCCCGCATCCATTCCAGTAATTCCGTGCCCCAAGGTCTCCGCAATCCGCCGCGCTCCGAGCATTCCGCCGATCGCCATCGCCACCAAAATGCCCGACTCCGCGAATGCACCGGTCAACCAAGGTATTCCCACCAAAAGTCCCGCCATCTTCGGCGTGTCATTTAGTCCGCGAGAAAAACAAACCGCCCCTGCACTCGCGAAATGGATGACATCCCGCCAACGCTCCCCAACTCCAAGCCGCCGAACCACACGCCCAGCCAAACTCACCAATCCACCGAGAATGACCGCAATGAGCGGGCTCAGCAGGAGCGGACGAACGAACGCGTCCCACAAACGCCATCCGTTCAGCCCCGATGCATCGGCCACCCACCCCGCACCAACGAGTCCACCAATCAACATGTGCGTCGTTGACACCGGAAACCCCAAACCCGTCGCCAATAAGTTGCTCAGCGCTGCGCCCGCAGCGACCGCCGTCAAAAACATCGGATTCCCAATCCAAGCCTCGGCAATCAACCCTTTTCCAGAAAACGCTTTCACCATATCCGAACCCAAAAACATCGCGGCACCACAACCCGCCGCAGTGCAAACCATTGCCCAAAGACGCGACTGATCAAACGAAGCCGACCCGCTCCCGTAAAGCGAAGCAACCCCCTTGAAGTTCGCATTCGCACCATTCGCAAACGCCAATGCCACCACCGCCATCACCAGGAATAACTCCATACGTCATTCATTTGCCCGATCAGGCAACCACGCAAGCGCAACTTAACCTTTCACTGCTCTCGTCCCCCAGCAAAACTGCCAGCAATGACGCAAACAGATCAGCTCCCCTTCGACTGTCTCAACGCCATGCGCGCACTCGCCGAACCCACGCGCATCGAACTGGTCCGGGAACTCATCGCTGGTCCTCGCTCCGTATCTGAACTCTGCGATGCCTTATCTGCAACGCCTTACAACGCATCGAAACACCTACGCATTCTTAAGGAAGCCGGGCTGCTCTCCGTGCGAAAACAGGCTCAACAACGCATCTACGACCTCACGAGCGAACTGCGCCTCCGCCTCGCCAGAAACCGCAACGTCCTCGACCTGGGATGCTGCCAGTTCAACTTCGACCGCCTCAAAACCTAACAGACCGACAGTTTGATGCGCTCGCAGCCCGCCTCACGCATCGTCCTCCAGTACACGCGACCATTAAACGAGTCAGGTTACTGAACCGCTTTCGCCACCCGCAAACACACAGCTGACTTTCGGCGACTAAGGGAGACGGTGCAGCAGACGAAGCGCGTCAATCCGAGCCTCAGCGCCAGTCAGGACCGACCGCAACGCCTCTCGCTGCGACTCCAACCCGACGACCTCCTCAAGCCGCACATGGTCATTCATCCGCTGCAAACCCTTCAACCGCTCAATCTCTCCGCCAAGCACTCGATCCATCTCAACCACCGACTGCGAAACAATCGCCTGCAGGCGCTCAACCGCAATCCCTTTCGCCTTTTCAATCATCGCCGGAAGCACCCTTTTTCGGATGGGGCCCTGATCCAGTAACATCTGTAAATCACCTGCCTCCGGATCCACTTCGTCCAAAAAAGAGCCATCCCCTTGATCGCTCCCCGCGTGATCCACCACCACGCGGAACGGCGTCGGCGGCAGGAACCTGTCCGCATGCAACTGCCGAGGTGCCACACTCTCCGCCACAAACCATACCTCCAGCAGAAGCCCCTCCTTCCCAGAATCTTTCCACACGCCAAACGCCGTGTTCCCCACCTCACTCCCAAGCATCATATCCAAGACGCCCTGAGCCATCGGGTGATCCATACTCAAAAACATCACGTCCTCTCGACTTATCGCGCGCTCGCGGGAAAACGTCACTGAACATCCTTCCGGCGGCATCCCAGGTATCGCCTCTTTCATCAAATGACCCGGACTCAAAAAATGGCTCCGGTGTCCCCCACCCATATCCTCAATCGACACCCCAAAATGATCCGCCACCCGAATGAAAAATGATTCGAATCCGCGGTCCGCATCCGCACCTCGAACGCCATCGATGATTTCCTGAGCGCGATCGACCCGACAAGAGTTCAACTCCAACAGCCGATCCTGCCCCTTCTCCAACTTCTTCGTCACCGCCATCGCCAGCTTCCGCGTCTTCGAGATCAATCCTTTCAAAAGCAACGGATTCGAATCCCCAAGGCACTCCTCCAAATCCTCCCGAACCACAGCCGCAATTTCCGACGCACCATGCACGTTGCGCTCAAATGCACCAAGCCCCTCATGATACCACTTGGAAAGGACTTCGGATGCATCACCAGAAAGGTACGGAACATGAATCTGAATCGTCGACGTCTGCCCGATCCGATCCAAACGCCCAATGCGCTGCTCCAAAAGCTCGGGATTGGTCGGAAGATCATACATCACCAAATGATGCGCGAACTGGAAGTTCCGCCCTTCACTCCCAATCTCCGAGCAAATCAACACACGCGCTCCCTCCGCCTCCGCAAAAAAGGCCGCGTTTCGGTCACGTTGCATCAAGTTCAGTCCCTCATGAAAAACCGCGCACCGCACGTTCAACTCACGCTGCAGGTCGTCAAAAATTCGCTCCGCCAACTTCCGTGAGGAACAAATCAGCAAAACCTTTTCCTCCCCCAAATCCCGAAGCAACTCCGCAAGCCACTTGATCCGAGCCACGTCCGCGCGGCCATCTTTCGCCGCCTTCAGCCGATGCAACACCGCTTTCCGCTCGGGGAATCCCGAGAGCACCGCACGCGTATTCCGAAACATCACACGCCCCGTTCCAAAGGTGTCCAACAACTCCCGCACCAGTCGTTCCCGCGCAGTTTCATCGCCACCCGCCAACGCCGCGCACTCGCGCGCAACCGCCTCAGAACGCCTAGCAAACAGTGCCCGATCTTTCGTCGACAACCCTTTGCCCTCGAGCAACCGATCCACCGCGCCAGCAACCTCCCCGTAATGGTCCGACTCCTCCAGAAACGCGTCCCAGTTCCCGTAACGGTTCGAATCCAACAACCGCAACCGCGCGAAGTGACTCTCCATCCCCAACTGCTGCGGAGTCGCCGTCAACAAAAGCATCCCCTCAATACGCTGCCCCAACTCCTCCACAAATGCGTACTCCGCGCTCACTGCGTCCGGCTTCCATCCCAAATGATGCGCCTCATCCACCACCAACAAATCCCAACCAGCATCCAAAACCTGAGTCCGACGCTTGGCATCCCCAGCCAGGTACGACAAACCCGCAATCACTAACTGACTATCCTGAAAAGGATTCCCTCCGGAACCCGAAGCCTCAATGGCCACACACCGCTCTTCATCAAAAATGCTGAACAACAGATTAAACCGCCGCCACAACTCAACAAACCATTGATGAACAAGCGTCTCAGGTAAAAGCACCAAAATCCTTGAAGCACGCCCCGTCAAGTGAAGCCGATGAAGAATCAACCCCGCCTCAATCGTTTTCCCCAACCCAACCTCGTCCGCCAATAACACACGCGGGGTCAATCGCGAAGACACCTCAGAACCAATGTACATCTGATGTAGAATCAGATCCATGCGCCCTCCCACAAATCCCCGCACTGGCGATCGCCGAATCGCACTTCGCCATCCCAATCCCTCCACCCGCAAATCAAACACCCGAGAC
This sequence comes from Verrucomicrobiota bacterium, assembly GCA_041191265.1. Classification (GTDB taxonomy): domain Bacteria; phylum Verrucomicrobiota; class Verrucomicrobiia; order Chthoniobacterales; family Chthoniobacteraceae; genus JBEEPE01. The sequence continues at coordinate 2,250 of JBEEPE010000159.1, read as the reverse complement.
CCGTCAGTCTGCCCACCCAAAAGCCGCTCCTCCGGACTCGAAAACCGAATCGTGTCGGCCAATGTCGACTCCGGATGCTCCTCAGAACCATCCCAATACGCAAGTAAACCAGCGTTCTCACGAACCTCCTCCACCACAATCTGACGTCCCGTGTGCAACCGCACACGATCCCCCTCCTTAAAACGAACCCTCCGCAACGGAGCCGTTTCCAACGAGTACTGACGATGTTCGCCCGCAGCCGGAAAAAACACCTCCACACGTTTCCCTTCAACCCGCAATAAAATCCCGAGCCCGAGTTCCGGCTCGCTATCACTGACCAATCGTTGCCCTGGTCTGGCCTCGCTAGCTTCCATGAAAAGCGCAGAGCCTAACCGACCTGCTCCCTCCGACAACCCCCCGATGCAAGAAACGGAACGCCGCGGCGCTGCTTCCGCGTTGGATCAGACTCGGTGCTGATGGCGGATGTCCTCCGCCTTGAAGAGAAAAAACACTTCCTCCGCGATGTTCGTCGCATGGTCCCCAGCACGCTCAATCGCCTTCGCCACCGTCAGCAAATGCAGCTCCTGAGCCGTCGTCGTGGGATCCGCAACAATCGCAGCCTCAATCGCCCGCGCCGTGTCCCGATACAACTCATCGACCCGCTTGTCTTTCCCAATGACCTCCAAAGCCAAATCAGTGTCTCGCTCCACCAACGCTCGAATGCTCTGCCGAATCATCCACTCCACATCCTCCACCATCTTGGGAATTCCGATCAATGAGCCCAAGGCGGCAATCCGATTCAAATCCCGAGTCCTCCGCGCAATCGTCGTGGCCTGATCCGCAATCCGCTCCAACTCGTTCGAAATCTTCGACGCCGTTATCAAAAACCGGCAGTCACCCGCAATCGGCCCGTGCGTGCTGATGTACGTAATCACCAAATCATCAATCCGTACCTCCAACCGGTCCACCTCGTTGTCCGCTTCCTCCACTTCCAACGCAATCGCCTCGTCCCGCTCCATCAACGCTTTCGCCGCTCGCGCAAAATTGCGCTCAGCCAAACCGCTCATCCGCAAAACCTCGTTCCGGATCTCCGCTAGTTGATTCTCCCAAAAGACGCTCATTGCTGATGAAAAATACGCTGTTGCTCCCTCATCACCAACCGGAAACACGATTAACCAAACCGCCCCGTAATGTATTCCTCCGTCTCGCGATGAGCCGGTGTGGTAAAAATCTTCTCCGTACGATCAAACTCCACCAAGCGACCCAAATAAAAAAACGCCGTCAAATCAGACACTCGCCCCGCCTGCTGCATACTGTGGGTCACAATCACAATCGTGAAATCACGCTTCAACTCCTGAATCAACTCCTCGACCCGACCCGTCGCAATCGGATCCAGCGCCGAACAAGGCTCATCCATCAAAATCACCGAGGGATTCACCGCAATCGCCCGCGCAATGCAAAGCCGCTGCTGCTGACCGCCCGACAGTCCCATCGCACTTCCGTGCAACCGATCCTTCACCTCGTCCCACAGCGCCGCACCCCGCAAACTCCTCTCCACCGCCTCCTCAATCGCTGAGCGATTCGTCACCCCCTGAACCTCCAGCCCGTAAGCAACATTCCCAAAAATCGAACGAGGAAATGGATTCGATTTTTGAAAAACCATCCCCACCCTCCGCCGCAACCCAATCACATCCACCGTCGCGCGATTGATGTCCTCACCCCCAACCCGCACCGATCCCGCCGTAATCCGAGCCCCATCCACCAAATCATTCATGCGGTTGAAACACCGCAACAACGTCGACTTGCCGCATCCCGATGGACCAATAAATGCCGTCACCCGCTTCTCCGGAATCGATAACTCAATCCCGTGCAGCGCCTTCTTGGACCCGTAGCAAAAGTCCATCTGTGACACCTCAATCATTGCCGTGGTTCCATGGGGTTCGGACGGTTTCTTTCCGTCGGTGAACGATGAAACACTGCGAGCCCTAGCAGAGGGTGGATTCAAGGTGGCATTCATGAAACAAAATGACTTCAGAATGCAACCCGCTCGAACTCCGATTGACCACCCCTCCTGCGTGACATTCGTGTAACACAACCCTTCGTACCCTGAAAAGATCCAGCTCGGGTGGCTGGTCTCTTGATAGGTGCGCCTCGTGCTTTCCCAATGCGCCATGAAACGCTCCGCCACGATTCTGTCCCTTGCGGCCTGCAGCATTCTACCCGCCCGCACAGCAGACATCAACGCTCCCAACTCAAAGGCGAATGCCCTCC
>JBEEPE010000158.1:0-3719 GCA_041191265.1 Verrucomicrobiota bacterium | reverse complement strand
GCGAAGGCAAAGGCCCCGTGGGAGCCTACCTCGACATCGAAAGCATCGTCGCTCTCGCCAAAGAAAAGGGCGTCGACATGATTCACCCAGGCTACGGCTTCCTCTCCGAGAACGCCGCCTTCGCTCGCGCTTGCGCCCGCGAGGGAATCACTTTCGTCGGTCCCAAACCCGAACTCCTCGAACTCATGGGCGACAAAGTCGCCGCTCGTGCGCTCACTCAAAAACTCAAAGTGCCGACGCTCCCCGGCACCGAGGATCCTGTCACCGACCGCGCAGAAGCGCTCAAAATCGCTGCCGACATAGGGTTTCCGCTGATCATCAAAGCCGCCTTTGGGGGCGGCGGACGGGGCATGCGCGTGGTTCACAAAGCCGGCGACCTCGACGCGCTCCTCGACGAAGCACAGGGCGAAGCCGAACGCGCCTTCGGCAACCCAGCGGTCTTCCTCGAGAAATATATCCCCCGCGCCAAACACATCGAAGTTCAAGTTCTCGGTGACCGGCACGGCAACGTAATCCACCTCCACGAGCGGGACTGTTCCGTCCAACGCCGCCACCAAAAAGTAGTCGAAATCGCTCCATCCGTTGGCCTTAAAGAAGAAGTTCGCCACGAACTCTGCGAGGCCTCCGCCCGCATTGCTAAAGAGATTGGCTACGACAACGCAGGCACCATCGAATACCTGTACGACCTCGACACACACCGCTGGTTCTTCATCGAAATGAATCCTCGGATTCAGGTCGAACACACGGTCACCGAACAAATCACCGGCATCGACCTCGTACGCAGCCAAATTCTCATCGCTCAAGGACACCGGCTCGACAGCGATGCACTCATGCTTCCAGCTCAAGCGGACATCCCTCGGATGGGTTATGCCGTCCAATGCCGCGTCACAACGGAAGACCCCGAAAACCGATTCACGCCGAACTACGGAAAAATCGTAACCTACCGCAGCGCAGGAGGTTACGGGATTCGTCTTGACGCGGGCATGGGCGACGCCGGTGCCGTCATCACCCCATTCTACGACTCACTCCTCGTCAAAATCACCGCCTCAGGCGCCACGTTTGACATGGCCCTCGACCGGATGGATCGCGCACTTCGCGAGATGCGTATTCGCGGGGTGAAAACGAATATCCCCTTCCTCGAAAACGTTATCCATTACCCCACCTTCCGGTCTGGAAACGCAACAACGACGATGATTGATACGTCCCCCGGCTTGTTTGAGTTCAAGCCGCGCCGGGACCGAGCCACCCGTCTGCTCAGTTTCCTCGGAAACGTTATCGTGAATGGCAACCCGCACGCGAAAGGACATCGTCCGGAAACCCCTTACACGCCGGCTCCGTTGCCAAAGTACGACGGCAAACAAGTCCCCAAAAAAGGAACCCGCCAGCTCCTGCTCGAGCTGGGACCAAAAGGCTTTGCGGAATGGACGCGCAAGCAAAAGCGTCTCCTCATCACCGACACAACCTTCCGCGATGCGCACCAGTCGCTGATGGCAACGCGCGTCCGCACGTTCGATATGGCAACCATTGCGCCCGCAGTAGCGCGGCGCACGCATGACCTTTTCTCCTTGGAGATGTGGGGCGGCGCGACCTTCGACACCGCCATGCGGTTCCTGAATGAAGACCCGTGGCAACGTCTGCGCACCCTGCGCGAGAAGGTTCCAAACATCTGCTTCCAGATGCTCCTTCGCGGGGCAAATGCCGTTGGGTACACAAGTTATCCTCCCAACGTCGTTTCCGCCTTTATCCAGCACGCAGCGGAGACAGGAATCGATATTTTCCGCGTGTTCGATTCGTTGAACGACCTTCGCAACATGCAGGCAGCCATGGAAGCAGTGCAAAAAACGCACGCCATCTGCGAAGGCACACTCTGCTACACGGGCGATATCTTGGACCCGAAACGCTCGAAGTATTCTCTCAAATACTACATCAAGCTCGCAAAAGAGTTGCAAAAGATGGGCGCGCACTTCCTCGCCATCAAGGACATGGCCGGTCTATGCCGCCCCTACGCTGCGCAAGCTCTCGTGAAGGCTCTCCGAGACGAGGTCTCCCTCCCTATCCATTTCCACACCCACGACACATCGGGAATCAACGCCGCATCTATCCTGCGCGCCTCCGATGCCGGCGTGGACGTGGTTGACCTCGCCCTCGCCTCCATGAGCGGCTCCACCTCCCAGCCCAACCTCAACTCGGTCGTCGCGGCTCTCGCCAACACGCCTCGCGCCACAGGCCTCAATCTCGATAGCCTGAACGAGTTCTCAGATTACTGGGAAAAAGTTCGCGAGTTTTACGCCCCCTTCGATACCGCTCCAAAGGCAGGATCAGCAGAAGTTTATCTCCACGAAATGCCCGGCGGCCAGTTCACCAACCTAAAGGAACAGGCCGCCTCCATGGGAATCGGACACCGCTGGCCCGAAATCGCCAGAACCTACGCCGAGGTCAACGAACTCTTCGGCGACATTGTTAAGGTCACGCCCTCTTCCAAAGTGGTGGGCGATATGGCGCTGTTCCTTTTTACCCGCGGAATCAAACCCGCAGACGTTGTCAACCTGCCCCCAGGAACGCCGTTCCCCGAATCCGTCCGCGATATGCTCTCCGGCGGCCTCGGTGAACCCGTCGGCGGCTGGCCACAAAAAGTCGTCAAATCCGTCCTCGGCAACACCAAAATCAAACGTGCCAAACCCACCCCAGTTAACCTCAAACAGACAAAAACTGAAGTGGCTCAGAAAACCGGACGCCCCGAGTCAGACGACGATCTCCTGTCCTATCTGATGTATCCGCAGGTGTTCACGGATTTCGCCAAATTTCAGAAAGATCACACCGACGTCAGCGTCCTTCCCACGCCCTCCTTCTTTTATGGACTCCGTCCAGGCGAGGAGGTCTCCGTCTCCATTGAAGAAGGGAAGGTCCTCTTCATCAAACTCATCAACGTCCATGCGCCGGACAAAGACGGAAAACGCGTCATCAACTACGAGCTGAACGGCACGCCACGCGAGGCCGTGGTGACCGACAAAACCATCGCCCCAAAACACAAGAGCAGGGCCAAGGCGGACGCCGCCGACCCGCTCCAGATTGCGGCTCCGATTCCGGGAATGCTGACGGCGCTGAGCGTCTCTGTGGGGAGCAAGGTTAAATCGGGCGACAAACTGGCTATTCTCGAAGCCATGAAGATGCAAACCACGCTGTACGCTCACGTCGATGGGATTGTGGACGCAATCCATGCGGAAGTGGGCGACGCGGTTGAGAATGGCGACCTCATTCTCAAGATGCGGGCATGACCGGACGAGGGGCAAATGTGCGACAGCTCAGAAAACTTTGGATTGAAAGCTGCTAAACCGAGATACGCTCTTTGCCCAACCTCCCCGGCCCGCGACTAATCATGAAACACGCGACTGTCGTTTCCAACGAGCCAGCATGGCTTGACGGCGTATGTTCCGTACTCAAACGGTGCGGCTGGGGCTTTGACATCACGGATCCCATCCGTCCGACTCCGACCCGAATGGGAAGTGTGCTCGTAGCCCACCGCGAAGAGCTCTCTCAAGATCAGGTCGAGCGGTACACAATGACCGACTGCCCGATGTTACTCGTCAGTAATCCAAAGGAACTGGAAACCATCCTGTTCCTTGGCTCAGCAGACGGGCACATCTTTCGGCCAGACCCTTGCGACGGCCACATCGTTGCGCGCTTTTGGGGCGTTCGCGGATCCATCCCCACGCCCGGCC
>JBEEPE010000157.1:0-5458 GCA_041191265.1 Verrucomicrobiota bacterium | reverse complement strand
GAGACTTTTGTTTTGGTCGGGAGTTTTCGCCTTCGTGGGATTCGGGGGGTGGGGGGCTGAGCCGTCCTCTCAGTTTTTGACACTGGACGGGTTCAAGGCGAAGCCGGGTGAAGAGCGGGGGCAGTTGAGGTTTCAGGGGCACGGGGGGTATGAGGTATTTTTGATAAATCGGGAGAGACTCTCGCGTTTGGATCTTCGGTTTGGAGCTCGGAGCGTTTCTCTGTTTCCAACGGGAGTTGCGTTTGGGTATGGGGAGGAGAGCTGGCTGGCGAACAAGCCGTTGGAGTGGCGGGGAGAGAAGGTGGGGGGCGTGTTTGAGCCTTACGCGTTGATTTTTCGAGCATTTCGGCCGCGAGCGGAAGGGGGAAAGCCGGTTGAGACTTACGTCGTGGTGAGGTTGGAGGGGTGTGACGCTCGGGTGGTTGGGGCTTTTCCGGCGGAGGAGGGGCCGTTGGAAGCGGTTCGTCATGCGGACAAGGAGTGTCGGGGTACCGGTGAGGGGCGGTTGGTTTCGTCGCGTCGACTGCTGGTTGAGCGGGCTGTGTCGGAATGGTTGGAGGCTGTTCGGAGTGGTGATGAGAAGCGGTTGCGTGCGGTTTATTCCTCCCGTTTCTTACCGGCCAAAGGCAGCCTGGTTGGCAGGTTGGATGCGGGTTTGGGGCGGATAGCTCGGCTAGGTGCGAGTGAAGCGACGGGGTTCTCGGTCAAGGAGGAGGGAGGCAAGTTGGACGTGGTGTTTTCTTTGGTGCGTGGGGTTGGGGTAAGTGAGGAGTCGGATGCTCTTCAGGTGAAACTGGGGATGTTGATGGAAGGAAAGTCGTTGAAGATTTTCAGTGAATCGGTAGGGGGGGTGTCATCGGAGCGCTCGGAAGGCGACAAGGGTGCGGCCTCGCGTGTGGTTTCGTCCAAGCGGGACGAGCCTCGAGATGCCGGATCAGATTTGAGTCAGTTGATGGTTGGGCGTTGGCTGGCTTCCGACGGGAAGGGGATGATGAGTCTTGTTTTTGAGGAGGGGGGGCGGATGACGCGGAAGCGGATTGGTTCAGCGGGAAAAGGGGATTCGGGTGCTTCAGGCGATTGGGCGGTGAGGGATGGGGTGTTGGTTTTGGATCTTGGTAAGGGGGAGGAGGAGAGAAAGCTGACTCCCACTAAAGGCGGTCGTTTTAAACTGGAGGGGCGAGGTGGGGTGCTGTTCCTTGAAAAGCAGAGGTGAGGTTTTATGAGTGCACTATTGGGGAAATGGAGTTAGGGATGGGTACGCGGTGAGTGTGAGGTTTAAATTAAAAGGTCTGAAAGGTATGAAAAAAACATGGTTCGCTATTGCGTTAGCCTTGAGCTCTTTCTCGGGATGTGTCGTGCCTGAAGGAGGTCTGGGATCTTCTGTTCCTGATTATCAATATAACCCGTCAACGGGCAGTTACGTGCCGGTGGCGGAGGCTGCTTATTATGATCAGCCGCTTTATTCGCATGGGAATGTAAATTATTACTATGTGAGTGGTCGGTACATGTACGATGATGGATACGGGCCAACGTATGTGGATCGTCTGCCGTATGGGGGCTACTACAATCGGTCTCACCCAGTGTATCCGTGCAGGACGTCCGCCTCGATTGCCTATGCGAGGAGTCGCCCGATTAGCGCCGCGCCGGTTTTGTCGGTCACAAACAAAGTGGTTGTGAATAAGACTTATGTTCAGCAAACGAATATACAGCAGACGAACATCAATCAGGTGAACATGGGGTCTTCCGGTCGCGGTGAGACGGTCGCGAGAACGGGCTCACTTTCGTCGAGACCAGGCTCAACCTCGCAAGGTGGGGGTTCTGCGTGGGGAGGGCGTTCTTCGACGTCTGGTTACTTTGGGAGTTCGTCGGCCCCATCAGCGACGTTGTCGCGAGGAACTGCGCCGAAGGACGAGTTTAAGCGCGATACCAAGCCTACTCCTGAGCCATCGGGGGTCTTCGCGAAGGCGGGGGCGGAGAGTGGGAGCACGGCCTCTCGCGGTGTTATGCCGAGTCAGGGTGCGGCTCCGAGGCCGAGTTATTGGGGGGGGGCGAGTCCCCGTCCTTCCACGGTGGGTGGAGGTTTGGTTCGCCCGACGACGACGACGGGGGTGATTGCTCCCAAGAAAGAGGTTTCAGGCGGTTCGAGTTCGCGACCGGCTATGACCTCGACAACAACGGCTCCGAGGGTTTCGCCGGCCCCTGCGTCGCCGAGTGCTACGCCGGCGAAGAAGAAGCCTTCTGGTTTGAAACCGGATCAGCCTTGAGAAGGCTGCGGGGGGGAATGGGTCGCAGGAGTCCTATTAGACCTATACCTTCCATGCGGGATCTGGCGGTGGAGATGATTTTGGCGGCTCATCTCAGAGTGTGGTGAGTGTGGCAGGCGGGTCACCTGCCACACGTTTTACGGGCGAGCTGTCGATGGTAGGGTCGCAGCCTCGCTTCGGACTTACATCACCTTGTGTTTGCCTGGGATGGGGAGCGGGTATGCGCCGTCTGCGTCGGGCATGACGGGGGCGGGGTCGTTGAGGGATTTGATTTCGGGGGCCATGGCGAGGTCGGAGTTGATGGCGTCGGCCCATTCGATTTTGAGACCGGAGTAGCCAGCCATGCGGCCCATGATGGCGGTCATGGTGCTGAGAGCGCCGCGCTCGGCCTCGTTGTAGGGGAGGTCGTTGCGGATCGCGTGGAAGAGGTCGTCGTGTTCCTTTTGGTAGGGGTCAACGGTGGGTTTTTCGGGTTCGTAGGCCCACGCGTTTTTGCCGGTGATTGTGAACTTGTTACGGTCGTTGATCATTTCGACGGAGCCGAGGGAGCCATGGGCGCATTCGGCGACGTAGTTGAAACAGCCGGGGATTTGGCGATTTTGAACGAACATGCGGGAACCGTCGGCGTATTCGTATTCGATGGCGAAGTGATCGTAGATGCAGCCGGCTTCTTTTCCTTTCCGGACTTCGGCGCCGGCGACTCCCATGGCGTTGATGGGGTAGGCGTTTTTGATCCAGTTGATGACATCGATGTTGTGGAGGCCCATATCGACATGGATGTCGCCGCACTGCCAAGCGAAGTAGAACTGGTTATTGAGTTGGTACTCGAGCTCGTTCCATTCGGGGCGGCGTGGAAGCATGGCGCGTGCGGTGCCCATGTTCCAGAAGGTGCGGGCGTAGTGGATTTCGCCGATGGCACCGTCGTGGATGCGTTTAACGGTTTCGAGGTAGCCTAGTTTGTGGCGGCGCTGGAGGCCGACGCCGACTTTCAGATTCTTTTTCTTGGCTTCTGCTGCTGCGGCGAGAACGCGGCGGACGCCGATGGCATCGAGCGCCACGGGTTTTTCCATGAAGATGTGTTTTCCCTGTTTGACGGCCTCTTCGAACATCGTGGGGCGGAAGGTGCAGGGGGTCGCGAGGATTACGACATCGCAGGCGGCGATGGCCTGTTTGTAGCCTTCAAAACCGAGGAAGATGCGTTCTTTGGGGACGTCGACGCGGGTGCCGTGTTGGACGGAAAGGTTTTGGAGGGCTTTCTGGACTTTCTCTTCAAAGAGTTCTGCGACGGCGACGAGTTTGACGTCGGGACTGGTTTTGAGTGCTTGGTTGGCGGCGCCGGTGGCGCGTCCGCCGCAGCCCACCATGGCGAGTTTGAGGGGGCCGTTCTTTTCTGCGGCGTGGGCGAACCGTTCGACGGGGAGGGCGGCGAGGGCGGATCCTGCGGCAGCGGTTTTGAGGAAGTCTCTTCTGGGGAGTTGGTTGGGGTGGTTCATGTTGATTAAGATCTGAGGTGAGTTGTACGGGGTACGCCGGTTCTTTAGCTAGAAGTGGTCCGCGGTTGGGAGCGGCGTTTTGTGGTGGGGGGGTGGTTGGGGTTTCGGGAGGGATAGTTTTAGAGAAAGGCTGGGGGAGGGTAAGTAAGGGTTGAGTCTCTGGGTGGAGGCGGGTTTAGTATGGTCTGCTTTGCCCATGAACCCGAACGGAGACCTGCTTTATTTCGACAACAATGCGACGACTCCGGTGGACCCGGAGGTGTTGGACGCGATGATGCCGTATTTGCGTGGGCACTATGGTAACCCTTCGAGCGTGTACCGGATTGGCAAGGAGGCTGCGCGCGCGATGGACACGGCGAGGGGGCAGGTTGCAGAGGCGCTTGGGTGTGAGGCGGGGGAAGTTGTTTTTACGAGTTGCGGCACGGAATCTTCGAATGCGGCGATTCATTCGGCGTTATCGGTGGATCGGGATCGGCAGCACTTGGTGACGACGCGGGTGGAGCACAGTGCGACGTTGAAGACGTGTGAGTTATTGGCGAAGCGTGGGTACGAGATCACGTGGTTGGGGGTTGATGGGGATGGGCGTTTGGATTTGGGGGAGTTGCGGGATGCGATTCGCGAGGACACGGCGTTGGTGTCGGTGATGTGGGCGAACAACGAGACGGGCGTGATTTTTCCTGTGGAGGAGATTGCGACGATTGCGAGGGAGAGAGGGGTTTTTCTGCATACGGACGCGGTGCAGGTGGTTGGGAAGGTGCCGGTGAACTTGGGTGCGTTGGGGTTGCAGTTTCTCTCGCTGTCTGGACACAAGCTGCATTGTCCGAAAGGGATTGGTGCATTGTATGTGAATCGTCGGTGTCGGTTTACGTCGTATTTAACGGGAGGTGGACAGGAGGGGGGGCGTCGTGCGGGGACGGAGAATGTGGCTTACGTTGTGGGGTTGGGTAAGGCGTGTGAGGTTGCGGTGCGGAGGTTGGAGGAGGAGCGGGTGGAGGTTCGTGCGTTACGGGATGCGTTTGAGGATGGGGTGATGCGTGCGGTTTCGGGGGTGGTTGTGAACGGGGACCGGGAGTGTCGGTTGCCGAATACGACGAGTTTATCGTTTACGGGAGTGGATGCGGAGACGTTGCTTTTACTGTTGGATCAGAATGGGTTGTGCTGTTCGGCGGGTTCGGCGTGCACTTCGGGTTCGATTCATCCGTCGCATGTGTTGAAGGCGATGGGGATGAGTGATGATCGCGCGCGTTCGAGTCTGCGTTTTTCTTTCTCGCGGGTTAACACGATGGCGGAGGTTGAGCGCGGGGTATCGATGGTGGTGGGTGCGGTGGACAAGGTTCGTGGGGGTTGAGTGGCATTGAGGAATGGGAGGCGCACGGATGACGAAGCAATGTTGGACATACGGGGTTGAGGTTGATCCGGCCGAGTTGCGTGCGGTGAGCGAGGCTACGGGGTTGAGCGAGGTTGCGGCGGGTATTCTTTTGCGGCGCGGATTGGCGACGCTGGGTACGGCTGGGCGGTTTCTACAGCCGCGGTTGGCGGATTTGTCGGATCCGTATTTGTTGCCGGACATGGTGTCGGCGGTGAGGCGGATTTTTGAGGCGGTGGACCGTGGGGAGAAGATTGTGTTGTTTGGGGACTACGATGTGGATGGGGTGACATCGGTTGCTCAGTTGCATCGGGCGTTAGTGCGGTATGGTGCGA
>JBEEPE010000156.1:0-5475 GCA_041191265.1 Verrucomicrobiota bacterium | reverse complement strand
GGTGCGCTCGACCCATTTCAAGCCGTGCTCGGCAGGGGAAATAGCATCGGTAACTACTCCCTCTATTCACTCTTCATCCTCAGCGGATTTCTCCTCAGCCAGAGCCTGAGCCACAGCACCGACCCTATCCGCTATCTGGTGAACCGCTTCATCCGAATCGTCCCGGGCTTCGTCTTCGCCACCGTCGTCTCCATGCTGTTTATCGTCCCACTCCTCACCGGAAGAGCCTTCGGTGAAGTGCTCTTCGCGAAAGATGTGTGGGGTGCCATCATATGGTCCATCAACGGATTACGAGATGTCACCGGCAGCACGCTCTCCTTCTCGAAGCACCCTGAAATGGGGCATTTCCTGAAGGGCTCCCTGTGGTCCATCCCCTACGAGGTGATCTACTACGTCCTGCTCCTCGCCGTCGCACTTGTGTTCAAAAAAAGCAGCCGAATCTCCGCCGTTTTTTTTGTGCTCGGCGCCATTTCGCTCCTCGGTCCGATTTGCGGATTCGCCTCCACCGATTGGAAAGGAGCGGCGGATGTTCCGCTACTGCTCCCGTACGCGCTGCTCGATAAAACCGCGCCCTACTTTTGCGCCGGCGCATTCTTCTTCGGATTCAACCAACGCTGGCCAGTCGGCCCCGCAGGTTTCGTCACCAGCTGTATCCTGCTCGCCGCCGCAGCTTCTGCCGGCGTCGCGCACCTCGCATTCCCACTGCTCGGCCCTCCCATCATCATCTTCCTCGGACGATTCACGCCGCCTCTCTCGGCGGGTCTGGCGAAACTCGGCGACATCTCCTTCGGCGTCTACCTCTTCGGCTGGCCGGTCGGCCTCCTCATGGCAGCCAAACTCGATTCCACCAACCCTCTCACCATCTTTGCCGCAACAGCGCCCGCCGTCTTCGCCCTCGCCGTCATCACCCAGCGACTCATCGAAGGTCCCGCCCAAAAGCGCCTCAAGCCTTGGATTCTTGAACACCTCCCACGCTTCCCCAAAACGCCTAAAACTGCGATCAACGAGACAGCTGTCGGATGGCTCAGTCTCACTCGAAACCTTCTCTCAACCGAGTCACCCGACGCGTGGAAAGACCTCAAGGCGGGCCTCCAAACATCCGCGTTACGCGTGTTAAACACCCTCGCCCCGACATCTCCCTCACTCGCAAACATCCGCATCACCGCTGCCTACGCCGTCTGCACCATCCTTCTTCTCCGCCTCGCGGCCTACCCGTACCCCCTGACCACCAACTGGTTCGGCTTTGAACCGTACCACCTCGCCACCGTGATTGTGGTCACCGCGCTCATTCTTGGCAGCCAGCCATCGTCCAACAAAGCCAACAACCCAAAACGGTTGTGAACTCCCCAAGCAGCAGAACAACCCAATCGCTCACATTCGGATCCTTCACCCTCGAAGCCATTTGGGACAACGAGGGACTCCTCCGGCACGTCCAACTTGCCGACACCCCGCCATCCGCCCTCAGCCGGATGGATCTTCTCCACGCAGAAACCTTCCTGAGCACTGCCACACACCTTCCTCCAATCCCATCCAATACACGCGGAAAAGTGCTCCAACGCATCCAGCAAATCCCGATGGGACAAACCCTCACCTATGGCGCCATCGCTCGCGATTGCTTCACCTCCCCGCGAGCGGTCGGCGCCATCTGTGCATCCAACCCCCTGCTCATCGCCATCCCCTGCCACCGCGTCGTCGCCGCAACCACCCAAGGCGGATACGCCGCCGGCACCGCCTGGAAATCCCTCCTCCTCGCAACCGAGACAGCATTCGCTTAATAACGCTCAATCCTACCATGCCAAACCCGCCCGCCATCGCCGACGCCATCGCTGCCCTTCACCACGGTCACTACGCGGAAGCATCGGGCCTGTTCGCAACCCTCCTCAAAAACGACCGGAGCAACGCTGCGGTTCTCCACCACCTCGGCTGGATTGCCGGAATCCTCGGTGACCACACCCTCGCAAAAACGCTCCTCACTCACGCCGTCCGCATCCACCCAAAAAATGCGGACGCGCACCGACACCTTGCAGCGTTCCTCCTCGCACTCAACGAACCCAAAGACGCGCTACTCCACGCCGTCTCAGCCGCGCAAAACCAAGACACCTCTCCCGTGGTTGCGGAACTCACCGCCAAAGCCCTGCACGCCCTCGGGGACCACGCAAACGCGCAACGACTCCTCGCCGAATCTCACGCCGCAGAGCCCCCCGAAGCCAATGCCCTCATCAAGCGAATTGCCCAAGCCCAAGCGCATGAAATCCTTCCCGCACTAGTCCCTCTCCAGCAGGCCCACCCCACCTCATTTCACCTCACCGCGAATGTCGCCGTCGCCCATCAAGCGACAGGAAACCGCGCCGCCGCAGCGCCTCTTTTCCGCGAAGCCCTCTGGCTGCTTCCCACGTCAGACGAAGTGCTCTTCCGCCTCGGCAGCCTCGTCGCCGAAGAAGGCCGCCACACAGAGGGAGCATCCATGCTCAGGAATGCCCTCTCCCTCAACCCCAAACACAACCGAGCACGCGTCCGATTAGGCACCATCCAAGTCGACCTCCTCGATTCCGCCGCCGCAGAGAGAACATTTCGCGAAGCCCTCCTCACCGACCCCGACAACCCAGCCACCCTGCGATACCTCGCGTCCGCCCTGTCCAACCTCGGACGCAACGACGAGGCCATTGCAGAACTCCGCAAGGCGCTCGCCATCAGCCCTGAAGACCGCGTCACCTTTACCCAATACCTCTCTCTGCTGAACTACGTCCCGATGCCGTCCCGAGAGGCCCGCTTCCAAGAGATCCGCAAATTCAACGCACTCTTCCCTCACGTCGAAACTCCGCCTCGACGCGTCCGCGCGCCAAAAGACCGAATTCGGATTGGTTACGTTTCGGGAGATTTCAGGAACCACTCCGCCGCGTTCTTCATTGAACCTCAACTCGAGCACACTGACCGCCAGAGCTTTCATCTCAGTTGTTACCACACTCGCTCGGACAAAGATGCGTTCACCGAACGCATGCTCGCTTACGCGGACTCCGCCCGGACGGTCACCCACCTCAGCGACCAACAAATTGCGGATCAAGTCCGTGCCGACGGAATCGACATCCTCATCGACTGCTCGACCCACACGGCGGGTAACCGTCTCGGCGTGTTCGCATTAAAACCCGCGCATCGACAAATCACGATGATCGGTCAGATGCAAACCACCGGACTCGACACCATCGATTACCGAATTTCCGACCACCTACTTTCGCCTCCCGACGCTGACCCGTTCAGCTCCGAACGAATCATCCGCCTTGAGCGCGGCCCGATGACCTTCCGTCCTCCCATCCCGGACGCCCCGCTGAAGAAATGCCCCTCCCAACGCGGGTTACCTTTTACCTTTGGATCTGCCAACGACCTCTTGAAAGCGGGAGATGCGGTGCTCGATGTTTGGTCCCGCATTCTGACGGAGTTGCCGGAGTCGCGATTTGTTTACTTCGCCCAGCCTGGCAGCACCTTCAAGCGGCGAATGGAGGAGCGCGGTATCCTGCCGCACCGCCTGAAGGAACATCCGCGTAGCGCACTCCCCGTCTACTTCGATCTCCTCGGCGACATCGACCTCGCTCTGGACACCTTCCCTTACAACGGACTCACGGTGACGCTTCTTTCCTGCTGGATGGGACTCCCTTGCGTCACCATCGAAGGCGACGTTCCTCCTGCTCGTGCAGGGGCTGCGGTTCTCCGGCGCATCGGAGCCGCTGAGTTCATCACGCACTCCACCGAATCTTACATCACCAAAGCCCTCGAACTCGCCACGAACCCAGAACCCCTCCACGAGCATCGCCACAGCCTGCGCGAAAAAGTCCGCTCCGCCTGGTGCTGCAACCGCCTCTTCATGGCGGAGTTCGAAACCTTCCTCCGCGCAGAAGCTTCAATCTAGCGGAACCGCACGCACTCAGAGCTCGGGAATGTTCCCCGTGCGTTCGTATTCTTCATACAGCTCCAGAAGATGCTTTTTCTGCTCCGCAGGTGATAAACCCGCCCGAAGCAACTCCATTCGCACCGGAAATTGCCGCGCCAGTTTTTCCTCGAACGTGGCAAACGACATCCCCGATGAGGATACATCCTCCGCGCTCTTGCTCAGCATGGATTTCAGTCCCACTCGCCCGCTGCGAGGGGCATCGTTCTCGACCTCCACCGGCTCATCTTCGCTCGAATCCTCCGACACATTGACCTCCACTCGCGGGTCCGGAAGAACACGCCCCGAACTCAGCAAAACCATCGCTACCGCCGCTGCATCATTAATGAAGCGCCGCAACGCGCCCGCTTCAAACTCAACCAAACGGCTCTGATGAATCTCTAAAAGGCTCGGATACCCCTCCACCACCCAATCCGCGCGAATCACATCCGACCGAATAAAGTATGAGCACACCCCCTGATTAAAGAGTGCTTCCATCGACGTTCCCTCGAAGTCCTCGCTGACATCTGCTCCCAAATGCGTCAGTGAATACCCAGCAAAAAAACGGTCCCACACTTCTCCCCGCCCCGAGGGAGATGCAAACGTTGAATCGATTGCAATCAAACGCCGCGCCCCCAAACGAAAAGGCTGAAACCGCTTTCTGGCCGCTGGTAACAGGACCGTCAACACCGTCACAAGATGCACATTCTCCGCCTCCGGAGCGATTGCACTCGCATAGGAAGACAACCGAACTTTCCTCAATGAAACCCGCATCGAAATCCCGTTTTTTTCGAGGTGGATACATTGGTCGTCCCCGTCAAAAAGATACCCCAGCTCACGGCCTGTGCGGATAAATCGCGCGTCAGAAAAAAGCTCCGCCCCGTTTAGTCCGCTCTTTACAAGGTCCTCCTGCAGAGAACGATCCGGACGTCTCGCAGCCACCGCCTTTTCGTCATATTCGTTTCCCAAAAGCAACCCCGCGACTAAATCGCCAGCCCTCCATTGAGGCGACCCCTTCCAACTCAGTAACGCAGAGCGGGAAATCTCAATCCGCTGCGCGATAGAAATTAACATCCACGCAGCCTCAGAAAGGAAACCCCGATACGATTCCACCGTCATTTGCCACTCCTTCGAAAAGTGCGCCTCCAACCGACGTCCCCTCGCGCCAATCACCCACCAACGTTGAAAATCAGCATTCTCGACCAATCGAGCACGGAGCGCTGGACTAAACCTCGCCCGCACATCCGCGATCTCCGGCAACTCACCGGAACTCTCGCTCTCCGTGTCGCCACTCCGGACAATCACCTTCAAAGAAAATCTCTCTGCGAAACGTCTGTCGTCGCCGAACACCACTTCTGTCCCCTGAAAGCCTGAAACATGACTCCTCCCCGAATAAGCGGAGGCGTCGACTGGCACTCGGTTCCGCATGAGAAACTCCGGAAACTCCGGCATCGAACTCGGAATCTGCAACGACACAACAGTGCCAAACGACGAACCACCCAGACGGATGCTGATGCGAAATCCTGCTTCGACCGCAGAAATCACGGTGTCGTTGT
>JBEEPE010000155.1:0-5585 GCA_041191265.1 Verrucomicrobiota bacterium | reverse complement strand
ACGAAAGTGGGCACATGATGTACTTCCACGCTCCCGACGCTGCCAAGTTCCGCGCAGATACAGTGAAGTTCATTCAGGAGTCACTGAAGTAGAACATTCACCCCCTCCGCAATCCCCCTGAAAACCCACCGCGACGCTGGGTTCTCGTCACAGCGTCACTCTCGGTGAGTTCGGCATGCGGCCTCTTTTTCGCCATGGTTGGCGGGGTTCCAAAAACGCTCGGCTCCCTTCACTGGACGCACTCTCTCGTCGCGGCTCCCTTGCTCGGCTGGGTTCACTTTTTACTGATTGTTCGCCGCCGGCGCCGCCCCCCGCTACTCCCTGCCATGGCCCCGCAGCGCGAGATTCCCAACCGGTAAGCACCTAACATCCGCCTTTCGGCGTGATTCACTCCCTCGTAACCTAAGAAACCTTTCCTATGTCCAATCCCTCCCCCCTCTGGCGAAAAGGCACCTTCGGGCTGCCAGCCGCAGTCACCTGCGCTCTCGCATCCCTGCTCGCTCTGCACTCCGACGCCGATGCAAACCCTGTGGTCTACAAAGCATCGAACCCTGTAGGCAAAAAACTCGTCCTCGTCGCCAGCGACCATGAATACCGATCCGAGGAAACCATCCCCGCGCTCGCTCGAATCCTCGCAAAACACCACGGATTCGATTGCACCGTCCTGTTCGGACTCGACAAAAACGGGGAAATCGAAGCCGGCTCCTCCAACGTTCCCGGCCTCGAATCTCTGACCGACGCCGACGGCCTCGTCCTCTTCGCCCGCTTCCTCGCTCCCGCACCAGAGCAGATGAAACACCTTGATGCCTACCTCCAACGCGGAGGGCCAGTCGTCGGGTTGCGCACTTCAACCCACGCGTTCAACTACACAAAAAAAGACGACCCCTTCTACAAGTACCACTACCGCTTTGATGGCACTGATTTTAAGGCAGGGTTCGGACACCAAATCCTCGGCCAATCATGGGTCGGCCACTACGGACGAAACCACTCCCAGAGCACGAAAATCTCCATCGTCCCGGAGAACGCCTCCCACCCGATTCTCAAAGGCGTGAAAGACGTCCACATTCAAGCTGGAGGCTACAACGCAGAACCCGCCCCCGACTGGACGGTCCTCACCATGGCGCAGCCTCTCAACGGCATGGAAGCAAACTCCCCCGCTGACGAGACCAAAAAGCCCATGGCGAGCGAGTGGACCCGCACGTACCAATCTGCGGGAGGTAAGAAGGCGAGAGCATTCACCTCCCTTTACGGAGCCTCAGAAGACATCCTCAACCCAGGTTACCGCCGAATGATCGTCAACGGCGTGTATTGGTCCGTCGGACTTGAGGACAAAATCAAACCGGAATCCGACATCAGCTTTGTTGGTCCCTATAAACCCAATACCTTCCGTTTCGGAGGCCACGCCAAGGGAATCAAGCCCGCCGCTTACGGTGGATTCGAGAGCCCCGTTCCCGCCCACAACAACGTAGAAGTTCCAAAGCCAAAGAAGGCAGAACCAAATCCAGCAGCCCCAAAAACCGACTCAAAGCCCGCAGCAAAATCGGCGACCCCGGAACCATCGAAATCCGCCTCCGCTGTTGCAGTCCCAGCGGAATACAGAGACCCCTCGCCCTTCACTTTCCGAAAGAGCGACACTGTTGCGTTTGTGGGAAACGCACTCGCCGACCGGATGCACTCGGACGGTTGGCTGGAAACGCTCCTTCAAAGCCAATCCCAAGGATCCCAACTCCGAATCCGAAACATGGGCTTCAGCGGAGACCGCGTCGATAGCTTCCCCCGGAGCAAAGGCGTCCCCTCCAATGACGACATCCTGAAACACATCAAAGCGGACGTCATTTTCGCCTTCTTTGGCTACAACGAGTCCTACGCAGGCGCAGAGAAAGCCGACGAGTACCGCAAAAAACTGGTCGACTTCGTCCAGAAAACGCGCGGACTTCAACCAAACAGCAAAGACTTTCCGCGCATCGTTCTGTTCAGTCCCATCGCGCACGAAGACCTCAAAAATCCAAACCTACCCGACGGCCGAGAGAACAACACCCGCTTGGAAGCCTACACCCGAGCGACGGAGGCAGCTGCAAAGGAGTCCGGCGTTGCCTACGTGGACTTGTTTCACCCAACCCTTGAAGCGTTCAAAACTGCCCAATCCCCTCTCACCATCAACGGCGTCCACCTCAACGAACTCGGCAACCAACGCGTTGCACAAATCATCCTGAAGGCGCTCCTTGGAAAAGATATCAAAGCGGACGCTTCACTCGCCAAACTGCGCGCTGCGATTCTCGAGAAATCGTTTCACTGGCACCACCGTTTCCGCGCAACCGACGAAAACGATGTCTGGGGCGGACGATCCACCCTCGAGTTTGTCGAAAAGCAGACCAACGCCGCCGTGCTTCAGCACGAAATGTCGATCCTCGACGCGATGACGTCCAATCGCGATGAGCGCGTCTGGGCGCGGGCAGAAGGCAAGGACATCGTCATCTCCGACTCCAATGTGCCAAAGCCCGTTCCCGTCACTTCCAACGTCGGCGGCGGAAGCAAAAGCTCCTCCGCAATGAAGGAAGGCGTCCTCAAATACGCGGACGGAAAAGAGGCCATCAAAGACATCGCCATCGCCCCTGGATTCAAAATCGAACTTTTCGCCGACGAAAAACAGTTCCCGCAGTTGGTGAACCCGGTCCAACTTCAGGTCGATGGCAAAGGACGCCTGTGGGCCGCCGCTTGGCAAACATACCCCAAATGGGAGCCCGGTAAGGAACTCAACGACGCGCTGCTCATCCTTCCCGACGATAACGGGGACGGGAAGGCTGACCGAGTCATCGAGTTCGCCAAGGTGCACAACCCGCTCGGATTTGAGTTTTGGAACGGTGGTGTCCTTGTCACAGAAGGCCCCGACCTCGTCTTTTTGAAAGACACCGACGGTGACGACAAAGCCGATCAAAAAACCATCGTTCTTCAGGGACTCGGCACCGCTGACACCCACCATGCGGCGAACAATCTCATCATGGGACCGGACGGCGCCATTTACTGGCAGGCCGGCATCTTCTTGGTGAACAATCACGAGCACCCGTGGGGCCCCTCACTCCAAACCGGCGACTCGGGGATGTACCGCTTCGACCCTAGGACGCACTCCATCACTTTCCACGCTTCGAACTCCCCAAATCCGCACGGGATTTCGTTCGACCAATGGGGTTATCACTTCGCAACAGACGGAACCGGGGGTCGGGCATACCAGGTCAAGCTCGATGGCACTCGGTTCAAAATGCAGGAGCTTCTTAAAAAAGAGGTTCGCCCGGTGACTGCGAGCGAAATCGTTTCTAGCCAGCATTTTCCAGATTCCATGCAGGGCGACTTTCTCATCTGCAACGTCATTGGATTCCGAGGAATCAAACAATACGCGCTCGCTCGGAACGCCGACACCGGCAACGTCTGGGGTGAACCACATGGGGCCGACTTGAAAGTCGAGGAAACCAACGCCGATGGGTCGAAAACCCCGCAAACCTCCAAAGGCTTCCTCATGAGCGGTGACAAGAACTTCCGCCCAGCCGACGCTATCTTTGGTGAAGACGGCGCGATGTACGTCGCCGACTGGCAGAACGTCATCATCGGCCACATGCAACACAACGTTCGCGACCCCAACCGCGACCACGTTCACGGCCGAATCTACCGCATCACGGCCATAGACCGTCCCCTCCAAAAGAAGGTGGCCATCGCAGGACAACCCATCGCCGCATTGCTCGAGAATCTCAAGCACCCCACGGACGGAGTTCGTCACCGGACCCGCGTGGAGTTGAGTGCCCGTGACTCAAAGGAGGTAGGCAACGCTTTAACCACATGGGTGAAGCAGTTTGATCCCAACAAAAAGGAGGACGCTCATCACCTCCTCGAAGGACTCTGGGTCGCGCAGCAACATAACCTCAAAAACGTCGCGTTGCTCGGCCAGCTCCTCAAATCCCCCGAACCTCACGCACGCAACGCCGCACTCGTCGTCCAACACCACTGGTTCAAAACCGCGTCCGGACAAAGCGCAGCTCCAGTGAAGGAAAAGGAGGCCCCCTCCGTCAAATCGGGCGTTCTCTCCGATACCCCTGAACTCACGGAAGTTCGGATTGGAACAGTGGTGGAAAAGATGGTTTACGACGTGAAGGAGTTCACTGTGAAAGCAGGTAAGAAAATCAAGCTGACCTTCGCAAATCCCGACTTCATGCCGCACAACCTAGAAATCGTGAAACCCGGCAAAGCCGACGAAGTTGCCATGAAGGCAATCTCCATGGGCGCCGAAGGCTTCACCAAAGGGTTCGTTCCCGAAAGCCCTGACCTCATCGTTGGCACGAAACTCGTCGACCATGGGAAAGAGCAAGTGCTGGAGTTCAACGCACCGACGCAGCCCGGCGATTACCCGTTCGTCTGCACCTTCCCCGGCCATCACATTTTGATGCGGGGAATCATGAAGGTTCAAAAGTAGCCCACCCAACCCAGAAGCCCCGTCCGCCTCGCGCGGGCGGGGCTTTACTGTAGATAACTCAGTCGTCCCAATGAAAATCCGATTCCTCCCCCTCTCCACCATTCTCACCCTCCTCTGCACCCAAACCTCCGTAACGTACGCAGCCCCAGTCCGGGTTCTGATTTGGGACGAACAACAGCCCACCCAGAAAAAAGCCTACGGAGACCGCTTTCTCGGCGAAACCATCGCGGATCACCTCGCAAAAAATTCCGACTTTTCAGTCAAGACAGCGACCCTTGATGACCCTGAGCAAGGTCTCTCCGACGAGACGCTCGACCAGACAGACGTTCTGATTATGTGGTCCCATGTCCGAAACGGACAACAGCATCCGACCAAAGCCGAATCGATCATGCGCCGAGTCCGCGATGGGAAACTCGGATTCCTCCCGATTCACTCTGCTCATTGGTGCAAACCCTTCGTTTCCATCATGCAAGAACGATCAAAAGAGGATGCACGAAAACTAATCCCGCAAACCGAGAGACAAAACGCCACATTGGAAACCCTAAACGATCGGCCGTGGGGGCGCGTTCCAAAAGCAACCGATCGCGTCACTCCCTTCCTCGAAAAAACCAGTGAGGGCAAATGGACGCTCACACTGCCCAGTTGCGTTTTTCCCACCTACCGAGCCGATGGCGCGCCTGGACACGTCACCACGCTCCTTCCAGATCATCCCATCGCTAAAGGCCTTCCCCTCACATGGGACGTGAATCAAACCGAAATGTACGGGGAACCGTTTCACGTTCCGGAACCTGACGCCGTCGTATTCGAAGAACGGTGGGATAAAGGAGAGCGCTTCCGCTCAGGTTGCGTCTGGAACTTCGGAAAAGGCCGCGTCTTCTACTTCCGACCCGGACACGAAACATTCCCCGTTTTCAGACAATCTGAACCACTGACAGTCCTGCAAAATGCCTGCAAATGGCTCGCTACATCACCCAACACCCCACGCTAAGCCGCCTCACCCACCTTTGCCCCTCGCCCCACAAAGAGAAATCCACCTCGATGAGATTGGTGCCGAAGGAGGGACTCGAACCCTCACACCCTTGCGGATACCAGATTTTGAGTCTAGCGCGTCTGCCATTCCGCCACG
>JBEEPE010000154.1:0-5917 GCA_041191265.1 Verrucomicrobiota bacterium | reverse complement strand
GTCGGTCTTTGAAGAGAGGGAGGACGGCGAGGACTGCGCCGGATTGGATGACGATATTGAACAGGTCGGAGCGTTTTCCGACGAGGGCGGGGGCGAGGTTTTGGAGAATGAGAAGGTGTCCGGTGGACGAGACGGGAAGGAACTCTGTTAGCCCCTCGATGAGACCGAGGAGGATGGCGCCGACGAGGGATTGGTCTTCCATAAAAAAGCCCCGCTTTTGAGAGCGGGGCTGTGTGCGGAGAATGCGGGGGGCTAAACGGCTTCTGCGCCGCGCTCGCCAGTCCTGATGCGGATGGCGTCTTCCATCGGGAGAACGAACACTTTTCCGTCACCGATTTTCCCAGTCTTGGCGGATTTGATGATGGCCTGCACGACTTCGTCTACTCGGGAATCGTCCACAATGACTTCGAACTTCATTTTCGGGAGGAAGTCGACGGTGTACTCACTGCCGCGGTAGATTTCGGTGTGCCCTTTTTGGCGGCCAAATCCTTTGACTTCGGTGATGGTCATCCCTTCAACGCCGGCTTGAGTCAGGGCTTCTTTAACGTCTTCGACTTTGAATGGTTTGACGATGGCTTCGATTTTTTTCATGAGGAAAAGGGTTGGGTAAAATGTTTGGCTGCGATCAACCGAGGTAGCGTCGGCCGGACAGAGCACGATGTAAGGTGAGATCGTCCGCGAATTCAAGACTTGTACCTGCGGGGAGGCCTTGGGCGATTCGGGAGATTCGGCCGGATCGCGAGCGGAGGAGATCGGCGAGGTAGTTTGCGGTGGCCTCACCTTCGACGTCGGCGCTGAGCGCGAGGATTGTTTCGGCTGGGGGGGCGGCGAGGGTTCGGGTGAGAAGGGCGTCGATGCGAAGGGATTCTGGGCCGATGCCGTTCAGGGGGGAGAGGCGGCCTCCGAGGGCGTGGTAGAGGCCATTGAAGCTTGCGGAGCGTTCGAGGGAGAGGATGTCGGTCGGCGATTCCACAACGCAGAGTAGCGACGTATCGCGTCGGGGGTCGGCGCAGATTTCGCAGAGTTCTTTTTCGGCGAAAAACCCGCACTGGGTGCAGGGGGAGATGGCGTTGGCGGCGCGGTGAATGGCCTCGGAAAGGGCGTCAGGATGCGAATCTTTGGATTGAATCATCCAGAGGGCGATGCGTTCTGCGCTGCGCGAACCGATGCCGGGAAGGCGCTTCAGTTCGGCGATAAGGGACCGCATGGCAGCGGGATACTCGGCGCGGTTCATCCTTGGTTGGGAGAAAACCTAAGAGGCTTTGCGGGATTTCGCAAGGGGGAGGGGGCGGAGGGTGTCGGAATCTTCCGAGGATTCTTCAGGTGCGAGCCTCTCCTCGATGCGCGCGAGGTACAGATCGAGGGCTTCATCGGAAGCGCCGGGCGAGAGGCTTCGGAGAAAGTGATTCCGCGCAGCGAGCCAGCGTTGGTTGCGGTAGAGGCGGATACCGTCTTCCCATGCGTCGAGGCGCTGTTTCTCGTCATCGTCGAGGGTTCCTTTGAGCGCGAGCGGTTCGACGATGGTTTCCGGTGGAAACGGGGGAAGGAAACGCTGGAGCGTATCGAGGGAGCGACATTCGAAGGACGGGCCGGCAAGGGACAGGGAGGAGGGACTGGCGAGCACTTTGGAACCGAAGACGAGATTTGCGCCGGCAAGCTTGCGAGCCCATTCGACGGGTTCTCCCCCGATGCAGGGGGTGGGTGTTGCAAGGGCAAGGGTGGTCTCGAGGGTCTCGCCAGTGTTGATTCCGATGCGGAAGTCAGGAAGGCATCGTGGCTCGCCGTCTTGGAACGGATTAGCAAGCGTCTTCAGGCGCTCGCGGGCGAGGATTCCGGCACGGAGTGCCTGAGTCGCGTGGTTGCCTGACGCGTCATGATGGAACACCGCTTGCACGGCATTCACAGAGACGGACTGAATCCGCCCGCCGAAGCGGTTGCAGGTGTTGATGATTTCGCGGATGGCGGACTGGACGAGTTGGTCGCATGCGACGGCGTCCTCGGATTCGAGCAGTTCAGAAAGGTTGACGAGTTGGGCGTGGAGAATGGTCGCCACGATGACGCGCGGTTCACGGGGTACGGGTTTCTCCGCGATTACCGGTTCTTGTGAGGTTTGCGAGGTCGCTGGAGTTGATGCGGTACCGGCTTCGACTGGGGTATGGAGGAGTCCGGCGGTCAGCAGGGTCGCCAGTGCGGCGATGGCCATGGCTTCCCATGAGAGCGGCATTCCGGTCTGGGCTGCGAGGAACCAGAAGCCTGCGGCTACCGCGAGTGCGGCGCAGGCGTGGATGACAAACTCGCGGGTATTTCGGCTCGTGAGGGTGCCCCAGAGTAGGAGGCCACTTGATGCGGCAATCGCGACTGCGTCAATCAGACCGAGAACCGGTGATGTGACGAAAAACAGGTTTTTAACTCGCAGGCTGGCTTCGAGTTGGGCGACAGCAGGTATCCCGGGGAAGTCTTCTCGATAAATCCAAGCGAGCCCGCTCAGGAGAGCAGCCGGAACGAGGATTTTAGAGTGGACCGCAGGGGATTTCATTGGCTGGCGTCGTAGCAATCCCCTTGCCTTGACCTTTGACGCTCAGAGTGGCTTCTCTGTAAGCGGCCTAAGGTGAGGAGCTAGGGCTCGAAAAAAATATTGTTTAGGCGAGCGGGTGAGTTGTTGATTTGCCGTTCGAGAGGATCCAGAGCTCGGGCGGACGCTGTTGGCGGCCTTCGGAGACGAGGTGGTGGAGGTCATGTCCGTTCGATGCCTTCTGATGGAGCCACTCCGCGACCCCATTGTGCTCTGCTAACCCCTCTTCAAAACCGGGGTAAGAAGTGACGACCAAAAAGCCGCTCGGCTTGAGGAGGGGAAGAGTTCGTTTGAGGGCATCCATTGAGGAGCGGGCGGTCGTGATTGTTTTTGGTCCCCCGGGGAGGTACCCGAGATTGAAAACGGCAGCATCCAGTCCGGATTGCAGCGGTGTCGGAAGGATTAACGGAAGGTCTCGATGGTCTGCGAGCAGACATGCCCAACGGTTTGGCGAGACACCGATGTGCGAGAGACGTTGGGAGGTCGCTTGAATGGCTTCAGGTTGGATATCGACGGAGAGCAGGAATCCATTCGGAGCGACGAGTTCTGCGAGAAGGGCTGAGTCGTGTCCGTTGCCGCAGGTGGCGTCGACGACGCATGCGTTTTCGGGGAGAAGGTTTCGCAGGTACCAGTGGGCGATGGTGGTGATGGCGGGGAGGCGTTGCATAGGTTGGTTGTGCGCGGGTTCAGGCGCGTTTTTCTCTGTAAAGGATGGACAAACTCCGTCGAATGGGCGATTCCGACCCCGTGAATCTCAACTTACGAACCGACTATAGCCTGCGCCTGCTGGTGTACTTGGCGGTTCATCCGAGAGAAACCGTCACGGTGCCGCGTGTCGCGGAAGCTTATGGGATTTCTTCCAACCATTTGACGAAGGTGGCTCAGGCTTTGGGGACGACTGGGGTCATTGAGCTGGTTCGTGGTCGGTCTGGTGGGGTGCGTCTGGCGAAGGCACCAGAGAAGATTGTGTTGGGTCAGGTGGTGCGTCGTGTGGAGGGGGACCAGGTTTTGGTGGAGTGTTTTGATGCGAAGACGAACACTTGCATTATTTCTCCGGCCTGTGCTTTGAAGCGGGTTTTGGGGGAGGCGCAGCAGGCGTTTTACGCAGTTCTTGATCGGTACACGTTGGCGGATGTGGCGGGCAATCCCGAGGCGTTGCGACGGATTTTTGATCAACGGGGCTAAAGCTGGGGTGCAACGCGATCTGTGAGGGGATGGTTCGATCAATGCAGCGGCGGGTACTTGTCCAGTTTTCGCTGGAGCGTCCGGCGGTGAAGGTTCAGGCGACGGGCGGCTTCGGAGATGTTGCCGGAGCATTCGGAGAGGACGCGTTGAATGTGCTCCCACTCGACGCGGTCGAGAGTTGGGATTTCGTGGGGTGACTCCGTGTGATCTGTGACCCCGCCTGGTTTGTCAAAAGCGGCTAGGATTTGGTCGGCGTCAGCGGGTTTCGTGAGGTAGTCGATGGCGCCGTTTCTCACGGCTTCGAGGGCGGAGGCGATGCTGCCGTAGCCGGTGAGGAGGATGACCTTGAGGTCCGGAAGTTCGGAGAGAAGTTCCTTTAAGACGGTGAGCCCACCGGGGCCGGGCATTTTCAGGTCGAGCACGGCACGTTCGGGGACGAACTCGGAAAGAATTTTGAGAGCGGAAGGGCCGTCTTCTGCGGCGCGTGCGTCATGGCCTCTGGATTGGAACGCGCGCACGAGTCGATCGCGATAGGGTTGTTCGTCGTCGATGACGAGGATGCGTGTTTTCATGGGAGGGGGGTTGGGCAGCGTTTGGGGAGCGTGAGTGAGGCGATGGTGCCGGCGTGGGTATTGGTGAGCGAGAAGGTTCCGCCGAGGCGTTCCGCGAGGAGGCGGACGAGGTAGAGGCCGAGCCCCATTCCGCGGCCTTGTTCCTTGGTAGTGAAGAATGGTTCTCCGAAGTGGGTGGTGAGAGTGTCTGGCAGAGCCGTTCCCTGATCTTGCACGGAGAAGGTGATCCATTCGTTCTCGAGGGAGGCGCCGAGGCGGATGAGGCCGGTGGTGGCTTCGGCGGCGTTACGGACGAGGCAAGCAATGGCCTCGGTCACGGCGGATTTTGGGAGGAGCAGTGCGATGGGCTCGATGGGGTCTGGGCCGATGACGCGGGGGAGGATGTGGGGTGCGAGAATGTCGCGGAGCGTGTGGAAGAGGTCGCCGACGGACGTTTGGACGGGGGGTTCGCCGAGTTCGGCGGTGGATTTTGCGTTGAGGCGACCGAGGAGGGTGCGGCACCGTTCGGTTTCTGAGCGAATGAGGCGTGCGTCTTCGAGGAGGGCGGGATCGGGTTGGTTTTTGGCGAGAATCTCAAGTTCTTTTGAGGCGACCAGAATGGTGCCGAGGGGGGAGCCGAGTTCGTGAGCAACTCCAGCGGCGAGCGTTGCGAGTGCGGCGAATCGTTCCCGTTGTTCGGCTGCGATGCGGAGTCGTGCGACATCGGCTTCGCGGCGTCGGAGCGCGCGGTGGAGTCGTCCCGTGAAGAAGGCGATCGCGACGGCGGTGAGGGTGGCGGACGCGTATTTGCCGATGGACAGAACGTGGGGCGGGATGGGGTTGGTGGTATGAATGAGGAGCGGCGCGAGGTGGAGGAGCAGCAGGCATGCACCGCACCATGCCGCAACAATCCACGCTGTGCGCTTTTCCGGCGCGATGGCCGCGATGGCGACGTGAACGAGGTAGAAGGAAGAGAAGGGGTTATCCGCCGCCCCAGAATCCAAGAGGAGGAGCGTGAGCGTCAGGGTGTCGACAATCAGGATGGTTTGAAAAAGTTTGTTCGGATCGGTGCTGTGGCGTTTGGGGTGGAGGGACAGGAGAAGGTTGGAGACCGCATTTGCTCCCACGATGGCGAGCAGGGGGCCGACGTTGAGGGGGACGTCCAGTGCGTAGGCAGCGGTAAGGATGGTCGCTGTTTGGCCAAGGACAGCGCCCCAGCGGAGGCGAAGCAGCCAGGTGAGGCTGAGTGCGGGAGCGGCAAGTGCGGAGGGCTCCGTTGGCTCGAGCTTAGAGATGAGGCGTCCGAGGAGCCCTTGACTGACGGAGGAGGGGCTCACGGTGCGGGGTACGGGATATGGATTGGAGCGAAGTGGTGCAGAGCGTCTGTGGTCGAGGGAGTCGTCCAGCGGAGGTGTTGCTCAATCGCGGCGGCCAGATGTTTTTTTGCGCTGATGAATGCGTCTGCCAAGGAGAAGCCGTGGGCGAGTCGGGCGGCGATGAGTGCGGCGAATGAGCAACCTGTTCCGTGCGTTGAGATGCCTTTGGTGAAAGGCGTGGAGTGGGATTGGATTGTTCCGTTGGGAAGCACGAGATGATCGGTGGCGAGATC
>JBEEPE010000153.1:0-8757 GCA_041191265.1 Verrucomicrobiota bacterium | reverse complement strand
ACGCCACCCCCGCCCCCCAACGCGCGCCACCACCGCGCCATTCGGATTCCGCATCTCGCCGCCGGACGATTACAGCATTCCTTCCAAAAGAAAAAAAGGCCTTGGCTTTCGCCAAGGCCTTAAATCTATCTCGAACGAGTCAGTTTAGAAACCCACGCTGAACTTCAACCCGCCAATCAACTGGCTGTTGTGCTGGTTCTGTGCGCGCTGATCGCCAGTGAGGTTCCAAGATGCGTAAGGGGTCAACGTCGCGTTCTTCGTCACCTTGATGGGTGCAGCGAGGTTCGCCGCGACATGAGTCAACCCGTCATCCCCTGGATTGGTGCTCTGCTGGGCGTAGTAATTGCTGAACCCGTAGCCAGCAACCAAAGAAGGCACCAACTTCACAGCCGAGGTGACCTCAACGGAAGTTCCGACAGAAGCTTGGGTGTACCAAGAGTCGTTGTCCAAATCGCGATAAACGGCGCCACTGAAGTCGATTTCGCCAACCGATGCGGACACTGTCAGACCGATCTCATTGAAGCTATTGCCCAGCGCGGTCTGTCTTGAACTCTGAGTGTTGTCGTATTGATTGTAGACTAAACCTACTTTCACAACGCCTGCGTCATAGTTTAGCCCCGCAGAGTACGTGTTCCATTGGAACCCGAAATCACCATTCCGACGACCATTCGCACTCAAACCCCGAGCAACCGAAGATCCCAAGGAAAGGGAAAATCCTTCAGCCAAAGGAACTGAAACATTCAGGTTGGTGGAAAGAACGTTATTACCGAGGTCAAGACCGCGGAAAATCAGAGCGCCAGTGTAATCCGCAGACAGGCTGCCACTGAACGGAGCGCCGTCACATGCCGCGCATGCGGCTGAAGCTGGCTTCGGGCCAGCGAATGCATTGAGGCTCGCCACAGCAGCGAGGGCGAGGACTGACTTGGTAACCACAGAGGTTTTGGTCGTTTTCATTGTGTTTGTACTGGTTTGTGTTTCAGCGCCAGTGTTCCCCCATTGAGGAGACCGCCGCTTCACAAATGTCTGCTCGAAAATAGCCAGACTGCAACGTTTTTTTATCCATCCCGATGCAAAAGAGACATGGCCAAATCAAACAAAGACATTAAGTGCCTGCCCACGATTGATTTAAATCGTCAAAAAAACGTGGCTGAACAATGAAAAAAGCGCCAGCCCGAAGGCTGACGCTCCACAGGAAACAGGAATCTCGACTCGGATTAGAAGCTCAAGCTGAGCTTCAAACCGCCGAACAACTCGCTGTCCGTAACATTGCTCTGACGCTGTGTTCCCGAAATGTTGTACGCCGCATATGGCGTCAGAGTCGCATTTTTCGAGAGCTTGATCGGCGTCGATACGCTCGGAATCACGTGAGTAAAACCACCTTGGGCACCGTTTTGGGTGTAGTAATCGCCAATACTGTAACCCGCCGTCACAGCAGGAACTAAGCTCACATTCGAAGTGACCTCAATCGATGTGTCCACACCAACTTGAGTGTAGGTAGCTCCGATTTTGAAATCATAGTAAGCACCTGCAGCGATGTTGACAGGTCCAATCGTCGTGGACGCCGTCGCCCCGAGCTCCTGCGCGTTCAATACCCGCAACTCGTTGGTGACGCCTTGGGGAGTCGAGCCAACAAGCCCCGAAAACTCTCGAGGGAATCCGTACTGAGTGTAAACCAAACCGAACTTTGCAACCCCAGCATCGTAGTTGAGCGAGGTCCAATAATCAGCCTCCTGATACTCAAGCTGTCCACCAATATAAGGGGTATCCATCCCCTTCGTGTAGGACCCACCCACCACAAGCGTCAGCTTGTCAGCGAGAGGTACGGTCACATTCAGCGCGCTCCAGGCGATATTGTCTGCAAACCACAGCCCGCGGAAGTAATACCGCGTGTCAAATCCGGTGTCTAACGTCGCTGTCACCGGCCCGAGGATACCCTCGGAAGCAGGTGCTGCTGCTGCCGCCGGTTTCGCATCTCCCGCCAGCGCGTTCAAACTCGCGCAAGCGGCCAGTGCCAAGGCGGACTTGGTTACCATTGAAGTAGTTTTGGTCGTCTTCATGTCTTGTGTTGGTTG
Organism: Verrucomicrobiota bacterium; assembly: GCA_041191265.1. Lineage (GTDB taxonomy): Bacteria > Verrucomicrobiota > Verrucomicrobiia > Chthoniobacterales > Chthoniobacteraceae > JBEEPE01. The sequence continues at coordinate 6,685 of JBEEPE010000153.1, read as the reverse complement.
TTTGTTTCATGCCCCCAAACCGGGAATCCCCGGATGCAGGGCACGTCCACAACAGTAACAAGGAGCATGCCATGTATCACAAATGCCTCCAAACGAATTACTTGTGAAAGCACCCTCTCCTCTGGAGCCTGTGCCCGAGCGAAATCTCACCCTCAACTGACCAAATCAGCGCAGAAAATCCCCTCCTCTGCTCAAAAACCGCCAATCAAATCTGGAACGACTCCCCGAGGTACACACGCCGCGCCACGGGATCATTCACTAAAAACTCCTTATCTCCCTGCGTTTGCACACGCCCCTCATAAATCAGGTACGCGCGGTCAACAATCGACAGTGTCTCGCGAACGTTGTGGTCCGTGATCAAAATCGCCAACCCCTGCCGACGCAGCCCAACCACAATCTCCTGCACATCCGCCACCGCAATCGGATCCACCCCCGAAAACGGCTCATCCAACATCAGGAGCGACGGCTGCGTGACCAACGAACGCGCAATCGTCAATCGACGCTTCTCGCCGCCCGACAGCGTGAGCGCGGGCTGACGGGCCACATGCGTGATCCCAAACTGCTCCAACAACTCCCCACACCGCTCCCGTCTCGCCACACGTCCCAACTCCGTCGTCTCCAACACCGCCATCAAGTTTTCCTCAACCGTCAATCGACGAAAAATCGACTCCTCCTGCGGTAAATAGCCCATCCCCATCCGCGCACGAAGATGCATCGGCATCCCAGTAACTTCACGCCCCTGAAACCACACACTCCCCCCATCGGGTCGAACCAACCCCACAATCATGTAAAAAGTCGTCGTCTTCCCAGCCCCGTTCGGCCCCAAAATTCCCACAATCTCACCAGGCTTAACCTCCAAATCGACCCCGTTCACCACCGCACGCTGCCCGTAAACCTTCACCAAACCCTCCGCCCGCAACAACGCAGCCCCCTCACTATCCGCACTCACTGCGCCCGCCCCCCCGTCGCACCCGCCTTTTCACTCTTTTTCAGACCCGAGGCATCCCGAACAAACGCGCCCTTCGCCTTGCCCTGCACATCCAAAACCCCCTTCTCATTCATCACAATCACGGTGTCCTCACTCAACGCAGAAACAACGTTTTCCCCGTTCTTCACCTGAGGCCACCCCGTCAATGTCACGTTACCGCTGGAGGCCTCGTAAACCGCTCGGTGCGCCTTTGCTACCGATCGCTCCAACACCCCATCAGCTCGCTTCCGTTCCTGAACAATCGCAACCTCACCCGTCGCAACAACTTGCCGCAACCCATCCGCCGCTACTTTCTCCTGCTTCGAATCAGGCGCTTTTGCCCGCACATCCCCCCCCTTTTTCTCCTTCTCACCCGCCCCTTGCTCCGGCGCCGCCTCAAAATACACCTCCAACTCCTTCGCGTTCATCACCACCCCATCCATCGGGCTAATCAAAATTACACCTCCAAAAAAGCGTCCGTACCCCTTTGCCTGCTCCAATCGCATCCCCCCCTCCGCCTGAATCTGCATGGGCTGCGGTTCCACCGCTCGGTCCTCGCTTGAGGCAATCCCAGACCCCTTCTGCAAGTCAGCCTTCGCCCCACTCTGGCCCATAGCACTCGCAGCGCACACCAACCCAATCGCAGTAACGCCAATCAATCTCTCAATCATAAAGCACTCATTTCCGTTCATTTTTGCCCACTTCACCCGCCGGACGAGCCGCACCGCTTCCCAAACGCGCCTGCTTGGAAAAGGTCATCGTCACCGGCCCCTTCAAATCCCCCTCCTTCTTTGCCCAATCAAAATCCATCCCCACCGAAATCACCTCATACTGCGGCGTCACCACCACCACCTTCGCCTCGGAACGAATCCGCCGAGTCGCCAAATCCAACTGCGCCAAATCCAGCTTCACCTTCACCTCCACCCCCCCATCCTTCCCGACCGACTCGAAAAGACTCCGCTCCACCTCAACCCAACTCCCCTCCACCAACCGCGCCACCGCCAACGAAAACCGACTCTTTAACGTCCCATCCAACCGGTGCTCCGGAATCACCACCCCAAGCGAATCCTCGCCCCTCACCAAGGGAATCTCCAACGGACGGTCCCCCTTCTCCTCGCAGAAACCAACAGTCCCCAGAAGCGCCACACCCACCGTCCACTCTCTGAACCACCACCTCATCATACCACCAACGAATGAATCGACTGTAACTTGCCCAACAACCCGCCCAACTCCGCCAAAGGAATCTGGTTGGGCCCATCCGACATCGCCTCCGACGGATTCTCGTGCGTCTCAATAAACACACCATCGCATCCCGCCGCGACCGCCGCCCGCGCAAGAACCGGGGCCAAAACCCCGTCGCCAGACGTCCGATCCCCTCCCCCCCCAGGCCGCTGCACCGAATGCGTCGCATCAAACACAACCCGATACCCCAACTCCCTCATCCAAAACAGACTCCGCATATCCGCCACCAAATTATTGTACCCAAAACTAACCCCGCGCTCGGTGAAAAAATATCGGTCACACCCAAACGACTCCAACTTCACCGCAATATTCCGCACATCCTGAGGTGCCAAAAACTGCCCCTTCTTCACATTCACCACCCGCCCCGTCCGCGCCGCCGCCTCAATCAAATCCGTCTGACGACACAAAAACGCCGGAATCTGCAGAACATCCACCCATCGCGCCGCAACCGCCGCCTCCTCAGGACTATGAACATCCGTCGTGACCGGTACCCCCAACTCCTTTCCAATCTCCCCCAATAACCGACACCCCTCCTCCACTCCCGGTCCTCGGAAACTCTTCACCGACGTCCGGTTCGCCTTGTCGTACGACGCCTTAAACACGAACTGCGCCCCCAACGAACCGCAGACCTGACCCAACGCACGGGCCATTTTCCACGTAAATTCCTCCGACTCAATAACACACGGCCCAAGAATAAAGAGCGGCCGATCGCCCCCAAGTTGAACGTTTCCAATCGCAAGAGGAGGCGGAAGAGAGTGACTCATGGATGTTTAAGATGAACTCGGTACTGATTCGTAAACATACACAGTCCCCTCCGCCAAACCAATAGCAACGCTCACCCAACTCCAACCACCACACCCCCCCGCCTCGGGGCAGCGCAAACAACGCATGCCCCGCAACTCAATCTCGCCCCTTACACGGAAACTGTTTCCTTCGGCAACGCCATCAACTTACCACCCTCCAACGCACTCTGATGCGCCAAAATGCCCGTGCACGTCCAGTTAGCCGACTGGCGCGCATTCGGCCATGGCTCGCGCCCCGCTGCCAGCGCCTGCGCAAACTCATTCGCCAAATGCGGATGACTCCCCCCGTGCCCAGCACCCTGCGTGAAGCTCAAATGCTGGTTGTCGTCCGAATCGTAAACCCCGCGCGTCGTAAACCGCTGAATCTCAGCAGGCAACAAATGCGCAAAGTCAGGGGCCGTCACCTCCTCTGGTATCTCCGCCTCCGCTCTCTTCGCCGTATGCAAAATCAACGGCTTATGCTCCACCAGCGGCCACTCCACCGATTTCTTCGACCCATAGACATCAATGCTCTCCCGATACTGACGCGCCGTATCAAACAAACTCCGATACACCCGCGCCGACAAATCCGAACCCGCCATCTTAATGTGCGCCGTCTCAACCGCAAACGGAGACCCGTAATGCCCCACCAACTCGTCCCGAATCAATCCCGACCCAAAACAACTCACATACTCCGCGTCCCGCTTCGGCAACCCCAACACCGGACCTACACAGTGCGTTGCATAGTGCATCGGCGGTAACCCTGGCCAGTAGTTCGGCCAACCATCCATGTCCTGCTGATGGCTCGCCTGCAAAAACTGAATCCTCCCCAACTCACCTCGCTCGTACAAATCCTTCATAAACAGGAACTCACGACTGTACACCACCGTCTCCATCATCATGTACCGCAGCCCCGTACTGTCACACAAACGGATAATCTCCAAACACTCCTCCACCGACGTCGCCATCGGCACCGTACAAGCCACGTGCTTGCCCGCCTTCAACGCCTCAATGCTCATCCAACCATGATCCGGAATCGGTGAGTTAATGTGCACCGCATCCACTTCGGGATCTTTCAGTAACTCCCGAAAATCCGCGTACCGCTTCGCTACCCCAAACTCGTTCGCCACCGCTTCCAGCTTCTCCGGATTCCGCTGGCAAACCGCCACACACTCCGTCAACGGATGACGCTGCCAAATAGGAATAAACTCCGCCCCGAATCCGAGGCCCACGACCGCTATACGAATTTTTTTGGACATATGACAACCCCCACACCCTAAGCAAGAACCCCCCCTCAACTGTCGACATTTTTTATGCGTTATCGGACAGGCACAAGAAACCGCCAGTTGGCACTTTTGACTCCCCATCCCCTTCCGCGCTACCCACGCCGAGCCTCGACTCTGCGCAGGATTAAACACAGTTCACCGCCCTGACCGAGAACCATCCGTCACCCTCAAAATCTCCTCCCGCGTGAGCCCAGCATTTTCATACACGCAAAACACACTCTCAATCATCGCCACCGCGCTCTCCCGCTCATCGTGAATCACCCGCACATCACGCTCACGAAGCGCCTCCGCATCGCCCTCAAACTTTGCTCGGGCAAACACCACAATGCCCGCGTTCCTCTCACGCACCTCCGGCAAAGCCGCCAATGTCACTGCCACCGCAGGAAACGTAAAAGCCACCAACCTCGCGTGCTCAACCCCTGCCAACTGCAATGCCTCAAAATGCGAGGCATCCGCAAACAGAACCGGCTGCCCCTCGTTACGCAATCGGCGCACCGTGTCAGCATTCAAGTCTAACACCAACGTCGAAACCCCGCTCAACCGAAGCGCCTCATTCAAACGGCAACCCACAGGACCGTACCCGCAAATGATCGCATGCTCACGCAACGTCCGCGGATGACGCGGATCAAGATCGGGCAAACGCGGAGTGGAACGCGTCTCGGAAAACGAGCGCACCCAACGTAACAACGCTGGCACTGCCGCCATGCTCAATACCGTGCAAGCCAGTAGAATCTGCTCGAGCCGCGGATCAAACGGACGAATCGCCCCCGCCTTGCGCATCAACACCAACGAAAACTCTCCCGTGCTCGCCAGACTCACCGCGCCCATCCAACCCGACCGCCAGCCCATCTCCAAAAAACGCGCCACCCCACGCACAATCAACGCCTTCACCCCCATCAACACAACGGTCCCAGCCACGATGATTCCGAAATCCGAAGCCACCACCGAAAGATCAATCATCAATCCAACCGAGATAAAAAAAATCGTGAGGAACAAGTCCTTAAACGGCTGGATATCCCCCATAATCCGGTGCGAATAAATCGATTCGCTCAACACCAACCCCGCCGCAAACGCACCCAGCGCGAGGCTCAGCTGCATCCCCTCCGCAATCAGCGCCACCGCTGCGCAAATCCCAAACGCCGTCAGCGTAAACAGTTCGCGACTGCGCGTGCGTGCGACCGCATGCAGCAACGGCGTATTCCCATACCGCGCAAGCAATACCGCGGCCCCGAGAAAAATCACCCCCTTCCCCACCGCCCAAATCAGACCTCCACTCGCTCCCCCCACCTCCCCGTACAACGACGGTAACACCAACAAAAAAAACACCACCAAGATGTCCTGAAATAACCCCACTCCCAATGCCAACCGCGCCCCCGGACTATCCGCTCGCCCCATCTCCTGAAACGACTTCACCGCGACGGCCGTCGAACTCAAAGCGACCGCAAACGCCGTCACCACCGCCTCCGGCCAACCCATGCCCGCACCCCGCGCAACGAGGGCCACCAACCCCGCCGTAAGCGCAACCTGAAACCCGCCACCCATCACCGCAAACCTCCACAAATGCGCGAGTTCTGAAAATGAAAACTCGAGCCCCAATGTGAACATCAGAAGAATCACTCCAACCTCGCCAAGGTGCCCAATCAACGGGTCATGCGCAGGAATCCCCACCAAACCCAACGCACCGCTGTTCGCAATCAACACCCCACTCAAAAAATATCCAGCCAGCAAACTCTGCCGCATCCGCACCATCAGAAGCGACACAAACACCGCCACCACAAGCACCAGCGCCAAGAGACTAAAAAACGGCGCCATCCCCGTCGCCGCCACCGTTACCCATGGGATTCCCGTAACCAACATCACCAAAAACTCTCTCCGACCAACGCTCGAGAAAAGCCCGAACACGACCCGAGCCCAATCACCCCCCAACCAACATCCACAATCCGCAACCCGTCCCCCACATTCTCAACCCGTCCCGTAAATCAGGTTTCACAGCCCACGTCCTTTTCCCCACGATTTGCCCATGGCCACCAGAACCAAACATATCGCCTTCTTTAAGTTCAAAGATTCCTGCACCCCCGCCGACATCGCCGACGTCTGGAACATCATCGAGAACCTGCCAAAACAAATCCCCGGAATTCTCAACCTCACCTGGGGCGTCAATAACAGCACCGAAGGCCTCAGCGACGGCTTCACGCACAGCTTTGTGATGCTCTTCGAAAGCCCCGCCGCCCGCGACGCTTACCTCCCACACCCCATCCACCAAGCCGCCGTCGAAAAAGTCGTCCCACGCCTTGAACGCGTCATCGTCTGCGACCACGACTGCGAGATGTAACCACACACACTCGCCCCCCCCTCTCAAGGAGAGCGGGTTTTCAACCCGCTTCTTCCCCCCACGCATTTACCACCCG
>JBEEPE010000152.1:0-3283 GCA_041191265.1 Verrucomicrobiota bacterium | reverse complement strand
TTCATCGACCTCGGATTTCGCTTGGCCCTAGTTCCGTCGATGGAGTGAGGCGCAGGCATGAAGGGGGACACGGAGGCGAGAGGAGCGAGCCGGAGATGTCGCCCTTCGATGCCGGAGCCGGAGGAGCGCCTGGCGCTGGGCGGACGCGGGGGGGACGGGATGGCAGGCCTTCCGCTCTTCGATGGCGAAGCAGATGTGCAGTCAGCCCAGAAGACAGGCTTTGGCCCAGCGGAGGAGCTTTAGGGGTTTCTTCTCGAGGCTTCGTTGCCTTCGGGTGAGGGTTGCTGCGAACTGGGTTACGTGGCGTCCGAGCGGCCAGCCGGGGGTTACCCCATCGGGAACCGAGCCGTGCTTGCGCTGATGGTTTAGCCGAAGCGTGCGTTTGAGGAGCACTCGCTCCCAGTGAATGGGGTAGTCCGCCATTACGGCATACACCTCTTGCGGCGTCAGACGCGTCTTCTCGGCGGCCTCCTTCACTGCGCGTTTATCCACGTTCCTCTCCACGGCTAGCCTGTAGGTGAGCCACCACAGAAGCAGTCGGATGCGCTTATCGATACGTTTACTGCGCTTTCGCAAATGAGCGGGAATCTCGACGGCGGGGAAGAGAGGCGGCGGGGCGCTGATACGTTCGATGAGCGGGTGCAATCTTCGCGAGGTGTTCATGCAATGCATTGTATACCAGAGGTATCAGCAATGCACTTTCGGCCATTTGTGGAATAACTTTCCGTGGAGCAATGCGTCTGGCTCTTCCGATCTCGATTCCAGCCGAGACCCCCTCCCCCCCCAACTGGCGACCATTGAGGCGAGAGCGCGATCTGTTGCGAGGATGCCCTTTGGATATCCACTGAGGATTTCCTGCCGTTTTCGCGGGGGACGGTAAGCTCCGAACGGAAAGAGCAGAGTCGTGTAGGGGGGAGGTGTAGAGCAGGAAAGTTGAACCTCAAAACTGCCACGCAACTGCCACTCAAAACTTCACTGATTTTTTGGCTTCGGTGTAAGGCGTTGATTTTCATGGAGCCAGTGGCGGGAATTGAACCCGCGACCTACTGATTACGAATCAGCTTTGCAAGTTGTCTCCGCTTGACCCGATAAGTTCCATGATGTTCTCTTACGGAAGGCTTAACTATCTCCAGATAAGATGAAAAGAAAGCAATCGAAACAGAACAGTTCGGATCATTGCAGCACAGATGTGAACGGTGTGATTACGCAGCAATTGCGCAGCAACGCGGTGCGAATTCAGGCAAAGGCATTCCTGAAAACAGATTCGCGCTACTGGAAGACGCGTCTGAGGAAGACAAAAAATGGGCGAGGTGAGGAATCCCCGAACTGGTCAATGCCCATCTGCTTCAAGCTCCGTCGCCTGACATTCAGCCTGCGAACTCCGAATAAAGACGCAGCCGCGATTGAAGCCCGAAACATTTACAATGACTTGGTAAGCCTCGGTGTAGAGCCGACGCTGGCGAAGTATCGTCCTGACGCTCCCAAAGTGGCAGATTTCCCCTCCACCATCGGAGCGTGGATTGCTGCCGCCGAGCAGGTGTTCGATGGACGACCATCCACGTTTGGAGGCTATGCGCGATCTCTGAGATTGATTGCCGGTGACATCCTCTCAGTTTCAAAATCGAAAAAACGCTTCGCCGGAGCCAAGAAGAGCGCTTACCGGACAAAAATCGAGGAGGCTCCATTGACCATTCTAACACCGGAAGCGATTCAAGCATGGCGCATACGGTTCGTCGGCAAGGCGGGAAATAATCCCGCTCTTCAACGCACAAAGCGGATCAGTGCGAACTCACTCATCCGTCAGGCTCGATCTCTGTTTTCAGAGAAGATGCTCAAGTTCATCAAGGGCATCCAGCTGCCTTCCCCCGTGCCGTTTCACGGTTGCGAAATGTTCCCGAGGGAATCCATGCGGTACAACTCCACACTCGACCTAGAGGCGCTCTTCGATGCGGCATCAAGGGAACTCCTGACCGAGGATTCGGACGCTTTTGTCGCTCTTCTGCTTGGGATTGGAGCCGCGCTTCGGCGTAGCGAGATGGATAAACTTTTGTGGAGACAGGTGGACTTTGCCAGCGGAGTCATCCGCGTCGAGGCGACGGAGGTGGGGGCGCTCAAGACAGAGGACTCGGCTGGATGCGTGCCGATTGAGGAGGAGGTGATTTCCATCCTTCGAGGGCATTATGCCAAGGCGAAGGGGCCGTTCGTGATTGGCGGTGCTGATGGCGACAGCGGATCGAGGGAATGGGGACAGATGTACCGATGCGGGGCGGTGTTTGATCGATTAATCGCATGGCTAAGACGCAACGGAGTCAACACGCCCAAGCCTCTGCACACGCTGCGAAAGGAGGCTGGCAGCCTGATCGCCACGAATAGCGGCATTTACGCGGCGAGTCGTTTTCTTCGCCACGCGGACATCCAGATCACCGCTATGCACTACGCTGACCAGAAAGACCGAGTGAGCGTTGGAATCGGACGGTGGCTCAGCCTCAACTCGCCTCAAATCACGTTCATTGACAAGCCCGCCCAAACCACAGCGCCAATCGCCCATGCCAAAACAAAAACGAAATGCGGAGTCGGATAGCTTTTCGCTCTACGGCGAAGTGTACACTGTAAAGAGCGAGTGCTCCGAGTTCGTCACGGTGATTTACCCCAATGGAACACTTGTGACTCGACCGAACGGTAGGGCGGCCAAAGCCTTCATGAAAGCCGTTTACGGTACCAACGATCGGGCTGGAGGCTCGAGTGACGACCTTGCACAGGCGCGTATCAATCGCGCCGAGGCTCTCGAAGAGATGTTTGCAGCGTGCATAGGGTTGACCAAAGGCGTGCCGGTTCACCACGACTCAACACTCGCGTTCTTTGATGCTTTTGCCGAAACCATCCGGCAGGCCGTCTATGAAGAAGAGGAGGCAAAGGCGATATCGTTGATTAAAAACGCTTTCGTACCTGCGGTGATGTCGCTTCGTCGGAAGTGGATTACAGCTCGCAGCGATGCGCCCCGAAATAATGTTCACCGCGTTGTGAGAGCCTTGGATATCGGTTGTCGATATTACCAAGCAAATGATTTCCAGAGACCTAGCAAGAGGTTCATTCAAGAAGAACTGGAACGTCATGATCTCGGATTCTTCAGCGAAGCCACCAGCAAGACACGGCAACTGTGGCGGAACTTTTGGACGAATTGCGGTCTCGGGGATTTGCCAGATTGAGTACCCGCCCAAGGTCTAAACTTGGGTACGCCTGATCACAGCGGGTCTCCTCGGGTATGACAAAATCATACCCACAC
>JBEEPE010000151.1:0-27077 GCA_041191265.1 Verrucomicrobiota bacterium | reverse complement strand
GGATGGGGTGTATTTGACGAGTGCGACGGCGGCGACGCTGACGATTGGGAGCGCGGTGCTTGGGGATGAGGGGAAGTATTCGGTGGATGCGTATAACGACTACGGGGTGACGGAGAGTGCGGAGGTGTCGTTGACGGTGAACAAGGTGCCGCAGTTTGTGGTGCAGCCAGTGGCGACGACGACGTTGATGCATGGGACGGACTTGGTGTTGAGCGTTGAGGCGGTGGGTAAGCCGGAGGCGCAGTACCGGTGGAAGAAGGACGGGGTGTTGATTGCTGGTGCGAGCGGGTCGACGTTGTTGGTGAGTGGGGTTGCAGCGCCTGAGGGCGGGGTGTACGTGGCGGAGGCGTACAACAGTGTAGGGAGCGCGGTGAGTGCGAACGCGGTGGTGACGGTGTTGGCGCCGCCGCACTTTACGGTGCAACCGGTGGGAGGGAGTGTGAATGAAGGTGGAACGTACGCGCTTAAGCCGACGCTGATTGGGACAGCGCCGATGAGTTATGTTTGGAAAAAGGATGGGGTGGTGGTGGCAGGAGGGGTGGTGAAGGATTTGACGGTGAGTCCGGTGTTGAGGACGAGTGGAGGGGTGTACACGTTGGAGGCGACGAACGCGTATGGGACGACGGTATCGAGTGGTGCGAGTGTGGTGGTGCGTGAGATGGTGCGGATTACGAAGCAGCCTGAGGGGTTGGTGGTGAAGGAGGGAGAGGACGCGGTGTTGAGTGTGGAGTGCACGGGGGAGGGGCCGCTGAGTTACGTTTGGATGAGGAACGGGGTTGCGATTGCGAACACGAACAGCGCGAGTTTGACGTTGGCGAAGGCGGTGCCGGCGAATGCGGGGACGTACATGGTGAAGGTGACGAATATGGTGGGGAGTGTGACGAGCACGGGCGCGGTGTTGGGAGTGAAGGCGGCGCCGGTGATTACGAAAGCGCCGGTTGGAGGGAGCGTGTTGGAGAACCGGAGCTTTACGATGAGTGTGGAGGCGAGTGGGTATGCGCCGCTGAGTTATGCGTGGAAGAAGGATGGGGTGGCGATTAGTGGTGCGAGTGGAGCGAGTTACACGATTGCTTCGATGAAGGCAGCGGATGCGGGGGTGTACACGGTGGAGGTGAGTAACGAGGTGAAGAGCGTGAGTAGCGCGGGAGCGAATGTGAGCGCGTTCTTGATACCTGTGGTGACGCAGGGGCCGGTTGGGGGAGAGGTGACGTATGGCGGAACGTACACGTTAAGCGTGGTGGCGAGTGGGGGCGCGCCGTTGAGTTATCAGTGGATGAAGGGTGGGGTGGCGATGAGTGGGAAGACGGCCTCGAGTTTGGCGATAACGAACGCGGTGGACGCGAACACGGGGAGCTACAGTGTGCGAGTGACGAATGCGGCTGGGAGTGTGACGAGCGGGTCGGTGAACGTGTTGGTGAAGTTGTTGCCACCGGTGATCGTGAAGCAGCCTGTGGATGTGCGTGTTGGGTATAAGGGGAGTGTGACGTTGAGTGTTGGGGCTACGGCGTTTGGGCCGATTAACTACCAGTGGTCGCGAGTGGTGGATGAAGCGGATGCGACGAAGGACGTTGCGATAGCGGGAGCGACGGGAGCGAACTATGTGGTGAGCAACGCGATGGAGGCTGCGGTGGGCAAGTACCGAGTGCGGTTGAGTAACGCGGCCGGAGGGGTGACGAGTAATGCGGCTGGATTGAGTTTGGTGTATGCGCCGGTGATTGGGCAGCAGCCGAGTGGGGTGACGGTGTGGCAGGGGCAGAGTGGGAGTTTTGAGGTTGGGGTGAGTGGGGGCACGGCGCCGTATGATTATCAGTGGTTTAAGAATGGGGTAGCGATGGCAGGGAAGACGGGATCGAGTTTGAGTATTGGGAGTGTGGCTGGGACGGATGGAGGGATTTACACGGTGCGTGTGAGCAACTTGGGAGGGAGCGTGACGAGTGCAGGGGCGGCGTTGACGGTGGCGGTGGCGCCTGGGGTGGTGAAGCAGCCTGTGGCGACGAGTGTTGGGTTGGGGGGGAGCGGGAGTTTGAGTGTGGTGGCTAGTGGGAGCGGGCCGCTGAGTTATCAGTGGTACAAGGACGGGGTGGCGATGAGTGGGAAGACGGGAGCGGTGTTGGGGGTGAGTGGGGTGGTGAAGGGGGATGAGGGGATGTACAAGGTGGAGGTGAGCAACACGTTTGTGGGAGAGACGCGCAAGGTGGAGAGTGTGGAGGCGCGTTTGACGGTGGTGGAACCCGCGGTGATTGGGGAGCAGCCTGTGGGGTTTGAGGTGTGGGAGGGAGGCGGAGGAACGCTGAAGGTGGTGGTGAGTGGTGGGACGGCTCCGTTTACGTATCAGTGGTACCGGAACGGTGTGGCGGTGGCTGGAGCGACGAGTACGCAGTTGGTGTTGAGCGGATTGAAGGGTGCGCAGGCGGGGAGTTATACGGTGCGCGCGAGCAACTTAGGGGGTGTGGTGGAGAGTGCTGTGGCGGAGGTGAAGGTGTATGTGGGGCCGAGCGTGAGCGTGCAACCGAAGGAGGTGATTGGGTATGGGGGTAGCAGCGTGAGTTTTGGAGTGGTGGCGGGTGGGAGTGGACCGCTGAGTTATCAGTGGATGAAGGATGGGGTGGAGTTGAGTGGAGCGACGGAGAAGGATTTGGTGATAGGGAGTGTGGGAGGAGGGGACAAGGGGATGTACAAGGTGGTGATAAGCAACACGTTTTTGGGTGTAACAAAGCGAGTAACGAGTCGAGAAGTGGCGTTGTTGGTGGCGACGTTGCCGACGGAGTTTGTGGAGCAACCTGTGGGTGGGGTGGTGGCTAATGGCGGCACGTTGCGGGTTGAGACGCGAACGGCGTTGGGGGGTATAAGTTCTGGAGGGTTGTATAAAGTGGTGTGGCAGAAGGTGGTGGGTGGTGTGGTGACGAAGGATATTGTGACGGCGGACGGGGTGAGTGTGAGGAGTTGGGAAGAAGGGGGTTACGTGAAGAGCCGGATGGAAGTGAATCGCAATGCGGTGGTGAGTGGGGGAGTGATGGCGGAGGGAGTGGGAGGGGCGTACCGAGTGATGGTGCGGATTGGGAACGATTTAGGGATGGCGGATAGTGCGGCGGTGAGCGTGAGCGGGAACGCGAGCACGCAGAGCATTGTGTTTCCTGAGATTGGCCAGAAGGCGGCTGGGAGTGGAGCGTTTGGGTTGGGAGTGGGGTTGAGTCCGTCGACGAATGGGTTGAGTGCGGAGGTGGAGGTGTTGGCTGGGGGAGATGTGATTGAGTTTACGGGAGCGCAGACGGTGAAGCCTGTGGCTGGCAAGGCAGGGGTGGTGGTGATTCGAGCGCGACAGAACGGGAAGGCGACGGTGCGGAGCGCGGAGGATGTGGTGCGGACGTTCATGGTGATGCCTGAGGGCGGGTTGTATGGGAAGATGAGTGTGTCGCGGCGGTTGAATGACGGGGTGTTGGGGAGTGTGCATGGAGTTGGGGTGAAGGCGGATGGGAGTTTGTGGGCGTGGGGAGGTAATGGGAGTGGGCAGTTGGGGCTTGGGGGAGGGCGCGTTGGGGAGACGGTGTTGGTGCCTGAGGTGGTTGGGAGTTGGAGTGATTGGGAGGAGGTGAGTGCTGGGGACAACTTCACGGTAGGGATTCGGCGGAGTGAGGTGCTGGTGGGCGGGGTGAGTCAGACGCGGCGGACGTTGTGGGCGTGGGGAGGGAATGAGAGTGGTCAGTTGGGGGTTGGGGATGTTGGGATGCGGGCTGAGCCAGTGCAGGTTGGGGTGTTGACGGATTGGGTGAAGGTGAGTGCGGGACGTGATTTTGTGATGGGGTTGAGGAGTGACGGGAGTTTGTGGGGTTGGGGGAGTAACGGGAGTGGTCAGTTGGGGAATGGGACGATGGTTGGGAGCCGGGTTCCTGTGCAGGTTGGGGCGTTGAAGGTGTGGAAGGGAGTGAGTGCTGGGCGCGGGCATGTGCTTGGGGTGAGGGTGGATGGGAGTATGTGGGCGTGGGGTTGGAACGGGTTTGGTCAGTTGGGAGTGGGGACGACGCGAGACAGCGCGGTGCCAGTGCGCGTTGGGAGTGGGACTGGGTGGGCGGAGGCGTATGCGGGGTTGAATAGTTCGTATGGGCGAGGTGTGGATGGGCGTTTGAGTGCGTGGGGTGGGAATGCGAGTGGGCAGTTAGGGGATGGGAGTGTGGTGCAGCGCTTGGTGCCTGTTGGGGTGAGTGGTGGGATGACGTGGCGGAGTGTGAGTGTGGGGCGCGAGCATGTGCTTGGGGTTGGGACGGATGGGGTGTTGAGGGGATGGGGTTCGAATGTGAACGCGCAGTTGGGGGTGGTGTTGAGTGGGCGCACGATGTCGATGGTGCCAGTGGCGGTGGATGGCGCGACGGATTGGGCGAGTGTGTGCGCTGGGGACGCGCAGGGGTACGGGATGAAGCGAGGGGGAGGGGTGTTGGCGTGGGGGAACGGGAAGCTTGGTCAGTTGGGCAATGGATTGAGTGGAGCGAACTTGTTGTTGGTGACGACGCCTCGGAATCGAGTGGAGTTTGCGGGAGTGCCTGAGAGTGCGGTGTGGAAGGATGGAGTGGTGACGGTGACGAGTGTGATGACGCCGTACACGCAGTGGAGTTCAGCGCTGACGGATGTGAGTGTGAGGAAGCCTGTGATAGGGGGACCGTGGTGGACGGTGAATGGAGCGGCGGTGGATGGGTCTGGGTGGACGAGTGCGCCTGGGAATGTGTTGGGGGTGGTGAATGGGATTTTGGAGGGTGGGCGGATGCGGATGGTGACGGTGCGAAGTGCGGCGAGCGGTGTGAGGAGCGAGTTATTGACGGGGGTGTTGGTGGTGTATCCGCAGGCTGGGTTGGGACGGTACGAGGCGCGCACGAAGTTGAACTACGTGACGGCGACGGGTCAGCAGGTGGAGATTGGGTCGGGAGAGGGGCGGTAGTTGGTGGGCGGTGTGAGTGTCACGGAAGGCAGCGGGAGTCTGGACGGGTCCTTGGTGAGGGAGTCTGGACGGGTCTGTTTACGCGTTGGGGCTCTGCTTAATGATTTGAGTCGGGCAACCAAGAGTGTCCGTCCCACGCCTCGAGTTTGAGGAGAAAATTGGAAACGCCGTGTGCGTAGGCATTGAGGAGGTGTTCGCCTTTTTCAGGGTTGGCGTGTCTTGGTTTTCCCATGTGGCCCATGGTGGTTCGATCATCAGTGATCCAGCCTCGGTAGGCGGGTTCGAACCCGAACTCAACGGGGACGTCCTCAAGATGTTGAATGGAGCCAACGAGATCGGGACGGATGGCTTGGATCATTGAGGTTTCCCATTCGCAGGCGTGTCCCATGGCGCGTTGAACGAGATCTTCTCGGGTTGTCCAAGGCGTTGCGTGGTCCCAGTAGGTTGTGAATAGGAGGAGGAGGTCGTTGCGATGGCGGTGGGATTGACGGGTTTCGAAGATGGCTTGTCGACCTGGGATGTCATTGCCTCCGTGACCGTTGAGAAAGATGATTCGCTTGAATCCATGCTCGACGGCGTTGTGGATAAGTCGTTTGAGCATGTCGATATAGGCGCGCGGATCGGCGGTGAGGGTGCCAGCGAAGTTCAGGTGGTGATCGGAGTTGCCGAGCCACTGAAGGGGGGCGAAAAGGATTCGATTTTTGGTATGGAGTTGGGTGCGTTTGACCACTTCGGCGAGCAGCATGCTGTCGGTGGCAACGGGGAGGTGGTGCCCGTGCTGCTCGATTGCTCCGACGGGAAAGACGATGGGGGTGTGGGGTGCTAGGTCGCGGATGGTGGGCCAAGCGAGGTCAGTCAGGTTCATTTGGAGTTGCTGTTGGGATTGAAGTTGGGTGAGGCGGGTTCGATGTGCACGAGGACGTCGGCGATGGAGGGGAAGTTGGAGCGGACGGCGTCTTTGACGGCGTGGGCGATGGAGTGTCCTTGTCGCACGGTGAGATCGGGGTCTACGACGACGTGTAGATCTGCGTAGAAATGAAATCCCATTTTGCGGATTCGACAGGTTTCGATGGCGATGACGTGGTCGACGGATTGGGCGGTTTCAGCGACGGCGGAGTGGACGGCGGGATCGGGAGCGGTGTCCATCATGTCGGCGACGGCGTTGCGGAGCAGGTCGATTCCGTTGTAGGTGATGAGGATGCAGGCGAGCAGGGCGGCGTAATCGTCAGCGGGTTCGAAGCCGGGTCCGCCGATGATGGCGATGGTGATGCCGATGAAGGCGGCGAGGGAAGTGAAGGTATCGGCGCGGTGGTGCCACGCGTCGGAGTGAACGGCGGTGCTTCCGATTTCGAGGGAGAGTTTGAGGATGCGTCGGAAGAGGACTTCTTTGACGAGAACGACGCCGGTGAGGATGGCGAGGGTGAAGGGCGCAGGTGCGTGGTGCGGGGTGATGATTTCGCGGATACTGCGCGCGGCGAGGAAGATGGCGGTGACGATGAGCGTGAGGGCGACGGCGAGGGATGCCAGGGTTTCGGCTTTACCGTGTCCGTACGGATGCTCTTTGTCGGGGGGTTTTGCGGCGAAGGAGAGGCCGAACCAGACTGTGGCAGAGCTGAAAAGATCGAGGCAGGATTCGATTCCGTCGGCGATGAGTGCGTAGCTGTTGCCGAAGATACCGCCGAGTATTTTTGCGGTTGCGAGGAGGAGGTTGGTGACGGCACCGGTGATTGCGGCGCGGGCGCCTTTGCGCACGCGTTCCTCGACGGTCATGCGCAGGTGGGAGGCCATGGCCTGCGGTGGATTTTTTCACGCCGTGCGGGGGATGCGACGGCGTGAGGGACGGCGGTTTGGGTTAGCGCTGTTGTTTGGCTTTCCAGGTATTGATGTGCGTGATGAGTTCACGCGCCATGGCATCGGCGACGGGAGCGTCGTTGATGTTGGCTTTGAGTTCTTTGCAGGGGATGTCTTTTCGGATGTTGGCTTTGATGGCTGCGAACAGGGCTTGGTCCGCTTCAGGGTCGTGGAAGGGTTGGCTGGGGCCGGAGAGGGCGCTGATACCGCGTGTGGGGAAGAAGATGGTGACTGGGGCCGTGTAGCTATTGACTTTCTCGGCGATGAGAGCGCCGATTTTCGCGGATTCTTCCGCGTTGGTGCGCATGAGAGTGACCTGAGGGTTGTGTTCGTAGAACAGGCGATCTTTGAACTTTTCGGGGATGGTGTCTTTGCCTTGGAAGTTGACCATGTCGACACAGCCTGGGGCGATGACGGCGGGCAGTTTTGCGCGGGCGGTGGCGTTGAGACGATCGGGTCCTGCGGAGAGGACGCCACCGACGACTTCGTCGGCGAGTTCGGTGGTGGTGATGTCGAAGACGCCTTGGACGAGGCCGGAGTCGATGATGGATTCCATGGTTTGACCGCCGATGCCGGTGCAATGGAACACGAGGGTTTCGAAGCCCGAGTTTTTGAACATGACTTTGGCGCGGTCGACGCATCCGGTGGTGTTGCCAAACATGCTGGCGACGATGGCGGGTTGTTCGTCAACGGCTTGGAAGCCGACGTAGGATTCGACCATGCCGCAGATGGCTCCGGCGGCGCGGGTGAAGATGGGGCGGGAGATGCGGTTGATACCGGAGATGTCCACGATACTGGGGAAGAGGACGATGTCCTTGGAACCGATGTATTGGGAGGTGTTGCCGCTCGCGAGGGTGGAGACGATGACTTTTGGGAAGCCGAGTGGCAGGGCCTGCATGGCGGTGGCTGCGATGGAGGTGCCGCCTCCGCCTCCGAGGGAGATGACGCCTTGAATGCGTTTTTGTTCGACGAGTGCGCGGAGCGCTTTCGCGGCGACTTGGCCCATTTTGGTGACGGCAGCGCCGCGATCTTTCAGGGAGGACAGGATGCTGGAGTCTTCGTGTGCGAGGGAGAAGACGCTTTCGCGAGTGTAAGACGGGTTAATTTGGGGCGGCTTTTGAGTGCCGACGTCAATGAGCATGGCTTGGTGTCCGGCTTGACGGATCCAGTCTGCAACGAATGCGTGTTCGTGTCCTTTGGTGTCGAGGGTTCCGAGAACGGCAATGGTGGCCATGGTGGGTGGGTAGGTTCGGTTTTTTCTGAGTGCGAGACGGTTCGCTGAGCGACGGGTCTCCGCTGTATTGTGGAGCAGGAATCTGGCAATGCGCGGTAGAAAGTCATGAGTTGATAAAAATAGTCGGTTTTTGGGCGAGAACAGGGGGTGCGCGACGGAAGAAGTCGATTGCGGGGAGTCAAAACGGTTTCCGAGCGACCGTTGCGGTCGGTGTTGCGATAGGGGGATGTATTATGCATCCAGATTCTAAAGAAAGTGGCATTGTTGATTCCGGTAAGAACTCAAAGATGGGCAGTGGGTTGTCGGCTCGCGACAGCGCAACCTGTAAGTCTTTGGCTGATGTTGGATCTGTCGCCTTAGGTGGTTGTGTTGGGGCGGCGGTTTCTGGGGTTGGGGTTCGTGGGGGTGTGGGTGAGGAGACGGTGGTGGAGGTGGTGATTTTGGATCCGTACCCTGTGGTGGGCTCTGGTTTGCGCGAATGGCTTTCGGTGGATTTACCGGGCGCATTGATTCGCGTGGCGGGTTCGGTGGGCGCGATGGATTTGCGGGTGGATTTGCGGGTGGTTGAGGGGCGTCGTCGGGTTTGGGTGGTGGAGATTGTGGACGAGCGGGGTGTTCCGGATTGGGAGCAGTTGGATGGATTGACGGATGGAGGGGGAGTGGTGGTCGTGTTTTCGCGCAGCAGTGATGCGGGGATTGTTCATGAGGCGATTCGGCGTGGTGCGACGAGTTATGTGCACAAGACGGAGTGGCGTGATGCTTTGAAGAACGCGGTTTTGAAGGCGGCGAGTGGGCACTTGTTTGTGAGCGAGGCGGCGGCGCCCGGATTTTTGGCGCAGATTCGGTCTGCGAACTCGGTTGGACCGGCGTTTGAGCGGTCGCTTCAGGGGTTGGGATTATTGACGGCCCGTGAGCGGGAGGTGATGAAATGGCTTGGGCAGGCGTGTTCGACGCGACGGATTGCGTTGAAGTTAGGGGTGAGCACAAAGACGGTGGAGGCGCATGCAGCGAACATTCGCGGCAAGTTGCATCTGCGTTCGATGCGTGAGTTGCTGCGAGCGGCTGCGTTAGTGCGCGGGGAGGAGTCGCCGGTGGCTGAGCGTGGGGGAGTTGACGGGGTGAGCGGCGCGGTGTGTTAAGCGGTTTGGGCGGCGGGCGTTTAGTGGGAATCGAGGTGATCGGGGATGTTATTTCTGTCGTTATCGTCGAGTTGGGTGAGTGATCTCTCGCCCAGTTCGCGAAGGATTTTCCAGAGCCGAGTGACGGCATCGGAGCGGCGAAGTGGGGCATTTGCGTTTTCCGTGAAGCCTTTTGGAACGGTGATTCCGCATCGGGTGGACCAGTCGGCGAGGTTGCCGATGGTGGCTGGTGCTTCTGGGTTGAAACGCTTTGCGTGGGGTTCGAAGGATGCGCGCGCCACCATTGCTTCGATTTCGAGGCGGTAGGGTTCGCCTTCTGGTAAATCCTCGTAAATGGGCGAGCGTGACGCGGGACTGAAATCTTGGTGGCGGACTGAGCTGCGGAGGGTGCGAACGAGAGCGATTGCCAGTTCGCGTCGAGTGACCGTTTTTTCTGGTTCGAAGTGAACGGTGTCGGCTGAGGAGCGCCAGATGCCGCGGACCGCGAGCATGTTTGCGGCCTCGAAATGGAGGTCGTCGGGTGTGAGGTCTTGCCAAGGCCAGAGGAGGATTCCGGGGCCGCCATTACCGCGAACCAAGCGGAGTTGCAGGTCGCGGACGGCAGCGGCGTTGGATGCAATTTCGCGCGGAGGGCGTTCTTGTTGGAGCGATAAGGCGGCGAGGGTGGCGGAGGCTTGGCCGACGTGCATCATTTGTCCGTGCAGTCGGAAGGCGGATTGGACGACGCTGCTGACGCCGACATTTTTTCCTGCGCCGAGCAGGCCGTTGTATTCGGCTGGGATGAGGGCTCGGAGTGGGAAGGTAGCGCGGTCGGTGTCGGTGTGCCACCCGCGTGAGGGGGTGTGGATGAATTGCCAAGGGCCATTGGGATCTGCGGTCAGGTATTTTCGGCGTGTGGGATGGAAATCGATGTTGAACTGGAATCCGAGGACTGAGTCGGTGGGCATTCGCGTGGCCCAGCGGGGTTCTTTCGTTTTGGCGCGCAGATCATTCTCGCTGAGAACGTCTAACGCTTCGAGGCGGAGACCTTCGCGGATGTAGGGTTTAGGCGGGAGTCGGTCGGGCGTGCCGAACTCGTTGGTTAGGCGCATGTGTTTGAACGACTGGGGAAAGTCGCCTGTGCGCTCATGGACAGCGGTTTGGAGGTGATGGAGCATGCCGAGGGCATGCTGTTTGGCGTCCTGCAGGATGATGTCTCGGAGGTGGTGAGGAAGGTGGACGATATTTCTTCGGGAACTGCCGGCAGCGTTTTTTTCAAGGAGTTCTTGGACACGTAAGGGGAGTTGGCAGAGCGGGTAATCTTGGGTGGGGTAGTTGAGGAAGGTTGCTTCGGTACCGGCTGGGAGCGCGTTGTGCCAGCGGTCAACGAGGCGGCGATGGGTGTAGGGACTATTGCCGCTGGGCGAATAGATGCCGGCGCTCATGTCGGAATTTACCCAAGGTGCGATGCGATCGAGGGCGGCGAAGGAGCGAGCGTCGTAGGTGGGAGGCTTTGGCGTGATGTCGTCGTGTCCGTTTGATTCGCGGAGGACGACGCACCATGAGACGGGATTCATCTCTTGTTCGCCGGCGTCGTCGAACTGTTCGGGAGCGCTGGGTTCGTTGTAGCGAGCGCGGAGGTCGGGGCCTGCGGCGTAGCGGGCTCCGCTCAGACGGATGATATCGCCCCAATCGGAGGCGTCGATGGTGATGGATGCGAGAACTGTCAGTGGGGTGGATTGTTCAGTGGTGGGTTCGAATCGAACGCCGTTGACGGAGTTGCCTTTGACGAGGACTTCTAGTGGTCGGAGGTTGCGTTCGATGCGGAGAGATCCGCTTTTGATATGGGGCGCGACGAGATCTTCGAAGATGGCGGCGGCTGCGGCTGGTTCGATGGTTTCGGTGCCGCAGAACGCGTTGCCGGGGTTGGGGATACCGTAAGTTGATGAGTTGTGTGCTCGGATTTTTCGGAGGACTTCCAGGAAAAGGCCGCTGCGGGGGAAGTGGGTGCGTCTTCCGTCGACCTGAATCCATTCGTCAATGCAGCCGACGCCTTCGGAGCTGAACTGTCCGCCGAGCCACGCGATGTCATTGACGAGAACGATGCGTTTGACGCCGAGGCGAGCGGCTTGGACTGCGGCGGCACAGGCGGATTCGTTGCCTCCGACGATGAGAAGATCGGCTTCGATGACGGTTGCGCGGCAGATTGTTGTGATGAGGCTAACGAGAAGCCAGAGCGTGGTTTTTGTGAGCGGGTGCATGGTTGCTCGGCGCGTTTTGCTGGAGGGGTCGTCGGTTGCGTTTCGCAGGATTTACCCCGGTTTTCGGGAAACGCTCGCTTGTCGGGCGGGAGGGTTATCTTGATTCCCTGACTCGAACAGTTTTTGTGCCGTCGGGGCTTTGCGAGATTTGGACGATTTCGAGCGGCGCGGAATCGGCGTCGATGACTTGTCCGTTATTGGGCAGCGAGCCTCTTTGGTACTCGACGATGACGCGTCCGAGTTTCGGGTCCTCCATGGGGCGAAGGACGGCTTGGTTGGCGCCGGTAGCGGTGACGACGAATTTGCCTCTGAGTATTTTTTGTGAGGGGGTGCTGACGGCACCGGACACGACGTCGCGGAAGTTGACGTTAGGTCGGGATGGTGGTGGTTGGGATGATTGGGTGGTGACGGGGAGAGCTTTTGGGAGTGGGGTGGAAGCGGGGGATGTTTTGGGTTTTTCTGCGACGGACGATTTGGCTGGGGATGAGGTGGCGGGTTGAGGGGCTTTGACGAGTGCGGCTTTTGGGATGGTTGGCGCCGGTTTAGTGGTGGGTTCTGATTTTTGGTTTTGGCTTAACTTCTGGGGGGCGTTCACCGCTGCGGGGCCGCCTTCCGCGACTCTTTGGGAGAGGCTTGGTTCTGGGTTTGGTTCGGGTGCCGGTGTTGGTGCGGGTTCGGACGCTTGTGTGATTGCCGCGGGATTTTTCATGTCCGGCAGGGAGGGTTGCGGGATTGGCGGCGCGTTTTCGCGTTGCGGTTGAGATGTTTCTGTGAGGAGGGCGGAAGGGGCTTCGGTGACTGGTGTGGCTTGGGCTAGCGTATTTGGAGTTGATGCGTTGGGTGGGGCGATGGGTTGCGGGTTTTTTTCGGTCGTTTTTGCGAGTTGGGTTGTGAGGTTGGGGAGAGGTGAAGGGGGAGAGGAGAGATCGCCTTCGACGCGACCGTCGAGCCGCTCGACGAGTCGAACTTTCCCTTGAGCGATTGCGTCTTTGTGGGCGCGCCGGAGCTCTGCGGTGCTCTTCATGAGTCGGTTCACTTCGATGGAATGGATGACGGGCAGCGTGTCGCCGACCTTGATTTGTTTGGGCGGATCGAGAGAAAACGCCAAATCGGAGTCTCGGATTCCGAGTGTTCCGTACTGGATGGGAATTACCGAGAGCTGGAAGTAACCTCCTGAGAGGCGTGCCACATGGACGATGGCGGACAGGTCCAGGGTTTTCTCGAATTTGATTTCGTTGCCAGGGGTGAAGGAGGCCGCCATGGCACGAAGCTGCGGTTGGGTTGCTGGACAGATGACTTCCACCAGAACTTGGGGGTGGTCGACTGCTTGTGTCAGCACGACGAGACCCTCTGTGGTGAAGTCGGATTTTGACAGGGAGTAGGCTTGTACGACGACGAACTTTCCGTGCAGGTAGGGGACAGGGCGGGACAGTTCCTTGTAGTTGCGGATGTAGTTTCGCAGGAGTTTCGCGTTCTCGTTGTCCAGTTGGAGGGACGTCATTTGTGAGAACGTGTCGAAGGCGTCTTTGGCGGAGAAAAATTTACCTTGGGGTGCGGCCGTGGTTTCGAATCGGGCTTGTGCTCCTACTTGTTTGGTGAAGCGCAAGATGGAGTACATGGATGGCTGCTCGGGGTGGCCGGTGATGTAGAAGGAGCCGAGCCAGCAGGCGACGACGACGCCGGCGAGGACGAATAGGCCGACGGTCCAGCTGAAGAGTGAGTCCCGTCCTTGCGGTTGTCGCGGGGAGGTGAGGTTCCGAACGGTGCTCTGGTAGGGGTGGGCCATGATGCTCGCTTGGAATCTTGGATGGGGGTTTTCTGCCTATCAAGCGAGAGTGCGGGCGGGGTGCGCGGGTAGGTTCCACCAAATCGCACTCGATAGGGGCTGATTTCTCCGTATGGTTACGGGTTTAACGACACTGAACGACTGACTTCATGAGCACTGAAAATTCCAACGAACCCAAGCCGCTGGCGGCAAACGAGGGCATCAAGACCGCATCCAACTTCCTGCGCGGCAACTTGCGCGAGGATATGCAGGACGCATCGACCGGAGCGATTTCCGATGACAACGGTCAGTTGACGAAGTTTCACGGGTTGTATTTGCAGGACGACCGAGACCTGCGGATTGCGCTGAAGAAAGCGGGCAAGGAGAAGGCGTTTTCGTTCATGTTACGGGTGCGTTTGCCTGGCGGGGTGGCGACACCGAAGCAGTGGTTGGTTTTGGATGATCTCGCGGGCGAGATTGCGTCGCCTTCGTTGCGGTTGACGACGCGTCAGACGTTCCAGTTCCACGGGGTTTTGAAGGGGAACGTGAAGCCGTTGATTCAGCGGATGCATCAGATTCTGTTGGATTCGATTGCGGCCTGCGGCGACGTGAATCGCAATGTGATGGCGCCTCCGAATCCGGAGCGGAGCGCGGTGTTACAGGAGGTGTATGAGCATGCGAAGGGCTGGAGCGAGTACGCGTTGCCGAAGACGCGTGCGTATCATGAGATTTGGTTGGACGAGGAAATGGTGGCGGGTGGCGAGTCGGAGCCGATGTACGGACCGACGTATTTGCCGCGGAAGTTTAAGACTGGGTTTGTGGTTCCTCCGTCGAATGATGTGGACGTGTTCTCCCAGGACTTGGGGTTCATTGCGATTGTCGAGGGCGGGGAGTTGAAGGGGTACAATGTGACGGTTGGTGGTGGGCTGGGGATGAGTCACGGGAATGCGGAGACGTTCCCTCGGTTGGCGGACGTGTTGGGCTTCATTCCGAAGGACAAAGTGAATGTGGTGGGTGAGGCGGTTTTGACGACTCAGCGTGATCATGGTGACCGGACGAATCGGAAGCATGCTCGGTTGAAGTACACGATTGAGGACCGGGGTGTGGATTGGTTCCGGACTGAGGTGGAGCAGCGGTCGGGGGTGAAGTTTGCACCGGCAGCAGCGTATGAGTTTACGACGATTCAGGATCCTCACGGGTGGCACGCTTGTGCGGATGGGACGTGGTTCTATGGGCTCCACATCTTGAGTGGGCGGATTCGGGATCTCGAGGGGTGGGCGATGAAAACGGCGTTGCGCGAAATCGCGATGATTCACACGGGCGATTTCCGACTGACGCCCTCGCAGAACTTGACGATTTCGGGTGTGACCGAGGCGCAGAAACCCGTGATTGCGGCGATTTTGGCGAAGCACGGTCTTGATCGTGAGAACGAGCGTTCGGGATTGCGGTTGAACGCGTTATCCTGTGTGGCGTTGCCGACGTGCGGATTGGCGCTTGCGGAGAGCGAGCGGGCTTTGCCTGCGATTTTGGAAAAGTTTGAGCTGGTTTTGGATGAAGCCGGTTTGCGGAGTGACGCCATTAGTTTGCGGGTGACGGGATGTCCGAACGGGTGCGCGAGGCCGTACCTTGCGGAGATTGGGTTCGTTGGGAAGGCGCCGAATAAGTACGCGCTATATCTTGGGGCCAAGTACAATGGGACTCGGCTGAATCGACTGGTTTCCCCGAGCATTACGATTGATGACGCGGTGACATTGTTGCGTCCGACGATTCATCGGTATGCGAAGGAGCGGTTTGAAGGCGAGGGGTTCGGCGATTTCTGCGAGCGCGCGGTGATTCCGAGCGATGCGACGTTCCATAGTGTGGGGACGGTTGCCTGAGTTGGCTTGAGTGGCCTTGAGGCGGTGCGTCCCGCCTCGGGCTCAGCGGGTTTGTGGCGTCCTTATTTGCGTTCGACAGGTTTGGAGCATGAGTGCTTTGTTTCCGGACACGTACAAAGGTTTGGACCGGTCGGATTCGTTGATGAACCGGCTGGCGGCGCGGCACGCGACGGAGGATCCGTTGTGCAGCCGGAGCGAATGGGTTTTTTCGTTTCACGAGCAGATGGGGCGTGGGAGGGAGCTGCTCTTTCGTCAGACGGCGGACAGTTTGATTGCGTTTGCGTTTTGGGAGCACGCGGCGGTGGGCCCGATTTTGGAGCCGTTGGAGTATCACTGGCGGTTTACCAATCCGTTGTTGGGGCCGGATGCGGTGGAGTTGCTGCGCGGGTTGTTGGCGGAGAACGACGGGGATTTGGGGGATTGCTTGGTTCTTTTGAGCGGACTTGAGGCGGGGGTGGAGCATCATCGTGCGTTGCTGCAGCCATTTGTGAAGACGCATGAGATTCATCGGATGGATCAGAACCTGTTCTGTTCGGCGTCCTTGGAGGGTGGGGTGGACGGATTTTTAGGGCGGCGGTCGCCGAAGTTTCGTCAGAACTTGAGGCGCTCGTTGAGGATGGCTGATGAGCGCGGGGTGCGGTTTGAGCGGGTGGTTCCGCAGGGGATGGATGAGGCGGAGTTGGCGTACGAGCGGATGGTGGCGATTGAGCGCCAGAGTTGGAAAGGGTTGGAGTGTGTGGGGATGGATGAGGAGCCGAGTCTTGGATTTTATCGACGGATGTTTGGGCGACTTTCGAGTGGCGGAGCGGCGCGTGGGTTGTTCGCGGTGGCGGACGGACGCGATATCGGATTTGTGTTGGGGGGCGTGGATGGGACGAACTACCGAGGGCAGCAGTTCAGTTTTGTGGCGGACTGGGGTCGGGAATCGATTGGGAACTTGCTTCAGTGGGAGACGATTCAGTGGCTTTGTGAGGAGGGGGTTCAGCGGTACGACATGGGGTCGGTGCTCGAGTACAAGCTGCGTTGGACGGAGCTGCGGTTGCGGACGGAAAGTGTGATGCTTGTTCCGCGGAGTCGGGGGCGGTGATGGGGACAAAGAAAAAACCCGCGCGCACGAAGGCGGCGGGTTTTTTTGGTTGGATGGTGACGATGAAGTCGATGGGACGTTTAGTCCGCGAGCCACTCGGTGTGGAAGAACTCTCCTGCGGGTTTGTCGACGCGTTCGTAGGTGTGTGCTCCGAAGAAGTCGCGTTGTGCCTGCAAGAGGTTGGCGGGCAAGCGTTCTGCGCGGTAGCTATCGTAGTAGGCGAGCGACGCGCTGAAGGCTGGCACGGCGATGCCGTGAGCGATGGCGGTGCTGATGGCGTGGCGCCAGTTTGCTTGGGTTTTGACGAT
This sequence comes from Verrucomicrobiota bacterium, assembly GCA_041191265.1. Taxonomy (GTDB): domain Bacteria; phylum Verrucomicrobiota; class Verrucomicrobiia; order Chthoniobacterales; family Chthoniobacteraceae; genus JBEEPE01. The sequence goes on along the minus strand of JBEEPE010000151.1, from coordinate 10,649 downwards.
GATGTCGGAGAAGAACGGATCTAGCAGGAGGTTCTTGAGTCCTGCGTTCCTCTCGTACGCTTGTTTGATGCGGTTGAGGAAGTGGGCGCGGATGATGCAACCGCCCCGCCAGATGGTTGCGATATCGCCGAAGTTGAGTTGCCACCCGTACTGATTTCCTGCTGCACCGAGTTGAACGAACCCTTGGGCGTACGAGACGATTTTCGAGGCGTAGAGTGCGTCGCGGACGGCTTGGATGAGGGCGGCGCGATCGCCGGTGAAGGCGGGTGCGGTTGGGCCGGGCAAGATTTTTGCGGCTTCGATTCGCTCGGATTTGACGGATGAAATGATGCGGGCTTCGACGGCGGAGGCGATGGTGGAGAGGGGGACGCCCATTTCGGTGGCGTGGCCGACAGTCCACTTGCCGGTGCCTTTCTGACCTGCCTTGTCGAGGATGAGGTCGACGATGGCTTTGCCAGTTTCGGCATCGGTTTTGGTGAAGATGCGCGCGGTGATTTCGATGAGGTAGCTGTTCAGCTCGCCTTGGTTCCACTCTGAGAAGATGTCTCCGAGTTCTGAGGCGGAGAGGCCGAGCACATTTTTCAGGATGGCATAGGCTTCGCAGATGAGCTGCATGTCACCGTATTCGATGCCGTTATGGACCATCTTGACGTAGTGGCCGGCGCCATCGGGGCCCATGTAGCGGCAGCAGGACTCGCCTTCGACGTGTGCGGAGATTTTCGTGTAGATGGGGGCGAGAAACTCCCAGCCTTCCTTGGAGCCGCCGGGCATGATGGATGGACCTTTTAGCGCGCCCTCTTCCCCGCCGGAAACACCGACGCCGAAGTAACGGATGCCTTTTGCAGCGAGGGCTTTCTCACGACGTTGTGTATCGGTCCAGAGGGAGTTTCCGCCGTCGATAATGATGTCTCCCGCCTCGAGTAGCGGGATGAGTTGCTCGATAACGGCGTCAACGGGGGCGCCCGCTTTGACCATGATTTGGGCCTTCCGTGGGCGTTTCAACGAGCCAACGAACTCCTCAAGCGTCTTGGCTGCAACGATGTTCTTTCCTTTGGCGCGGCCGGCTTCGAACTTTTCGGTGACGGAGGTTGTCCGGTTGTAGACGGCTACGGTGAAGCCTTTGCTCTCCATGTTGAGAACGAGATTTTCGCCCATGACGGCGAGGCCGATGAGTCCGATGTCACAGTTAGCGCTCATGAAAAAATGTGGTTAGGTTTTTGGATGGGTTGAAGAGGCGAGGGTAGGGGGAAAGGTTCGGGGCATGCAACGGTTTTACCCGACCTGAAGGCTGGCAGTTCTCGTCTTGCGGAGTGGCGTGCGGGGTGCATCTTGAGGAGGCATTTTACTGTGAATCTTCCCAATCGATTAACTGTGGCGCGTTTTGGCATGTCGGCGGTCTTTGCCGGACTGCTTTCGTCGGATTGGGGTTTTCGGAGCACGGTGGCGTGGTTGCTTTTTGGGGTTGCGAGCCTGACGGATTACTGGGACGGCGAGATTGCCCGGCGTCGGAACTTGGTGACGGACTTTGGGGCGTTGATGGATCCGCTGGTGGACAAGGTGTTGGCGTCAGCGGCGTACATTTGTTTGGTGGGAGCGCATGCGGTTCCGGCGTGGGTGGCGGTGTGTATCATTGGGCGCGAGTTTTTGATTACGGGGTTGCGTCAGTTGGCGTTGACGAAGGGAGAGGTGTTGCCGGCGGACCGATGGGGAAAGCACAAGACGATCTGGCAGATCATCATGATTCTCTATTTTTTCCTGTTGCTCTCGATTGATGAGTGGATTGCTGCCGGTTGGATTCCCGCTTTGCCGTGGCGCGGGGTGTGGTGGGAAGGATTGGGCGGGGTGTTGACGTGGGTGGTGCTGATTCTGACGGTGGGTTCTGGGATTGGGTATCTCTGGCGGAATCGCTGGATGATTGCCGACCGTTGATTTGCGGGACGTTTTGAACGGTGCGAGGGGTCGGTAGTTTTACCGACGTCTACCGTTGATCGGATGCGGTAGGGTGGAGTCGATGCGCCCCTTCGTGAAATGGATAACGCCTTTGTTGGTTTGCGGGGCGTTTGTTGGTGCGCGGGGTGCGGATTTGCGTGAGACGTTGGAGATCGGCGGGGTGAGGTTGGTGGAGTCGGGCGAAGTGGTGATTCGGGGGCGGTCGGAGGGTCGCGATGGGACCTCCGTTTTGGTGACGGTGTGTGATGGACGCGGGGCTGTTTTTCGCGCTCGTTCTGCAGTGTCTGCAGGGGGATTTTCGGTGGAATATCCGAAGGGTTTTTCCGGTGCGCCGCCCCTTCGTCCCGGAATGTTGTACGTGGACGCGGTGGAGTTCCCGCAGACGGGGGCCGACTCGCACCGAGATGATGACGCTCGTCGTCCTGACCGCGCGCAGGGCGAGATTGCGATTGTGGTGAGCGGTGAACGCGGGGAGGTTCCCGATTTACCGCAGGTGTTTGTGGACGACTTGACGGATGGGCGCGGGAACCGCGACCGCGATTCGGCGCAGTGGGTGCGCACGCGTGGGTTGATGAATCACTTTATGCGGAGTGCGGCAGCGTCGCGCATGGGCTTGTGGCGTCCGCGGTTTGATTTGGCGGATTCTGAATCGCTTGCATGGTTTAAGCGCTCAATCTCGATTTTTGAGTTCGATTATCGTGACCGCGACTGGTCGCGACCGTTGGGAAACCGGGTGGCCTGTGGATTTTGGCAGGCGGTGTGGGATCGTTGGTTTAATCCGAGCAACGATCATCCGTGGGACGGGAATGTGGAGAATCGTTCGCCGGAGAACTACCGTCCTTACACCTTCGCGAATGATTTGGCTGACTTGCTGGTCCTGAACCGGATGTTGTTGGGTGCTGAACCCGCGGTTGCGGATCGTCGTCGCGCGCTTGGGGATGAGGTGTTGCAGAACTTGTTGGCGATGCAGCACCGGGGTTCCGACAACTTCGCGGAGCGCGAGGTGGATGGGCGGAGAGAGACGTACACGCGCGGGGCGTTCCGCTATGGGCTGTTTGAAACGGGAGAGTGGCTTGTTGAGGGGACGGGTTGGTTTGTGAATCCGCGGCACCGCGACTTCGCTGGAGGGGGTGTGTTTAATGGGCGGTCTGTCTGGGCCTTGGGCGAGGCGTTGAAAGCTGATCCTCGGGGGCCTCATGCGGGGATGGTGCGTGAGGCGATTCGTGCTGCGGTTCGGTTTTGTCTGCGGGATTCGGTGGCGTTGGGGTACGCGAGGAGGACGAAAGCGGGCGGGGTCATTTGGAACCGATCGGACGGTGAGCACGCGTACCTCCTTCTTGGCTTATTGGCCGCTTGCGAGGTGGACGCGTTGATGGAGTGTGAGGGCGCAGACGGGGAGGTGCTTCCTTTAAAGCGCGTCGTTTGCGAGGCGCTGGACGCCTTGACGGAGACTGCGGGGTCGAATGGGCTTTGGAGCCGATACGGGAATGGAGCGGCGATGGACATTGCGGCGTTGTCACTTGGTGCGATGACATTTCCCAACGAATCGCGTTCTGCCGCGTGGCGTGCGGCAGCGGTTCGTGCGGCGGATCGGTGGATGGAGATGCCGGTGAAGGATGGGGAGCCTGCATGGGAGACGCCGATGTTTGCGCACATGATTGCGGACGGAGCGGAGGGGCAGGTCACCTTTCATTTGGGGCGCGAGGAGCGTGCGCATGTTTCGTTGTACATGGGCGGGCACTGGATTCATGCGCTGGCGCTGTTGCATGGGCTTACGGGGCAGGCTCGCTACGCTCAGCGTGCGCACGCCATACTCGCTTACTATCTGGGGAATAATCCATTGCGTGTTCGATTGCTCAGTGAAATCGGCGCGGTGAACAATCGCGTCACGGATTCGGACGGCGACGGGGTGGAGGATGCGTTGCATTGGGATGCCTATCCGGAGTCGACGGCCTTTGTGCAAATCGGACTGATTCATTTGTTGAAGCACTGTCCACAAATCCCTCAGCCAAAGAGTTTATGAGAAATCGAGAACGGTTTGATCAGACGTTTTTTACAAGAGTGACACGGCTTTTGTTGTTGTGCGTGTTCGTGGGCTCGCTGGTGGCGGAGGAGCGAAAGCTCCCCTCGGCTGTGATGTTGAAGCGCGCGCCCGACCGCGCTCAGAGTGGTGAGCGCGCATGGCCGATACTGGACGAGGAGGAGTCTGAGAAAATCCGGCGTGCTTTACCGCCGGAGGGCGCGATTGAACGGCCGAAAGTGAGGCGACGGTTGCTCGTTTTTTTTCGAACGGATGACTATCCGCACCTTTCGATTCCGCATTGGAATCGGTTGATTGAGCTGTTGGCGGAGCGAACTGGCGCGTTCGAGGTGGAGTTCACGCAGCGCACCGAGGAATTGAACGCAGAGAATCTTCAACGCTTTGACGCGGTGTTTTTTAACAACACTTGCCGGATGCGGACACCTGCAGCGGTTCGTGATGCGTTACAGGCGTTTGTGCGGGGCGGGAAAGGGTTTGCTGGGAACCATGGAGCTGGGGATAACTGGCACGATTGGGAGGAGGGTATGCAGATGATGGGGGCCGAGTTCATCAATCACCCCTTTGGCAGCATCCGAATCAAAGTCGACGAGCCTGAGCATCCGCTGACGAAAATGTTTGGCGAGCGCAGCTTCCCGTTCTCCGATGAGATTTACACATTTCGCGCGCCGTACAGTCGCGAGAAGTTGCGCGTGCTGTTGAGCATTGATTACGCGGGTTCGCCTGATGTTGCGAAGGCGGAGGCTCGGATGAAGGAAAAGGCCTCGGCGCCAGAGGCACGTCCGTTCGATATTCGAGCACTAGAGAGCATTCGCGCGGACCACGACTATCCGCTGGCGTGGGTTCGTCCGTGGGGTGCGGGTCGAGTGTTTTACTGCGCGCTCGGGCATCGGGCGGAGGTGACGTTCGATCCGGCGATGGTCCGGTTTTACCTTGAAGGCATTCGTTATGCGCTGGGGGATGTGAAGGCCCCGGATGCGCCGGTGGCATCCGTGGCTGCTCCGCAGCCGCAGGTTGTTTCTGGAAGAGCGGTGCCGGACTCTGAGAAGCCGCCTGGGGATCGGCATCCGCTCTACGAGGAGCTGAACTTCCATCCTGACTTTGAGGTGGAGACATTTGCGACTCCTCCGCAGATGAACTCTCCGGTGTTTATTGCAGCATCGCCGACCGGAGATGTTTTCGTTTCGAGTGATGCGAATGGTGCGGTGGGGACTGCGAAGGGGGTTGGGAAGATTTTTCGTTTACGCGATGTCGACGGCGACGGTCATGCCGACGAATCGAAGGAGTATGTTCAAGTGGATGCTCCACGCGGTATTCTGGTGGATGGCAAGGCGGTGATTGTGCTGCATCCGCCTCACCTGAGTGCGTTCATTGATCACGATGGGGATGGCGTTTCGGACGAGGAGAAGGTGTTGGTGCGGAACATTGGCTGGCCGTTGAGCGGGCGTCGTGCAGACCACGCTTCAAATGGCATTGAGATGGGAATCGATGGTTGGATTTATGCGGCGATTGGGGATTTTGGATTTATGCGTGCTGAGGGTGTCGATGGGCGGACATTGCAACTGCGCGGGGGCGGTGTGGTTCGGGTTCGTCCGGATGGAACGGGTTTAGAGCTCTACAGTGCGGGCACTCGGAACATTCTGGAGGCTGCGATGAGCCCGCTTCTGGATGGGTTTGCGCGGGACAACACGAATGATGGAGGCGGATGGAACACGCGGTTCCATCATTTCAGCGGCTTGGAGGATCACGGCTATCCGCGGCTGTATAAGAACTTTGCGGACGAGGCGGTGGCACCGATTGCGGATTACGGTGGCGGCTCGGGATGTGGCGCGGTTTGGGTCGAGGAAATCGGATGGCCGGCTGCGTGGAATGGTCGTCCGTACACGATTGATTGGGGGCGTCAGATGATGTCGGTGCATTCAGTCAAACCGAGTGGAGCGACGTTTGTGGAAACGGAACCGCCACGTGATCTCGTTGCGTTGAAGTCGGATGTGAAGCGAGTGAACGCGTTTCGGCCGACGGATGCGGATGTGGATGCGAAGGGACACTTGTGTGTCGCGAGTTGGCGCGATGGCGGATTCGGGGCGAGTCCGAGTTGCGGCGTAATCTTTCGGGTTCGTCCGCGCGGACACTCGCCGGCGGCGGTGCCCGTGTTTGAAAAGGTGCAGCCTCTGACGTTGGTGGAAGTCTTGCGGTCTGGGAGCCACCGCAACCGGTTGGCGGCGCAGCGCGAGTTGTTGAACCGTCCGGAATCGCCGGAAGTGACGGGTGCGATTCTCAAGTTGATTGAAGATCCGATGGCGCGGATTGAGTCACGGGTTGCCGGCGTTTTTGCGTTGGCGTTGCAACAGGGCGAGCGGGCGTTTGCCTCGTTGGAAAAGTGGGCAACGGATTCTACGCTCGGGCCGTGGGCCTTGCGGGCGATGGGCGATGATCGTCGGCATTCGGAGCGAGTGCCTCGTGGCGTGGTGGAATCGGCTTTGACGGCAAAGGACGCGAGGTTGCGGCGCGAGGGTTTGTTTGCGGCTGCGCGGATGGGAGGAGCGGCGCCGCTGGGCGCGATGGTTCCGCTACTCGAAGATGGGGATGCGTTGGTGGCGCACACGGCGGTGAGAGCGTTGACGGAGTTGCGGGGGGAGGTGGCTTGTTTTGAGGTTGTGGATGATGTGCGCGCTTCGGACACGCGGCGCACGGGGGCGTTGCGTGTTTTACAGTCGCTCCATGACGCGCGTGTGGTCACGGGATTGATTGCGAGGATTCAAGGTGAACCTAACAGCATCCGGCGGCGCGGTTTGCTGAGCGCGTTGTGCCGGCTCTATCACGTGGAGGGAGCGTGGGCTGGTGACAGCTGGGGGACTCGTCCGGATCACCGCGGGCCGTATTACCAGCCGGAGCCGTGGGCCGAATCGACTCGGATTGCGGGTGCGCTGACGCGGGCGCTGGGTGGTGTGGAAGCAAGCGAGGTGGCGTGGCTTGGGGGAGAGTTGGCTCGGCAGCGGGTGGATTTGGCGGAGGTGACGCGCACGCTCTTGGAGATGGCGGCGCGAGACGCTTCTTTGGTGCCGCCGCTGGTGCGTCAGCTTGCTCAGGCGGAGGACGTTCCACAGGCGGCGTTGTCGCTGTTGATTGAGACGGCGACGGGGCGCGAGGTGGATGCTGAGCTGCGACATCTGGCGGCCGTTGCTTTGGCGAGGACGGATTCGCGTGAAGCGTTTCTTGCGGTGCTGCGGTCGCTGCATCTGCCTGGGAAAGGGGACGGTCCGCATCTGGCTCGGCGTGCGTTTCAGGAGGCGCGGCACTTGGAGAATCATTACGATTTGTTCATCGAAGAGGCGGGACGTGACGTTCCGCATGCGCGTTCCGCGGTGGAGGCGTTGACGTTGTTGGCGGGGCGGATGTTTGGGGCACCGGAGGCGCGCGCGGCTTCGGAGAAGGCGTTGTTGGAGTTGTGGGAGCGTGGCGGCAAGGTGCGACGGATGATTATTTCGGCTGCACGCGACACGAAACTGACGACGTGGGCTGCGCGGATTGCGCCTTTGGTGAAGGACGAGAACAAGGAACTGGCAGAAGCGGCGGTGCAGTATTTTAAGACGGTCGGATTGGACGCTGCGAAGGTTGGGCAACAAATGTCGCCGGAGCGGTTTGTCGGGGCGATGGGACTGCCGGCGGTCGTGGAGGAGTTGGGTCGATTGAAGGGGGATGCTCGGCGGGGGCAGATGCTGTTTACGCAGCAGGGCTGTGTTGCGTGCCACACGGTGAAACCGGATCAAACGTTGAAGGGACCTTATTTGGGGAACATTGCTGCGACCTATGGGCGGCCTGCGTTGGCCGAGGCGATTTTGGAGCCTGGAAAATCCGTTGCGCAGGGGTTCGCCACGAACGTGTTTCGGATGAATGACGGTCGGGAGCACATGGGCTTTGTGGTTCGCGAGGCGGCGCAGTTGGTGACGTTCCGGACGTTGGCAGCTCAGGAGGTTACGGTGCGCCGGGCGGACATCAAATTCCGCGAGGTGCGTGAGGGTGTTTCGCTGATGCCCCCAGGGCTGGCTGCTGCGTTGAGTATCGAGGAATTCGCCTCGTTGATTGCGTATTTGGAGGAACTGAATGCAAACACCAGTAAGTAGTTGGTGGTGAACTATTGGCGTGGAATGGCTTTAAGAAAATCTTCTGCCATGCGTGCGATGGAGAACTGTGAGCGAACGGTCGCGTAGCAGCGCTGGCCTTTTTCTTGGAGTTGCGCGCGGTTGCTGAGGGCTTTCTCCAGTGCGGCAGCGAGGGCAACTGGAGAGTCGGGGGTTTGGTCCGCGTAGAGGAATCCGTGAGAGGTTTCCTCCTGATATGGTGCGTCATCCATCGCCTTGAGCACCTCTGGAAACGCAGCGGTGTGTGGCTGAATGACGGGAACGCCACAAGCCATGGCCTCGATGAGGTAGAGTCCGAATGCTTCGCCGTAATGGGCGGGTACGCAGAGGGCGTCGAGTTGCGAGAGGAAGCGGATTTTGTCCTCTCGTGAAAGGTTGGGTCGGAACTCTGTTTGTTCGAGCAAACCGGCTTGTGCGAGTTTGCGTTGGAGTGAGTGGACGTAGTTCTGATCGTCAGCGGTCATGGTGCCGCCGCAGAGGAGTCGCACTTGCGATCGTGACTCGGGACGCATGGCGATGAATGCGTCGATGAGATGTCCGAGGCCTTTGCCGTGACTTAGCCGGGCGAAGTATCCGAGGTTCAGTGTGCGGTTGGGGTTGTGGTCCCGGACTGGCGGTTCGGAGGGGTAGCCCGAGAAATCCATGCCGTTGAGGATTCCGGTGATTCTCCCTGAGGGGAGGCGCATGCGCTGCTCCATGAGGCGTGCGAAAAACACGCTGGGAGCGAGCAGTTTATCGCAGTGGGACAGAGCGGATTCAAACGCGTTCCAGCACTGGTCTTTCCATGCGCCCGGGAGACCATCGAGGAAACTGTCTTCGCCTTGGAGTGACGCAATCACGGGTACGCCGGTGGCGCGTCGGAGCGGTGCGGCGAGGCCTGCGAGAAGTCCGGTTGAGAGGAAGATGGCGTCGGGCGGAGCGGGAAGCGAACGAATCCATTCGAGGAGTTTTTCGATTTCCTTGGTTTGGTTTCCGTCTTCGCCGCGGAGCATGGAATGGGTGAGTTCGCCAGTGGTGGCGGAGCGGGTCATGGATGAGAACCCACCGAGAATCTTGAGGATGGAGGGATGATTGAGGAGGTCATCGACCCAGCGCGGAGCGTTGCGAAACCACGCGAACTGTTGTTGCAGATAGACGTTGAGGCCGCCGAAAAACACGGGTGCGGACGGGCTGGCGGAGGATTCGTCCAGCGCGAGCGGCAGGTACATGGGGAGCAGGATGGCGTCGTGTCCTGCTGCGACGAGGTGTTTCGCGAGGGCGTTATCGCGCATGCAAACGCCGCAGTGGTAGCTGCCGGTCCCGGGGGTGAGGAAGAGCAAGCGCATGCTGGGGCGGGGTGAGATATTTTAGGAGGGGTTTTCCTCCATCCAGACACGTGCGTTTCGGAAGAGGCGCAGCCAAGGGGCGTTATCGCCCCAGCTTTTGGGTGCCCAGCTGTGTTGAACGGTGCGGAACACGCGTTCGGGGTGCGGCATCATGATGGTGACGCGGCCATTCGGCGTGGTGAGTGCGGTGATTCCTAATGGAGAGCCATTCGGGTTGAGCGGGTAGCGTTCTGTTGGGACGTGGTGATTATCGACAAAGCGGGCGGAGACGAGGCCCGACTCGCTGAAGGCGTGCGAGGCCTCGAGCGATTCGAACTCTGCGTGACCTTCTCCGTGGGCTACGGCAACCGGAAGAACGGAGCCTGCCATTTCGCGGAACAGAATGCTGGGGCTGTTCTCGATTTTCAGTGTGGAGAACCGGGCTTCGAACCGTTCTGAACGGTTTTGGACAAAGCGTGGCCAGTTCCCTGCGCCGGGGATGATGGAGCGGAGGTTACTCATCATCTGGCACCCGTTACATACGCCGAGTGCGAACGTGTCGTTCCGTTGAAAGAACGATTCGAACTCATTGCGGGCGCGTGGGTTGAACAGAATGCTTTTTGCCCACCCTTCACCTGCGCCGAGGACATCGCCGTAGCTGAAACCGCCGCAGGCTGCGAGGCCACGAAAATCGCGCAGGGAGATTCGGCCTTCGAGAAGGTCAGACATGTGGACGTCCACGGCCTTGAATCCGGCTTTGGTAAAGGCCGCGGCCATTTCGACTTCGCCGTTAACGCCTTGTTCGCGGAGGATTGCGATGGGCGGACGGGACGCGTAATCGTCGCCGACCCAAATGTCGAAGGTGATTTTGGGCGAGACGCCTGGGTCTCCGGCGTCGAGTTTGCCCTGAAACTCTTGTTCAGCGCAGTCGGGGTTGTCTCGCAGGGCGGCCATGCGGCGGGTGACGTCGGACCACGTTGCGCGGAGTTCGCCGAGGCACTGGTCAAACAGGACGGTGTCGCCTTGGGAGATGGTGACGTGACGCTTGACGTTCAGTGAGCCAATCCGTTTGCAGTGAGGGGCTAAGCCATGCTTTTGGAGAATCTCTTCGAAGGCGGCGACGTCTGTTTTTCGGACTTGAACGACTGCACCGAGTTCTTCGGAGAAGAGGGCTGGGAAAACGCGGGATGAGGCGTCGAGTTGGATGTTTACGCC
>JBEEPE010000150.1:0-5624 GCA_041191265.1 Verrucomicrobiota bacterium | reverse complement strand
GAGTGCGGGAGAAATGTTCATCCCCAACTGTCCATGCTTCGGGGCTGCGCGCCGCCGAAATGATGACGCATCCGCCGGCTCGCTGGGTGTTTCCGGTTTTGACTCCGTCGACTTTGTTGATGCCAAGGAGGGCATTTGTATTTTGTAACGTTGTTGTGGTTTGGCCTTTTGTGGCTGACTCGAAGGAGATTTCGCGGGAGGGCTGTGAGACGTAGAACCGAAACTCCGAGTTGCTCATGGCGTACGCGGAAAGTTTCGCGAGATCGGCTGCAGTGGAGTGGAGGGAGTGTTTTTCTAGGGCTTCGATACCGTGCGCGTTTTGGAATCGAGTGCTCTTCATTCCTAGCTGCCGTGCGAGCGCGTTCATTTGAGCTACGAATGCGTATTCTGGTGGTGCGGAGGTGTCTGATTCGTTGGGGAAGCCTTTCCCCAAATGGGCTGCCAGCGTGTAGGCGGCAACGTTATCGGATTGCACGAGGGCGGCGTAGAGTAGGGCCCGCAGGGAGATGCGATCTCCTGGCGCGAGGACACTTGGGCCGAAAGAGGAGAGCGTGGAGGCGTCGGGCGGGACAGTCGCGAGGGTGGAGAGATTACGTTTGAACTTGGCTGCCCAATCGATTGCGACCATTGCGGATGCGATTTTTGTGAGGCTTGCAACGGGAAGTTTCGTGTCGGCGTGGTTGGACTCCAAGATCTGTCCGGAGTCGTGATCGACCACGGCGTACGCTCGACAACTGACGCCTGAAGACTGGGCTTGGACGAGACGCGGTGCCAGCATGGTGGAGGCTGCAGAGAGGGTTGCCTGCTTAAGGAAATGTCTGCGTGAGGCGTTCATCGGGTTGGTTCGAGGTAAACGGAAAAGATAGGTTCTCCGCCCCGCATTCGGAAGGCAAAACGAGGGGGTAGAGGGGAGCCTGATTCAGTGATGATTTGAGCGCCGAGACGGGCAATCGTTGTCGTCTCCATCTGTTTTGCCATGGTACCGAGGAAATCGGTGATGGGGGTTACGGCGACAGGTTCGGGGTTGTGGTGAATGCCTCGAGAAAGTGCGTGCGATTGTTGAAACTCCACACGGTGATTGGGTTATAAGGGGACATGTATTTTTGCCGAACTTTCGTGGTTGGTATTCTGTTGGGTTGGACGTTTTGGAATCGCGCGTCGGCGGGACTGCTGGATTCGGTTCGCAGCCGGCTGCCTGACGCGTTGGTCGAGCGGGAGTGGACGGTTTCGGGGGTACGCCGCACGGCGCTTCTTCGGGTTCCTCGGACGAGTAGCGGCCCTGTTGGCGTGGTCTTTTGCTGGCACGGGCATGGTGGACGGGCGAATCAGGCGGCGCGAAGCTGGGGGTACGGTCAAGCGGATCGGACATCAATTCTCGTTTTCCCACAGGGACTTCCGACGGTTTCGCCGTTGGTTGACCGGGAGGGTCGAATGCCGGGGTGGCAGACGACGGTTGGGGGGGATGGCGATCGGGATATTCAGTTTTTTGATACGATGCTCACCGATTTGAGGAGGGAGCACGCGATTGATGTTCGGCGAATTTATTCGATGGGACACTCGAACGGTGGCGCGTTTAGTTACCTGCTTTGGCAGGCACGTCCGAGCATTTTAGCAGCGGTGGGTGCGGTTGCTGGTGGGATTCGTGGAAGGTTCGACGGGGTTCCTCCGTTGCCGGTGATTCACGTCGCTGGAAAGCGAGACCCCTTGGTGAAGTTCAGTTGGCAGGAGCAGACGTTTGCGGCGGTGCGTCGCATCAACGATTGCAAACAAAGCCCTCAGGCATGGGGTAAAGCGGGAGTTCTCGACGCCGTTGTCTATCCATCGGGCAAAGGTTCGCCCTTGGTGACCGCTTTACACGGCGGGGGGCATGAGTATGCGGAAGGTTCTTCCGAACTGATTGCTCGCTTCTTCAAGGAGCACGTTCGGCGAGATCGTTGAAGGTTCGTGTTTACTCCAAGACTGCAAACTCAGGGGAGAGGAGCAGGGTGTGGCAGAGTTCTTCGAGTGCTGACAATGGTCGCTGCGGTTTTGCAGGGTCGGCGAAATCGGTACGCGCGTCCCAGCGACGCGCGGCGCCTCTCATTCCAGGCATTTCTGAACCGGGCATGGTGATGGTGGGGGACCACTGGTAGGCGCCTGCATCCGCGTCAGACTGACTGGAGACGATGAAGTCAAGATGTTCGCCTTGAGACACCTTTACGGCGGGCAAGTCGGTGGCGAGGGATGAGGCTTTTGCGTTCCATTCGCCGAGGATTCCCTGTCGGTCGCTGAGAATACGCGCGGTGACTCCTTCGGTTTTTGCGTCTGAATGAACGAGTTCGGCGGCGATGACGATTTGGCCGTCGAGCGGGGCGGTCCAGCGACGGACGGAGGATAAGGCTTTGCCGGGGCCGGGATCACCGCCCATGGCATCGAGCATGACGCTGGAGGATTTGCCGTCGGCGAGTTTCGGAGTGGCCTTCCATGCTTTGCCGTCGAAGGTGGTGAGCGATGCAAAGCCTTTGAGATTTTTGGATGCAGGGTCGAACTCACCGTATCCGTACTGCCACGCTTGTTGTTCAGGGTGAACGAGATCATTCGCTGGGTACGATGCCAGATAGGCAAGGGCGCGTTCGGTCTCCTTGGGTGACGGGTCTCGTTGCAAAGCTCTTCGGAAGAGTGCGGTGATGCGTGCGGGGTCGTTCTTTTCCTCGGCGAGCGATTGGGCGAGAGCCTTGGCGCTTTCGGTGGTGAGCGGGCTGTTCATCAGGATGAGCGCGCGGGGGGCCAGTGAAGTGCGTCCGCGGTTCGACGCGCTGAAGCTTGGGTCGGGAAAATCGAAGCTGCGGTAGAGGGCGGATGGCATTCGACGGTCGACGTATCCGTAAACGGTTCGGCGAGTGGATTCGTGAAGTTTTTCTGCTTTGCCGAAGGTCTGGTTGGAGAGGCGTCCTGAGACGGCGAGAATGGAGTCGCGTGCGGGTTCGAGTTCGAGTGGGCGCAGGCCAAAGTCGGTTCGTTGGTAGGCGGCGGAGTTCATCAGGTGGCGGTGCAACTTTTTGAAGCTCCAGCCATTTTCCATGAACCACGTGGCGAGGTGATCAAGGAGTTCCTGGTTGACGGGTTGATCGCCTCGGAAGCCGAAGTCGCTGGGGGTTCCGACGAGGGGTTCCCCGAAGTGCCAGTTCCAGACGCGGTTGACGATCACGCGTGCGGTGAGCGGGTTGCTGTTGCTGGCAATGGCGCGCGCGAGTTCGAGGCGACCGCTCTTGTCGGAGGGAAACGGCTCGGGGGAGACGTGTTTGAGCACGGAGAGAAAAGCGCGTGGCGCGTCGGCGCCTGGGGTTCGCGGATTTCCGCGAACGAACACTTTGCCGTTGTGGGGTTTGTCGGTGTCGTTCCAAGCCATGGCGCGGATGGGCGCACCTTTCATGGCGGCGGCGGCGGTGACTGCTTTTGCTGCATTGCGGCGGATGCCATCGGCTACATCGCGTGTTTGGTAGAGCTGGCTGGAAATGAAATCGCGTCCGGTGAAAGCGAAGGGTGACCCGTCTTCGAGGAGGATGGCGCGCAGGTTTTGTTCGTCGGCTTCGGGGAGAGGGTTTGTGCGTTGGACTGTGTTGACACGGTCAATGGCGCGAAACTCGAGTTCTTTGGCGGGAAGGTCGAGTTCCTCGGGGGTTGGGGCGCAGGCTGCCTTGAGTGGTTCGCGCCATTTTTCTCCCCAGAGCGCTTCGATTTGGCTGGCGTAGAGTTGGTTGTAGAGGAATGCGACATCGCGCATATCGCGCGGTGCTGCTTTTGCGAACAGGCGAGCGACGGGCGGCAGCAGTTTTTTATCGGGGTTTTTGGCGTAAGTTTCGCAGCGTGATTTGGCCTCTTCGGCGAACTTTTCCGGAGCGAGGGCGGAGAGTTCGAGCCACGGGGTGAAGACTTCGGGGTGGCCTTTGACCCATTTGTCCCACGCTTTAACGAGGCGGTTGTGAGGAGCTGTGGTCAGACGCTGCGGGTCGAGGAGGTCGGGTTTGACGGTTTTCTCTTCGTAAATGGTTTTGAATTTGGCCTGTTCTGCTGCGGATAAATAATCGCCTAGACGTGAACGGATTGCGGTGAGTGATCGGTCCGCTTCGAAGGCGTGGACGCGGAGGTATTCGGCGCGGGCTTCCTGGTTTTTTTTGCGATACTCGAGAACGTCAGGCGATTCGTCTTGAGGGAGGGCTGGGAGCGTTTCCGGCTCGCGGCTGCTCTTCATGACCCCGTAGAGGCCGTAATAGTCTTTGGTGGTGATGGGTTCGAGTTTGTGGTCGTGGCAACGAGCGCAGCCAATGGAGAGCCCGAGCAAGCCGCGTCCGATGGCGTCGAGGGTATCGTCGATGGTGTCGTCATCGAGGCGTCGGTCTTTTCGGGGGCCGATGCCAAGGAAGCCGAGTGCGGCGAGTGTGTTGACGTCTTTTGCGGAGTCGAGGTGGTCTGCGGCAATTTGTTCGAGGATGAAGCGGTCGTAGGGTTTGTCCTCGTTGAAGGCCCGAATGACGTAGTCTCGGTAGGTGAACGAGAAGGGGTACGAGTCGTCGCCGTTAAAGATGGCTCCCATGCTGTCGGCGTAGCGGGCAACGTCGAGCCAGTGGCGGCCCCAGCGTTCGCCGTAGCGCGGGTCGTCGAGGAGGCGGTCGACGAGTCGTGCGAAGGCGTCTGGAGCGGTGTCGTTTTGGAAGGCGACGACTTGCTCGTATGAGGGAGGGATTCCGACGAGGTCGAGGTATGCGCGGCGGATGAGCGTGCGTTTGTCTGCGGGGGGCTTTGCTGTTGTTGCGGCGAGTTCGTCGAGGGATTTGGAGGAAGGTTTTGGGGGAATGAAGGCCCAGTGCGTTGGGGCCTTGGCGAGGAGTTCTTCGACGGGAGAGGGTTTGCGATTTCCGTCGCGAGGGTCTGTCGCGCCGTCACGAATCCATTGTTCAAAGTCGGCGACCACGGTGTCGGGCAGTCGCTTTTTTGGGGGCATCTGAAGGTCGCCCTGATGCTTGAGCGCTTTGATGATCAGGCTTTTATCGGGAGCGCCTGCAGTGAGGGCCGGACCGGTGTCACCGCCGGAGAGGAGACCTTCGCGGGTGTCGAGGACGAGGCCGCCTTTTTGTTTTTTGTCAGCGCTGTGGCATTCGTAGCAGTGCTCAACGAGCGCGGGGCGGATTTTGGATTCGAAGAACGCGTGCTTTTCCTCCGCTGCTTTTGTGGAGGCGGGGAGAATGATCGCGGCGAGAGCGATCCAAATGTCGGCGTTTTTGGCGGTGAGGTGGGGCTGTTTCACGAGAGGAGGCCTTTGACGATGTTTCCGTAGACGTCGGTGAGGCGGTAATCGCGGCCGGCGTGGCGATAGGTCAGGCGTTCGTGATGGATTCCGAGCAAGTGGAGGATGGTTGCGTGCATGTCGTGCACGTCTACGGGGTTTTCTCGGGCGAGGGCGCCGAAATCGTCCGTAGAACCGTAAACGGTGCCTGGGCGAGAGCCGCCACCGGCGAGCCACATCGTGAAGCCTCCGGCGTTGTGATCGCGTCCGATTCCTTTCTTTTTTGCGACATCGTTATTGTCGCTGGTGGGGGTTCGGCCGAACTCGCCGCCCCAGATGACGAGGGTGTCTTTGAGCATGC
>JBEEPE010000149.1:0-5475 GCA_041191265.1 Verrucomicrobiota bacterium | reverse complement strand
AGGCACACGTCGGAGGGAACCACTTGCATGTAGCGGGCGAGGACAACGAGATCGGCTTGGTGTTCCGCCCAAAGAGATTCCATTTTCTGAAACGCTTCGGTTTTGGAGTCCGGCGTGACAGGGATGTAGTGGAAGGGGATGCCTTCGCGTTCGACGAGGTTTCGGTAGGTCTCGTGGTTGGAGACGACGCAGGGGATGTCGAAGGCGAGTTCGCCGGAGCGCCAGCGCCAGAGGATGTCAGCGAGGCAGTGACCAAGTTTGGACACCATCAAGACCACGCGCGGACGTCGGGATGCTGAGCGGACCGACCATTCGGCGTTTAGCTCGGCAGCAAGTGGGGCGAAGTCTTGCGCGAGGACATCTGTCTGCGGGCGTAGAGATTGGGTGTCGATGGCAAGACGCGCAAAGAACCAACCTTTTTCTTGGTCGGTGAACTGATGGACTTCCTCGAGATTTCCTCCGTGTGATGCAACGAAGGAGCAAATTTGAGCGAGGAGTCCGACCCGGTCCGGGCAGGAGATCTTGAGGAGGGTCGAGACCATGGGGACGAGGTTGGGCGCGCTTTGACGGCGCGCCCTTCATGGTTTGGGCTGAGGCGGTTACCCGAGGGAACCGGACCAGCGTTCAATCCGAGTGATGTGAACTTCTTCGCGGTTGCCGTCGAAATCGATTTTGCACGTTTGCCCAATCTTTTTCCCGAGCAACTCCTGAGCGCGTGATGAGCGGTAGGAGATGATATCGCGTTCGGGTGCAGTGTCCCAAGCACCGAGGATGTGGAAGGTGAGGGTTTCGCCGTTGCGAACAACCGTGACAGAGGTGCCAACGGAAACCGAGTCCGTTGTGGCGTCTGAGAAGTCCGTTCCGCGCGCTTGGCCGAGTTCTCTCTCGATGCGTGATTTTTCGAGGTTGAGGGTTTTCTCGTTCTCCTTGGCTGCTTTGTACTCGGCGTTTTCGCGGAGATCGCCGTACTCGCGCGCGATTTGAATCTGGCGGATGTTGTCGGGAATCCGGCGTTGAACGAGATCGTCGTACTCGTTTTTCCGGCGTTCAAGACTGGTCCACGAAACAATGATGAGTTCGGTGCCTTCCTCGGAATCCGTCGTGAGGAGATGACTCAAGTTACTGTGTGTCGTGATGATGCGGTCGAACAAGGTTCGACGGTTGAGATCGTCGAGAGCGGGTGATGCAGTGATTGCGCGCATGACCGCTGCGGCACCGGCTTCCAGCGCTTCGTTCTGTTTCCGTCGGTCTTCGGAGGAAGCGGTGCGGGACGATTCTCCGGAGAGTTCGTCTTCTGACTCGCTGGAGACAAAGAGTGGAACGAGATTTTTGTCGGCCAGCAGGAAGTCGTGCAGCTTCCGGTCGCGGTTCTCGTCAAAGAGATCCTTCTCTAGGGCGCTAATGGTCGCCACGAACGCACGGGGCGTGAGCAGGTTGCGGATGGATTGGCTCCTGCGGTTGGACTTCTGCAACAGCCACATCAGGACGCTCGTTGGAATCTTGAGGTGGTTGATGGCCTCCTCCAGCACCTTGAACAGTTGTTCCTTGTGAGCTTTCTGTTCTTCAGACAGCCGTTTGGTGTCGTCTGTGGCATGGAACAGAGCCGCGATTTCGCCAATCACGCGGCTATCGCAACGGAAAAGCAAATCGAAGCCTAGCTGAGGCCACTGATCGGGAAATGCTTGCGGCAACGAAGCGACCACTTTGGGGAGCCTCGCCGCTGGGGTGTTGATAAGGATTTGGGAGAGGTTGTTGATATTGCGGCCTTTGAGGAGGTCGGCGATAACGAGTTCGGTTGCTGGGGCTTCGCCTTTCGGGAAAAGCTCGAGGATTTCGTCCCGAATCGAAAGCAGTTGGAGAACGTCATTGAGCGCGAGCTCCCGGTTTTGCCGACTGATGGTCTCTGCGCGGTTCAGGATGCGTGCGAGCAGCGGACGGCCTGAATCTGAGCCAGCTTGGGCAAGGCGGGTTGAAACTTCTTCAATGGTGCCGGATTCGAGGAGTTCGGTGACTTTTTTAGAGAGATCGTTCTTGGTGCTGTCCGTGTGTTCAGGGAGTTCTGCGAGGTTGGCAATCGAGCGTAGCGATTTAATCACGCCGTCGATGGCCTCGGATTCTGCAGGGGCAAGAATCAACCCGAGAGCGATGTCGAACGCTTTTTCCTTGAGTGGTTTTGCGACTTCTTCGAGGCGCTTGGAAAGGGGGTCCTGGATGGGTTTTTCTTCCGGCGTTGCGGCCGGCGTGGAGAGACACTCGCGGGTTGTTCGTGCTGCTCGGGAGAGGGCGTTGACCAATTTGCCGACGGCTTCTTGTTGGGCCTTGATGTGTTTGCGGATGTCTTCGAGGGCGAGTGCGATTTTCGGTCTCTGTGTCTCTGTGTCGAATCGGCGAAGCACGGTGGACCAGTAGTCCGCATTTTCTTGCGAGTTCAGGGTAACGGGCTCAGTCCGTTTTGCGGGGACATTGAAGCGGCCGGATTCTTTGATGGTCTTTGAGTTCTTGGTCCACCAAGCCTTGTAGCTTTCGGGTGACGGTGAGCCGTTTTCATTCGCGAAAACGGTCTCAGTCAGGGTGGATGAAATCCGCTCTAGCGAGAGCTTCCCGAGGCTGGTTAGGACGCAGTTGAAGAACCTGATGGGGTCCTTGGTTGCCTCCTCTCTGAGAGAGGCTTTGTCGGTGTAAAGCCGGGTGTAGAAATGCTCCGCGCCGATGGGTTCAAGGCGGTCGATTGCGAAGGGGATTTCCATCGCGTGGTTCGGTTTTCCGAGGAAATCGATGACGATGGATTTTTCTTCGAAGTTGAAGCGGGCAACGGTTCCGTAACCCCAGCCTTTATTGAGAACGGAAGTGCCTGGCAGGAGTTTTTCGAGTTTATCGGCCTCTTTTTGAGTAATCTTGTGATCCTGCAGGGCGGACTGGATTTCGGAATTCATACGAACCCGAAAGGGTAACGGGAGAAATCGGGTTCAGCCAAGCAGTAAACGGAAGGATGAGATTTGAAGAATCAGGGAAGTTCGAGATACCCTGCGGAGTTGGCGGGAGGGCCGATACAAGTGGATTTCGATTCGAGTCAAGATGTTATAACTCCACTATGATTCAGGATTGATTTACTGGTGCAGCTGTTCTGTCTGCCAGTTTTAGAAGTTTCGTGACGGCCTGGGGAACCGCAGCACTTGTCAAGGATTGGCGTGTTGCGA
Source organism: Verrucomicrobiota bacterium (assembly GCA_041191265.1). Lineage (GTDB taxonomy): Bacteria > Verrucomicrobiota > Verrucomicrobiia > Chthoniobacterales > Chthoniobacteraceae > JBEEPE01. The sequence continues at coordinate 2,278 of JBEEPE010000149.1, read as the reverse complement.
GGGGGGAAGTTCGGGCGCCGTTTGTTCGGGAGTGGCTCGACCGGGGGGGAGTTCGAGGATTTGGATGTTTCGGAAGTGGACTTCACTGCCTTCGGATTCGAGGCAAAGGTAACCTTTCCGAACGCTGGCTTGGCTCACTCCGTTCACAAACTTCCCGTTGATGGAGAGTTTCACGACGCCGTCGACGGCAACCACGTCATACACGTTCCACTCTCCGGCGCCGTTACAGCGAAACTCCGTCGACATACTTCGACGCCCGCGTGGATTCTCGGGAATAACTTCCAGACCGTTAGCGCCGAAGAGTTCGCCACTGACGTAACCTGGGTGATTGGGTTGGCCATCCTTGGTTCGGTTTAGCAGAGGCCACTGGAGCTCGAGCATTTGCACTTCCAGCCCTTTGGGAAGATTTCGTCCCGGCGCTGGGACCGCGTCGCTCCACAAAAAAACGCCGCTGTTGCCACCGGGTTTCATGTGACGCCACTCGATGTGCAGGAGAAAGTTTTCGTACTGCTTGGCGCTTCGCATGACGCCGATGGGCAAGCCGCTACAGATGAGGAGACCGTCCTTCACGCTCCACGTCTCTTTTGACGTATTGACGTCCACCCAGCCGGCGAGGTCTTTGCCGTTGAAGAGGGGTTTGAAGGCGGATGGGTCTTCCGCGAGGACGCCGGCGCTTGCGACGAAAATCGCAGACGCCGCCATCCGCCATCCGGAAATGCGATTTTCGGGGTTGAGCATACGATTTTGGCGCGAGGTTGGCCCTCGATGTTATTTGACCGGAAGGAATTGGAAGCAGACGGGTGCGCCGATTTCGAAGGTGGTGCCGGTCGGGGTGAGCGCCCCGGTGGTCTGATTGATTTTGAACTGAACGATGCTGTCGGACCCCTGGTTCCCGGCAAATGCCCATTGACCGGTGGGATCGACTCCGAATCCGCGCGGCGTTTTTCCCTCGGTGGAAGTGTGGCCCACAAGGGTGAGGCGGCCTGTCTGCGCATCCACGCTGTAGGCGACGATGCTGTCGTGTCCACGGTTCGATCCGTAAAGGAACTTGCCTGAGGGGTGCATGATGAGTTCCGCCGTCGACTGTCCTTTTCCTTCGTAGCCCACTGGAAGGGAGGGGATGGATTGAATCTGCGTCAGCACGCCGCTTTTTTGATCAAACTGGAATGCGGTGACGCTCATCGAGCGTTCGTCGATGTCGTAACAAAAATTGCCATTGGGGCTGAACGCCAGATGACGGGGATGCGTGTCGGGCACTGTCGTTGCGAACGGCGGGTCATTTGCCATGAGCGTTCCTTTCGCGGCGTCGAAACGGTAAACGTAAATGCGGTCAATCCCAGCGTCGCAACTGAGCGCGAAACGATTTCCTGGGGCAAAGTCAACGCTGTGAGCGTGTGGTTTTTGTTTCTCTCCCAGAACAGGATGCTTGTCCACCCACGCCGACGCGGACAACGATCCATCTGCCGCGATTGCGAGTGACGCAACGCTGCCATCCCCGTAGTTTGCCGCTAGGATCGTTTTCCCGGTCGCATCAATCGCAAGATGGCACGGGCCGCTTCCGTTCGGGGCTTGTTTGTTGATGGCCGAAAGTTTTCCGTCCGAACCGATCGCGAACCCACCGACGGCTCCTCCGTTTGGCTGCCCTCCCTCGCCGGCGGCAAATAAAAACTTGCCGCTGGGATGAATGGTTATCCATGAGGGATTCGTCATTTCACCGGCCAGTTCGGGGGCGGTCATGGCGCCTGTTTTCGGGTTGAGGCGCGAGACGTAGATGCCTTGGCTTTTCTTGCCGGTGTAGGTCCCGACGTACACTAGCACGCTGCTGGGTGACGATTGATCTGCCGCCTCGGCCATCTCGGTGAGGAGTGGGGAGCCGACGAGTAACGCTGCGAGAGTTCGGAGGGTGGAATTCATACGATTCACCGTCCTAGAGCAGGTGGAGGGCTTGATGGAGTTCGATGCGTGTGAAAAGTCAGTGCGGGCGCCTCTTTTGGGGAGGATTGCGGGATTCAGGGAATCAGGGCTGATTCTGCAGTGGCGGGTTTGTCGGGGTACAGGGTGGTCCAAAAAACGCGGAACCGGCCGTTCATGTGGACGATCTGCGGATGTGTCGCTGGCTTTCCTGCTGGGCTGAGTCGGGCGGGCGGGGTCCAGCTTTGACCGTTGTCGGATGATTCGGAGAAAGAAACCTCGGGGAGCAGCCCTGCCATGGAGTCCCAGACAACAACGACCCGGTTTTTGCCGTCGGACGCAAGGTCAGGATGCCAAGCGAGCGGAG
>JBEEPE010000148.1:0-6216 GCA_041191265.1 Verrucomicrobiota bacterium | reverse complement strand
CCGGCATCCACCATCCGCCGAACTCCATCATTCGCGCCCCAAGGGCCTCATGTTCGCTTACCAGCGGCGTATGTTTCAGCGCGGAATTCATCGCGCCAAACTAGGTTGCGACCTTTGGGTGTCAACTCGTGGGCGGCGTGTTAAGACGGACTTCGCTGGGGGCGTGCCTACTACCCTCCCGGCAAACTTTTTCCCCATATGACTTGGCTTGACCACCTAGAGCGTCGAATCGGACACCTCGCGATTCCTCAACTGATCCGGTATGTGACACTGCTCAATGCGCTTGTGTTTATTCTGCTTCAGGTAAATCCCAACTTCGCCAGTGCGATCTGTCTCGATCCATCGAAGGTACTGGAGGGAGAGGTCTGGCGCCTCGTGTCGCATCTCTTTTTGCCCGGAATTGAAGGCGGGATGCCTCCCTGGATCCAAATGCTCATGTACGTGATGTTTCTGAACTGGATTGGTCAGGGCTTGGAGGAGGCCATGGGCCCCTTCAGGGTCAATCTCTACTACGCGCTCGGCGCATTCGGGACGACGGTAGCCGCATTCATCACCGGGCGGAGCGATGGGGGATTTTTCCTAAACAACTCGCTGCTCTTCGCCTTTGCGACGTTTTTTGCCGATATCGAGATCCTGCTTTTTTTTATTATCCCATTTAAAATCAAATGGTTGGCATGGTTCGATGCAGCCTTCATGGTGTACCTGTTTTTCGCGAGGGACGCCATGGGCAAACTGGCCGTCGTTGTGTCTGTTCTCAATTACGCGATCTTCTTTGGTCCGGGACTCTTATCTAGGTTCCAGCATCGCATGCCCCCGACTCGTTTCACGGCCGCTGAGGACGCAGATGCTGAAGAGAGCAACGCACTGCACCGTTGCGAGGTTTGCTCCCGCACCGAATTGACGGACCCCAACCTGGAATTCAGGGTCGCGGCGGACGGCGCGGAGTACTGCAGGCAACACCTGCCCCGCTAGCAGGGCGCGAGTCGGACATCAGGACCCACCCACGGAAGCAGGCCAACACTTCGCCGGGAGTCGCGATAGTGCGCTGAAGAAGAGGTTCTTGGGGCCGAGCTCCGGATGGCTTGTGAAAAAATTCACAAACTCGCTTGCCTGACCCCCTCCTCCTCCTTTCAATATCCATCCGATTTGAACAGGGGCTGCTGAGGCTTCCTTCGCTCGTTGTCCAAGAAAACGACCAGATCTCAACCGTTGCATGGCGAACATATTTCCACGCTGGAGTAACCTGCTCCCCATTAAGATTTTAATCTGTGTTCTCGTTCTTGGTGGCGGGGTCGCCTCTGGGGTGTGGTACTACCTGAACCCAGCCTACACGCGCGTCGGGTATGAGCCGATCCAGCCGGTTCCGTTCTCTCACAAATTGCACGCGGGAGACCTCGGGATGGACTGTAGGTATTGCCATTCTTTCGTCGAGACAGCGGCCTATGCCAACATACCTACCACTCAGGTATGCATGAACTGCCACTCCCAAATCCTACCCGACAGCGCCAAGTTGGCACCTGTTCGGGAGTCATGGAAAACTGGTAAGCCGATCCAGTGGGTTCAGATTCACAAAACTCCTGACTACGTTTATTTCAACCACGCAGTACACGTAAACCGTGGGGTTAGTTGCGTGAGCTGTCATGGTAAAGTGAATGAGATGGAAGTTGTTTACCATCACGAGACGCACTCCATGGCTTGGTGCTTGGAGTGTCATCGCAATCCCCAGGACTTTGTTCGGCCTGTGTCAGAGGTGACGAATTTAAATTGGACCCCTCCTGCAGGAAAGACGCAACGCGAGATCGGACGGGAATTGGTTGAAAAGTGGCATCTGAACCCGCCCGACAAGAATTGCGCGGGGTGCCATCGATAATCACGACATGAGCAAGCGTATCTTTAACCACCCAGAGGAATCTCACACGGGCAAGCGCTACTGGCGCTCCTTGGGTCAACTTCAGGATACTCCTGAGTTCCGAAGTTGGTTGCAGCGTGAATTTCCACAGGGGGCCTCCGAGTTGGGGGGCGGGGAGGTTAGTCGCCGGGGATTTCTCAGCCTGATGGGGGCTTCTGTAGCCCTCGCGGGAATGAGCCTCTCTGCATGCCGTCGTCCTCTGAAAAACTTGTTGCCCTTCACGAAGGGTGTCGAGTGGTCTGTGCCTGGGAAGGCTTTGTTTTTTGCGTCGGCAATGCCCTCGCGGAATGGGGCGATACCTTTGTTGGTAACGACATATGATGGAAGGCCTACCAAGATTGAGGGGAATCCGCTTCACAAGGCCAACCAAGGAACCACGGATGTTTGGGCGCAGTCTTCGGTGCTCGACTTGTACGATCCAGAAAGATCGAAGTCAGTCCTTTGCAAAGGCACGCCTTCGGATTTGAAGGCATTCGAGAGTGACCTATCAAAATGGTTGGCAGAGGCGGGAGACGGGGCTTCCTTGGCTTTCTTGGTTGATGGTTGTGTATCTCCCACTCGGGAGCGTCTGAGGAAAGCGATCATCGAGAAGTTTCCGAAGGCAAGGTGGGCCGTATACGAACCAAACGGGAATGCTTTGGAGCTTCAGGCTGCATCTGTTGCTTTTGGTCAGAATGTGGTTCTGCGCCCCCGCCTCGAGAGGGCTCAAATTATCCTTTCTATCGATCGTGATTTCCTTGGTGTGGAGGGGGATATCTCTCTGGTTCGCGGGTTTTCATCAGGTCGTAGGGCTTCTTCGCCTTCGCAAAAGATGAATCGGCTGTATGTTGCCGAGAACCGATACACGTTGACAGGTGGAATGTCTGACCATCGTTTGCGCGTGCCCGCAACGTTGGCGGGCTCCCTGCTGAAGGCGATCGCCTTGGAGGTTGGCCGATTGTCCGGAGACGCGGGTCTCGTGGAGGCGGCCAAACGGCTTCCTGCTCAAGACGAAAATTTTAAGGCGAAATGGGTTGAGGAATGTGCCTTGGATCTATGGAGCAATAAGGGTAGCTCGGTGGTGTTGGTTGGCCAGAAGCAGCCGGTTGCCGTTCAGGCGCTGGGTCTTGCGCTAAATGCGGTGCTCGATTCGGTGGGGAGCGTGATAGAAGTCCACAGCGCGGACCAAGAGCCGGCGTTGTCCATCTCCGCTTTGGCAGATGATTTAAAGGCGGGCAAGATATCGTCTCTATTTATCCTCGGAGGAAATCCCGCATTTAACGCTCCCGGAAACCTATCTTGGGCCGATATCCAGGCTGGGGTAAGCAACGTGGTCCACCTCTCCGCGGAAGTGAATGAGACTTCTGTCAAGGCCTCTTGGCACATACCTGAAGCTCACTTCCTAGAGCAATGGTCTGATGCAGTAGCGATTGATGGAAGCTACTTAATAGTGCAGCCAGTGATTCTGCCCATATACGGCGGCCTCTCATCAAATGAATTGCTTGCAAAGGTTGCTGGGAAGGACTCCGATGCGCTGACGCTCGTCAAGGAAACTTTCGGGGAAAAACTGCCCGCCGATTCGAATACGCTTGAGCTATGGGTTCAAGCGGTACGTGACGGAATTTGTACACACAGCGCGCCTAAAGGCCTCCAAGTCTCTCTTTCATTCGATTCAGTCGCTAAGGTGTGCGCCGCGAGTCGGCCCTTGAGGCTCGACTCGACCGGATTTGAGTTGGTCTTTTTGGCTGATTCAAAGGTGGACGATGGTCGCTATGCGAACAACGGTTGGCTTCAGGAGTTGCCCGATCCGGTCACCAAGCTGACTTGGGACAATGCGGCGTTGATAAGCCCTGCCTCCGCTGAGAGGCTCTCGGTTGTCACTGGTGATGTCGTGGCGGTGACTGTTGATGGCCGTACGGTCGAACTTCCAGTGCTAGTGCTGCCTGGACATGCGGAAAATTCGATTTCGGTTGCCGTAGGTTACGGACGGTCCGCAGTTGGAAGTGTTGGACTCCGGGTTGGCTTTGATGTTTATCCAGTCACGAGCGACTTAGAGTCCCGGTTTCGAAAAGTCTCTTCGGTTGTCAAAGTGGGACGTAAGTGGCCCTTGGCGGTAACTCAAGAGCACGGCGCTTTGGAAGGGCGAGGGGCCGACATAACCCGTCAGGCCACTGTGAGCGAGTGGAAAGATAATTCATCGAACGAGAACTTCTTCAAAAAAATGGGGATCGACGCGCATGCTCCCCAGAATTTTTCGCTTTATACTCATCCCCCACTGAATGATGTCCATGCATGGGGAATGAGTGTCGATTTGAATTCGTGCACCGGCTGCTCAGCGTGTATGATTGCTTGCCAGGCAGAGAACAACATTCCTGTTGTTGGGAAGGAGCAGGTCATAAATGGTCGGGAAATGCACTGGATCAGGACAGATCGCTATTTCGCAAGCGAGGGCGGCGATTCCGCTGAGCCCGAAATGGTCAGTCAGCCGATGATGTGCCAGCAGTGCGAAAACGCTCCATGCGAGACGGTATGTCCGGTGAATGCGACGGTGCATTCTGAGGATGGCTTAAATGTTATGGCCTACAACCGGTGTATTGGCACTAGGTATTGTGCCAACAACTGTCCTTTCAAGGTGCGTCGCTTTAACTTCTTTGACTATAACCAGCGGTCTATTAAAGAGCTATACAAGTGGAATTTGATTAGCAAGAAGGGAACGCCCGATAGCATCCAACTTCAAAAAAATCCGAATGTTACCGTTAGGATGCGTGGGGTGATGGAAAAGTGCACTTTCTGTGTTCAGAGGGTTCAGGAGGCTAAGATAACTGCGAAGGCGTTGGCTAAGGACTCAGAGATGATTCCCAGAGTCCCTGTAGACTCTTTCACGAGCGCGTGCGCTCAGGTGTGCCCGACTGGAGCGATAACCTTTGGTGATCTGAATCAGCAGGAAAGCCAGATCTCCAAGCTCCGCACCCACCAACGTGGTTATAGATTACTCGAGTACCTGAACACCGAGAATCGTGTTTGGTATTTGGCGAGAATTCGGAACCCAAATTTTCGCATGCCTGATGCTCAGAGGGCGGGGTCGGCCTCACGTGAGATTGCCACTCACGGTAACTCTAATCCACATACAGCTGGTAACGAATCCAAGGGAGGGCACTAGAAATGTCGCAGTACGTAGCTGAACACGGAGGTCCGAGCGAGCTTGAGAGGCCGCCACTGATAGCAAACTCTCGTTCGATAGCCTGGGTTACGGATAAGGTTTCTGAGATTGTTGAATCTAAGACTCCTGTCTGGTGGTACGTGGCCTTCGCTATCACCGCCCCCGTTGCCTTGATGGGCCTGATATGCATAATCTACCAGATTTCGAATGGTGTCGGCGTTTGGGGTGAAAATCACCCGAATGGTTGGGCTTGGGATATCACCAATTTCGTATTTTGGATTGGTATAGGTCATGCTGGAACCTTGATTTCTGCAGTTTTGTTCCTTACACGTCAAAAGTGGCGAACCTCTATCAACCGCGCGGCAGAAGCGATGACTTTGTTTGCAGTCGTTTGCGCTGGTATTTTCCCGGCGATACACGTAGGCAGAGTATGGTACGCTTGGTTCCTAGCACCGATTCCAAATGCAAACGCGATTTGGCCGAACTTTCGTTCGCCTTTGCTTTGGGACGTATTCGCTGTGTCGACTTATTTCACGGTGTCCGTACTTTTTTGGTTTGTCGGATTGATTCCCGATTTAGCCACGCTCCGCGACCGTGCCAAGGGAAGGTTTGCGAGGGTTTGCTACGGTATAGTCGCACTGGGTTGGCGTGGTTCTAACCGGCATTGGCGGCATTATGAGATGGCCTATCTTTTGCTGGCTGGCCTGTCTACTCCCTTGGTGCTCTCTGTCCACTCCATCGTTTCCTTCGACTTTGCAACCTCGATTATGCCGGGTTGGCACACTACGATATTTCCACCTTACTTTGTTGCGGGAGCTATCTTCGGTGGTTTCGCGATGGTGCTGACGATCATGCTCCCAGCTTCGCTCCTCTATCCGCAGGTTACGGATCTGATCACGCGCAGTCACGTGGACAAGATGGCAAAAATTATACTGCTGACCGGTTCCATTGTGGGCTATGCATACCTCATGGAGCTCTTTGTGGCATGGTATGGCGCAAACAAATTCGAGGGTTTTACTTTCTTCACTGCGCGGGCGAATTTTAATGGCAAAGGTTGGTACCAGTGGTCTTACTGGCTCATGATGTTCTGCAACGTGATTGCGCCTCAGGTGTTCTGGTTTAAGAAGATGCGGGTCAACTACGTTGTTGTTTTCTTGGTCTGCCAGTT
>JBEEPE010000147.1:0-11105 GCA_041191265.1 Verrucomicrobiota bacterium | reverse complement strand
TCCAGCCGGTGCGCCAACCCGACCCGCCCCAACAACTCCCGCGCACGCTCCTCCAAACCCGAACGCTCCCGCGACGGCAACACCATCGACGGCACCAAAACATTCTCGAGAACCGAGCACTGCGGCAGCAGATGGTGCATCTGAAAAATCATCCCAATCGTCCGGTTCCGGTACTCCGCCAACACCGCTCCACTCATCGCCCCCACGTCCCGCCCCGCAACCCGCACCGTCCCCGAATCGACAACATCCAGCCCCGCAATGAGATTCAACAGCGTGCTCTTCCCTGAACCCGAAGGCCCCACCACCGCCACCGACTCCCCCTCGTCGACCGAAAGCGAGGCGCCCCGGAGAATGGAGACGCGTTCATCCGAACCCGGGACCGGGTGACTCTTCACAACATCACGGACTTCCAAAAGCATCCGCCCATCCTGCCCCCACCCCGCCCAACCGAAAAGACCGTTGATGCACGCAACCGCCCAGCCCGCACCCCATCAAACACGCATCAACCGCGATGTTCGTCTCCCCACCGCCAACCCCGGGCACGAACCGAATAAATGATGTGTTCATCCGCCCTCAACTCGGTTGACGGCGCCGGCGTAAGACGGCAACTTACGCCGTGATCACTGTCGTCTCCACCAAAGGGCAAATCGTCGTACCCGCTGAGTTTCGGAAAGCGGATAGCATCCGCCCCGGCCAGCAGTTCTCCATGGAACGCGTGGATGATGGAGTCTACCTGCTAAAAAAAATCGCCTCTCCTCCCAATGAAGGCTTCGTGGAATGGCTCCAATCTTGCCCCGAATCAGATTGGTTTCACTCCATCCCCTCAGAATCAACCGACTCCCTATGAAGTTTCTCGTGGACGCAAACGTCCTGAGCGAAGTCATGCGCCCGAAACCCGAACCAAAGGTGCTGGATTGGCTCGCGAGAAATGAGGCCGCTCTCGCCGTAAATCCCGTTGTACTGGGCGAAATCGAATACGGGATCCTCCTGCTACCCGCGGGATCACGCCGTAAGCGACTCGAATCGTGGTTCCAAATCGGCGTGCAAAAAATCCGTGTCCTCGACCTAGACGCGCGTACCGCATCGGTTTGGGCCTCACTCCTCGCCCGCCTAAAGTCCCGAGGACTGTCCATGCCCCTGAAAGACAGCCTCATCTCTGCATCGGCCCTCACCCACAACCTGACCGTTGTCACCCGAAACCTGCGTGACTTCGAACCATCCGGCGCTCGGGTTCTAAATCCCTTCCAGTAACACCGGCCACCTCAGTTTGTCGCAGATGACCCGCCCAGTCAGCTGTTCCCAAAAAAGCGTTTGTCGTTCAGCCATCGTGCTAAACAGTTCACGCACCCCCGACACACCCGCCCCATGCTGCGCCACTTCGTCGTAACCCTCGCACTCGCCCTCGCACTCGCGTTTCTCGGCTCGTTGACGGCCGCTGAACTGCCGAAATCGTTTCTGCAAAAACACTGCACCGACTGTCACGACAACGAGACCTCCAAAGGCGATTTTCGCGCAGACACCCTCGGCACCGATCTCTCAAAGCCCGACCAACTCAAGGACTGGAGCCGTATCCTCGCCCGCGTTCAAGCCGGCGAAATGCCCCCCGCCAATCGCACCGAACGCCCCTCCGCCAATGAAACTCAAGCCGCCCTCGCCGCGCTGAAAACCGCCCTCCACGACGAAGCACAATCCCGACACGCTCAGGCCGGACGGGTTCGCATCCGACGCCTGAACCGCTTGGAATACGAGAACACCGTTCGCGATCTCCTCGGCATCCAAACCCCGTTGCGCGACCTCCTTCCCGAAGACGATCTCCGCGACGGATTCACCAACCAGTCCGGTGCCCTCAGCATCTCACCCGTTCACATTCAACAATACATGGCCGCAGCAGACCGAGCACTCGAGGCCGCCAGTGTTCGCCAGGCAAAACCAGAAACAAAAACCCACCGGTTCGCCTTCAATCACGAGGCCGAGAAACCGTGGTCCGCCTACGCGCACAACCGCCTCCAGTGCCAACTCGAAGACGAAAATCTTCTGTTCTTCCTCGATACCCACATCGAAGTCCCCGTCGCACTCCGCCAATTTGAGACAGTCACCCGCGAAGCTCCCGGACTCTACCGCGTCCGCTTCACGACCGAATGCCGTGACACCACCAACGAAGAAGACCTCATCTACAGCGTGTGGGTTGCTGCATGGGGTAAACGTCGGGAACTCCTCGGCCATTTCGATGCACTCCATCGAAAGGACAGCACCATCGAACTCACCCGCCACTTTGAACGCGGCGAAACCCTCATCATCGCCCCCTACCGCATGGCAAAAACCCGAACTGACGCGGGTTACAGCATCTACCTCCCCGACAAACCCGAGAAGGTTCCCAAAGGTTGGCACTTCATCAACAACCCCAACCCACCCATCGCCACCGTCGGGCCCGCCATCGTCGTGAAACCCGTTGAAGTCACCGGCCCGCTCTTGGAAACCTGGCCGCCGCGCGGTCACCAACTCCTCTACGGAACCGACGCCCAACTCCTTCCAGCAGCCGAAATCGCCAAAACCGCCCGCGTTCCCGATACCATCCTCAGACCCGTCCGCTTATTCCGCCCGCTCAAGGACCCGCTCTCGATTCGCCTCCCCGAAACTCAACTCGACGAAACGATCAAGAAAACGCTCCGTCCATTCATCACTCGCGCTTTCCGCCGCCCCGCCACCAACGAAGAAGTCGATCTCTACCACAGCATCGCCGCAGACCGTCTCGCGAAGGGCGAATGCCCCGAGGTTGCCCTCAATGCGGCACACCGAGCCATTCTCTGCTCTCCAGACTTTCTTTTCCTGATCGAAAAAGGCCCCACCCTCAACCCGCACGAAAAAGCGTCGCGCCTCTCCTACTTCCTCTGGCGAACCGCTCCCGACGATTCTCTGCGCGCCCTCGCTGACTCCGGACAACTCGCAAAACCCGAGGTCACCAAACGAGAAATCGAGCGCTTAATGAAATCCCCGCGCTTCGACGCCTTCATCAATGACTTCCTCGCACAGTGGCTCAACCTCCGCGAAATCGAGGCCACCACCCCCGACCGCGACCTCTTTCCCGAATATTTCGAAAGCATCGGCGACGGGCGTCAGGACATCCTCTTGCACGACTCGCTCGTCAAAGAAACCCGAACCTATTTCCGTGACCTCCTCGAACGGAACCTCCCAGCAAAGCTCCTCGTTGCCGCCCCACACACCTTCCTTAACCAACGCCTCGCGGAACATTATGACCTCCCACCCGTCCGCGGCGCAGGTCTCAGAAAAGTCGACCTTTCAGCGGATTGCGTGCGAGGCGGCCTCCTAACGCAAGCCAGCATCCTGAAAGTCACTGCCAACGGCGCCAACACCTCGCCCGTCCTCCGTGGAGTCTGGCTCCTCGAACGCATCATCGGCACCCCTGCCCCACCACCACCGCCCAACGCCGGTTCCATCGAACCCGATACCCGAGGCGCAACCACCATCCGTGAGCAACTCGCCAAACACCAAGCCGCGAAGACCTGCGCAGGCTGCCATCAGAAAATCGATCCCCCCGGCTTCGCCCTCGAAGCCTTCGACCCCATCGGACGCTACCGCGACTTTTATCGAACCACCGAAACCGGACAAAAACTCACCGCAGCAGAAGGACGTGCCTTCTTCGGCGCGCATTACGGTCAGGTCAAATACCTGAAGGGCCCCGCGGTCGACACGCAAAGTAAACTCCCGAGCGGAGAGGAAGTTCCCGATATTCGTGCCTATAAAACCGCCCTCGCATCGCGACCCGAACTGCTCGCAAGAAATCTCGCCCGCAAACTCATCACCTTCGCCACAAGCGTCAGTGCCGAAGCAGGTGATGAGCTCGTCATCGACCGTATTCTTGAACACTCCAAACCGTCCGGATACGGCATCAAATCCCTGCTCCACGAAGTCGTTCAAAGCGAAGTCTTCAACCAAAAGTAAACGTCCATGAAACCCATCCCCCGCCGCCTCTTTCTCCGAAACTCCAGCGTCGCACTCGCCCTACCCATGCTCGAGTCGATGCTGCCCGCAAAGCAGCCAACCAGCGAACCAAACGCCGCACCACGCCGAATGATTTGTATCGGCGTGCCGTTCGGATTCGATCCAACCGCGTTCGTCCCAGTGGACGCGGGACGCAACTACACCCTCCCATCCCACCTCACGCATCTCGCGGATTTCCGCGAAGACTTCACCGTGATCTCCGGCCTCAGCCACCCGAACACGCTCGGCGGTGGACATAAAGCCGAGGCGGTCATGCTCACGGGCGCTCCCTATCCCGATTACTCACACAATCTCCGAAACACCATCTCCGTCGACCAAGCCTTCGCGACCAAGTTCCGAGGCGCTACGCGCTACGAGAGCCTCCCACTCACCACTCAGGGCGGCTCGCTCTCCGTAACAGCCAACGGCGTCTCAATCCCCTCCATCAGCCAACCCTCCGCAGTCTTCAAAAAACTCTTCCTCGCCGCCACACCCGCCGAAATGGACGCCGAACTCCGGCGCATCGACGAAGGCCGCAGCATGCTCGACTTCGTGAGCGACCGCGCAAAAAGCCTGAACCAACGCATCAGCCACGCTGACAAACAACGCGTCGACGAATACTTCGAATCCGTCCGCGACGTCGAACGCCAGCTCAAGATGTCCCGCGAATGGGTCAATCGCCCAAAACCCACGCCAATCGGCACCGAACCCAAAGACATTGGCGACAACCAGCAACAAAAAGCCAAGTTCCAGCTGATGATCGACATGATCCACCTCGCGCTCGTCACCGACTCCACACGCGCCGTGAGCTTGATGACCTTCGGAATGCACCACGACCTGTCTCACCACGGCAAAGAACCCAAGAAACTCGCAGCCTGCCGGCAGGTGGAAGTCGATTTAATCCAAGCCTTTGGAAGCCTGCTCAAAAAACTAAAAACCTCAACTGAGGGCGCCGGGAATCTTTTAGATTCAACCATCATCATGATGACCAGCAACTTGCGCGACGGAAACACACACCGGACGTATAACCTACCCGTCCTCCTCGCGGGAGGCGGATTCCGTCACGGTCAACACCTGTCGTTCAACGCTCCCTACCTCGACGATGTCAAAGCCGAGTTGGCCGCCAGCGAAGGGAAGAACGGGGAAGGAAAGAAAACAAACCCTGAGAAAATCCCGCTGATGGGCCAGTTCCAGCAACCCTTGTGTAACCTTTACACCTCCATGCTCCAAAAAAGCGGCCTCGATATCGACCGCTTCAGCACCGCCACTGGCCCGTTAGAGGGCCTAAGTTGATCAAGCGTCCAGCGAAACTCACCCCTGTGCCGACGCTACTGCCTGCGCTCCAGCGCCGCGGCGGTTGATGCGCTCAGCACGCAACTGTCCGCACCCCGCATCCACGTCGATTCCACGAAACTGCCGAATCGTGCACGGAAAGCCCTTCGCTCGAACCGCTTCCTTGAATGCCTCGGCAGAGGCCTGCGCCGACGAAGCACCATCGAAGCCTCGCGTTGTATTCAACCGAATCAGGTTCACATGGGCATTCACGCCGTGAAGCAACTCCGTTAACACGCGAGCCTGCTCCAACGAATCATTGCGCCCCGCAATCAGAGTCCATCCGATAAACACCCGCTCGCCCGACCGCTCGCAGTAATACTTCAACGCCCCAACCAACTCCGCCAAGGGCCAACGCTGATTCACCGGCAACAAAGCCGACCGCTCTTCATCCGTTGCCGCATGCAAACTCACCGCCAAGCCCTGCGGACGACGCTCATCCGTAAAACGAACAATCCCAGGCACCAATCCAACCGTACTCACACTCACATGTGACGGCCCAATCCCCCAACCTGGCGTGTGCGCTGCAACATCTAGTGCCTGCATAACCGCATCGTAGTTCGCAAACGGCTCGCCCATGCCCATCAAGACCAAGTTGCGCAAGCGGTCCCCCGTCTCACGTAACACCTTCTGAGCACGGAAAATCTGCATCAGAATTTCGCCAGACGTCAGATTGCGAACGAAGCCCATCTGCCCCGTTGCACAAAAAACGCACCCCATCGCGCATCCAGCCTGAGAACTCAAACACGCAGTGAACCGCCCCGGAAAACCCATCACCACCGTCTCAATCTCCTGCCCGTCACGCATCCGCACCGCCAGTTTCCGTGTATTCCCATCCGAACTCTCAATCCGCTCCACACACTCCGCCTCCGTCACTCCCCACTCCACCCCCAACTTCGCAGCTAACCATCGCCGCAACGGTGGAGAAAAATCCTCCCGCAAATCCGGCCGCTCATCCAAATCATGGTAAAGAGCGCGCCACAACGCCCCCGCATGAATCGGATGCACCCCGTCCGCACGCAAGGCGTCCTCCATCCCCGCATACGTCAAATCCAATAACGACCGGATACCCGTTCCCATCCTCTCAGAATGCCGCCGGCCCAACCTCAGTCAACCCCCTCCCCACACCACACTCCCAAGCGGAACACACCATCAGGGCGATACGGTAATGCGCGTCAACGCTGCAACCACGCAACCGCAGAGGACCGAACCGCACTCCCGTCTCCCCTGAAAAGCGAGAGGCCCGACGCCGGTCCATACACTTTACCCGCAATCCCCTCCTCACGCTCGCCCGCAACCCACAACTCCCCAGGCGCGTTCAACGCCATTAAACCAGGCACATCCAAATACTTCGCTCCACCCGGAAGGAAACCTTCATCACGATAATCCGACACCTCCCCAAACCGAAACCCGCCCGTCTCCACCGCGCAACGCGCAATCGCCTCTCCCGTTAAAGCGCGCGCCGCCAACGCCACCGGTCCCGCAGAACCCCACCCCACCAAATCAACCCGCTTCGGCGACACGTGCGCTCCTACCTTCCCCTCACGAAGGAACCGAACCACCGACAACACGTCATGCACGCGTTGCGCAAACACCGCGTGATTGTACCCGTACGTGTACCCAGCGAACTCGCGCGGATTCGCCACTACTCGGTTCATTCCGCCCTCACCTCGGCCCTGACGGAACAGATCAGCACCCACCACCAGCGTCCCTTCCCGCACAAGATTTCCCACAGGCTCAGACACCTCCCCATTGGCTGCCATCATCCCGCTCACTCCATTTCCATCCAACCAAACCACCGCGCGGCCATTCCAGTTTTTCGGATACAACCAGCGCACCGCCACCTCTTCTCCGTACGTGCCGTTCGCAAGAACACCATCCATCTCGAAATATCCACCTCGATCCTGCTTCGTCTTCAAATCCCACCGCACATCCCCCGCACCCTCGTAATCCCTCCCAACCACCGTCTTCAATCCCGGCAATAAAACATCCCTCCGCCCCTCAGCCTTCAACACCTCACGCCCCAACTGCTTCGTCGCATCCTCATAAAACCAACGCAGCAATCGACGCTCAAACTCCGGCCCTTTCCCCTTGGGCTCCGGATGCGACGCATCCCAAACGGTCAATCGCTCCTTCGGCAAAGGCTCAAAATCCCGTTCAATCACCGGCACCGGCTGTCCGAGTCGGAAGTGCTTGTTAATGAACGTGTAAAAGGCCGATCGCGTCACCGCATTATAGTTATGCTGGAAGTGCTCACCCCGCAGCAGAAAGACGTCGTCCTTCTTCCCGTACATCCCGTAAAGCTCCTTCAAATCCGGAAACCCCTTGGTCGCCAACTCCTTCGTCCAATCATTGGCCGTGTTCATCCCCTGAGGCCGAGGCGCAAACAACCCAGCAAACTCGATATTACCCGTCCCAACTCGCAATAAACTCGCGTTCTCACACGTACACCCCCCCTGCATCGCCGTGCTCACCATCACCACCGGAAACGACAACTTGATCCGGTCATCAATCGCCGCCAATAGCATCGTCTGCGTCCCCCCTCCACTCGCCCCCGTAATCGCCGTTCGCTCCGGATCAACCTCCGGCAACGTCAGCAAAAAATCCAAGCCTCGCACCGCATTCCACGTCTGCAACCCCATCACACTCTGCAAATGCGACTCGGCCCGTGGACTATACAATCCCCAGTTCTCAGGTGTGTTCATCTCCGGACGCTGCTTCGCAAATCGATGAATAATCTCCGGAGTGAACTGGTTTGAGTCAGAGTCACTCAACATATCCCACTGCCACACCACGCACCCCATCCGCGCCAACTGCACGCACATCGCCTGGAAAATACTTCGCCCACTCTGCTCAAACCGCTCAGCGCCAATCGCAATCTCCTGCCTCACTCTTTCCGGCGGATTCTCCGACAAACGCGCATCCTTCCAATGTCCGTGCGCAAACATAATCCCCGGAACCTTCCCCTTCACTTCCTTAGGACGGTACAGGTTCCCCGTGACAAAAAATCCTGGTGTACTTTCAAAGTACACCTTCTCAACCGTGTGATCCCCCCGATCCATGCGCCCGTGAATAACCGCATTCAACGGCCCCTTTTCAGGCATCGGCCATAATCCTTGCGACACCAAAATACGACGCCGCACCTCCTCCCGCCTCGCCTTCCAAACCTCAAGCGTCTTCGGCGGTGTAAACGGGAAATACCCGTTCAAATCTTTCAACGTCTGATTCCGCACATCCTCCGCCCCAAGCGACAAGCCAGAGAGACCAACGGAAACCACCACAGCACAAGTTGCGAAAGCATTTTTCATAATCAGGAGAGGGAACCAGGAGCCTCCGAAAGGAAGATCCGCCTCTCCCTAAAGCGAATGCTCTGCCACCCACTCCGCGGCTTTTACAACAAACATCCCGCCTCCCCCCCCAGATAGCTAACCAGAGCCGCCACATCCCACGCCAACCGACCCGCTAAATGCGCTGCCACTCCGGCCGATTCGCATCCACCCACCGGTAATAATCCGCATGCCGCAACCGCGACGCAGCCGCCGCATCCAAAACCAACACCGCACGCCGATGCATCTGCAGCGCAGAAGCCGGATTCATCGCCATTAACGGTCCCTCCACCGCCCCAGCCACCGCCTCTGCCTTACCCTCGCCCGTCGCCAACAGCACCACCTTGCGCGCATCCAAAATCGTCCCAATCCCCATCGTGATCACGTGCATCGGAACCTCGTCGATCTTGCCAAAAAACCGAGCGTTATCCCTCCGCGTCTTCTCCGTGAGCGTTTTGATCCGAGTCCGAGACGCCAAAGAAGAAGAAGGCTCGTTAAACCCAATGTGCCCATCCGACCCAATCCCCAGCAACTGCACATCAATCCCCCCCGCCGCCCGAATCGCCCCCTCATACGCACTGCACGACGCCGAAACATTTTGCGCCAAACCGTCCGGAATCGACACATTCTCCCGACGAATATTCACGTGGTTAAACAAGTTCTCCCACATGAAATAGTGGTACGACTGCGGATGGTCCGGCCCCAACCCTAAATACTCGTCCAAGTTGAATGTGCGAATGCGCGCCCAATCCAACCGAGCATCAATCAGCGCCTTGTACAGCCGCAACGGCGTGCTCCCCGTCGCTAAACCCAAGACCGCCGCCGGGTTCTGACGAATCTCAGCCTCAAAATGACGCGCCGCAACCAAACTCGCCTCCTCAGCCGTAGGGGTAATGATGACGTCCATAAGAAAAACAGAACGCCCATCCTTCCAGTAGAAACAACGCCAACGCAATCACGATGACCCCGATAACCTCGGAGCCAACATCCCCCAATCACCGCGAAAGCAATCCCGGACGAACCCGACCCGCAATCACGCGCCCCGCACCGGATGCCGTCAGTTCAGCCGACCAAAACTCCATAATCCCCAACGCCGCAAACCGAAACAGAATCGACATCCCCTCCTCCACACTAATCCCCACGCGCTTTGATACCGACTGAACCGACTCTGTACCATTCACCGAAGCCGCAAACCGAGACTCCACATCGCTCAACGCCAACCGCTGCAACATCTCCAAGCCCTTCCGCGTAATCAATGGCGCGGAAGTCACCTCCGGACACAACGACGGCACCACCTGATCGAGTCCCACATAGCGCAATGATGAAAAAATCCACGAATCCGTGTCCTCTTCCGAAACCGGAAACCGAACCGCAAACTCCGGCAGCGCATCCAACCGAATGAACTCAAACCCAATCCGCCCCGCCGTCCACAACTGCGCAAACAACCGCTGACCATGCTCGCGCGTCAAGAGCACCGCTTCATCTCCGTCCATCCCGCCACGCGCCGCCAAATACAGAAACACTGGACACCCACTCCGGCGCTGAGCCAACTGCGCTTCAACAATTTGCCCTAGTTCACACTGCGAGACCTCCGCTCCCGAACCCTTACAATAAACCGTCGGATTCCGCGTCGTAGCCAACAAAAACTTGCCCCGCGAAAAGTACAAATCCACCGAGGCCCGACTCACATAAAATCTCAGCACCCCACTCAACCGATCCCCCGCAGCCATCTGCAAAGCCGATTGCGCAGAGAAAAAACCCGTGTGCCCGCTGAAAAGCACCCGCGCCGGATCGTGAAAATACGCGTCGCGATAATCCGGTTCCAAAACAGGCCCCGCCAGCACCGACTTCAAAATGTCCTCCAAAACGTCACGATGCAGCGGCCTTTCCAAGACCCACCGAACGTTGGGCGGCATATCCTCCACCTGATTCCCATCCGAAATCGCCCGCATCACCGCCACCGGAATGTGACGCGTCACAGAATCTGCCTGCAACCGATTCACCACATCCATGTACCCGCCATCCGGCAACGCATCATTCACGAAGACAGCATCCGGTTGCACCAACTCCAAACGGTCAAACAAATCCGCCCCCCTCCTCGCCCCCACCACATCGCAACGATTGCCAGGGAACCGCTGGGCCAACAGTGACTCCAGCAGACGCGCCGGCGCCGGATTATCATCAGTGACCAGTATTTTCTGAAACATGCAGGAGGACTACCAAACGCCCAAACTACCGCCACCCCACTCTCAGTCAACCCTCCGTGTCACCGCAACACGACGCGTTCGCCCTGCCACTCACAATCCCCCTCAAGCCGAAAGCGGAAGTCCATAAGGCAAATCATCAGGGAGCGGCGCAAACTCAGAAATCCACCCCCACAACTGGCTGTAATCCCGATTCAAATCGCCCGACAAACAGTCCGTTATCAAGTCACCCGCCGCTGGGTAT
>JBEEPE010000146.1:0-25415 GCA_041191265.1 Verrucomicrobiota bacterium | reverse complement strand
TTGCAATGATCTCCTGACAAAATCCCCAACCCGCCAGAGTAGTTGGGAAATGATTCATGAAACCCAAACTCCGCCGAAAAGTAAGCCACCGGCCCTGTTTCTTGCGAAACAATCGCCTTGCCCTTCGGCGCTTTGCGCGTGAGCCCATAGGTGTCTTTGGCCGCCATATACGCATCGAAACGGGCTTCCACAGCCTTCATTTCACGCAGGAAATCATCGTCCCCCGCCAGTTCCTGCAGTCGCGCCTGCTTCGTCAACTGAAGCATACGAACTGGACTGTGATTCGTTTGGTCCCAGAGACTCGCGTCCATCAGCCAGAACAACCGACGGGCATCCGGTTGCCACGTCCACCAGAGATTGAACGCAATCTTGTGTAGCGGTTTCAACGCCTTGGGTATCCGCGGCGTTACATTGTAGGTTCTTATTGGATGCATAGAGCACTTGATTCTGTTCTACGCCCTGGGGGG
This sequence comes from Verrucomicrobiota bacterium, assembly GCA_041191265.1. Lineage (GTDB taxonomy): Bacteria > Verrucomicrobiota > Verrucomicrobiia > Chthoniobacterales > Chthoniobacteraceae > JBEEPE01. The sequence continues at coordinate 24,948 of JBEEPE010000146.1, read as the reverse complement.
AACCAACCCCCAAACAATGTGCCCGTACCCACCCACACTCAAGCCCCCATTTACCCCCAACGCCACCCGCCCATCGTCAACTCACGGTAGCCCGACCAAACACCCCACCGGAACCCAACCCTCAAATCCAAAGGCTCAAAAAAAGGAAGGGCGCCCTTCCATCGAAGCAGCGCCCCTCAAACACCTGCCAGAGAACCGGCAGCACCAACACAACACTTGGTTCTACTCACACCCCAACCTCAGGGCGGCACTCAAACCAACTGATTTGAAATCTTTCTGTCTCCTAACCGAACTAACCAAACTAGGCAAATCAAAACCAGCCTCAGTTCGCCGGAACCACGTTCACACGACGGCCTTCCTGATCAAACCGAACTTTCCCGTCGACCAGTGCGTAAATCGTGTAATCCCGCCCCAAACCCACATTCAACCCTGGACGAAACTTCGTCCCACGCTGGCGAATGATGATGTTTCCAGCCACCACGCTCTGACTGCCAAACTTCTTCACTCCAAGACGCTTGCTCGCGCTGTCACGTCCGTTCTTGACTGATCCTTGACCTTTCTTATGAGCCATAAACTTAGGATATTATAAATGTTAGCTAATCCCAACCCAAACCTACCCAGCAATCCCAGTGATTTTCAGCTTCGTCAACCGACGACGATGACCCACCGTGCGGTGATAACCTTTCCGGCGGCGATATTTGTAAGCAATCACCTTCTCGCCTTTGTACTGGGATACAATCTCCGCTTGAACGGATGCCCCTTTCACCTCGGCTCCCGTACGAACAACGCCCCCATCAGCAACCATCAACACGTCACTGAACGTCGCCTTGCCACCAGACTCACCCTCGAGTTTCTCGACGCTAATCACGTCCCCTTGGGAAACTCGGTATTGCTTTCCACCCGTCGAAAATACTGCGTACGCCATATGAAAATGAAAGTGAGAATGGATTTGGTTTTGTCGAGGCGTTGCCGCCTCACCTCGCCCCACCAAAACCTAAGCCGCTCACCTACAATCAGATGAACACGAATGAAGTCTTGGTCTCGGACCAAGGGTCGAGAATGGTCGCAACAACTCACTCAGGAGACAAGTAAAAAGCCGTTCTTTCAGCCTGCCCCCCGGCAGCTCATCCCCACCAGCAATCGGCACGCAGGCCGTGCAGAGCTCAAGAGAGAATCCGAAAGAAGCCCACCCTCTCCTCTCACTCTCCACCGAACCGCTCACGCACACCTCACTCCTCCCTCTCTCGGATCAACATCCGCTCGGCTTCAAGCCAGTCAGCCTCGCTCGACCCGCCCTCTCCACGACGCAAACGCCCCTCCGATAAATAGTACGCCCGCGTGGCTATTTCGTCCCAAGTCGGTCCCACCGGTCCCGCCAGCGTGACTTTCCGGCGAACCGCACGTTTGGCGGCATGAACCGAGGTCGCCCCCGCGCGATTGGCTTTCGGACGCCGCTTCGTCGGTGCATCCAACTCACTCTTTGCATCTTTTGCTGCTGTGACTGTCTTCTTCGTAGGCATTAGAGAACGCCCTGAGGGGATGTTTGAGGTAAAACCGCTCAGCACCATGCCGAACGGACTGGTGACTGCAAATGTCTGTCGGGGAACCGGACCAAGAGCCCGCGCAATCCAAACTTCTCGCGAGACAAGCTCCCGAAACGCCCAGATGCGAACTGTTGAGGGAGGGGACCGGCGCCAAAACTCACACCGATCAAGCGACGCTCTTTTTAAGAACGTAACGCCATGGAGCACAAGTTAATCGAGGTTCGAAAAACGTCCATCTCAGAGTTCGCCCGATCGAAGCTCCCCACTGCCCCCCCTGCGCGCGCTCAGGCGCCGAGGCTTTCAATCAACTCGCGCCAAACCACATCCTGCACCCGATGCATCTCCGTGCGCGGACCTGGCGAGAGATCGTCAAATCCATTGAGATGCAGCAGTCCATGAACAATGTACAATCCAAGCTCCGCCTCGACACGGTGCCCGCGCGCATCCGCCTCCCGCTGAGCCGTGTCCGCGCTTACCACCACGTCACCATGCTCAAAGGTGATGACATCGGTTGCCCCCGAAATCCCCATGAACTCGCGGTGCATCCGATCAATCCTTCCATCCGACACAACCGTCACCACCACCTCCTCCAATCGCGAGTACCCCGAAACCCGCCCATCTTTCGGGAACAATCCTGCGCAGCGAGAAAATGCACACTCTGCAAAGCGCCGAACCCACCCCCGGTCAAACGTCACTCCCCGCTGACGGTTCAACACCACAATCGAGGACAAACCCTCCGCCACATTCATTTCCGAGCCTCCGGAACCACCTGCAGAGCAATCTCTTTGTCTCCCCGCATCACCCGAACCTCAACCTTCTGTCCAATCTTCACCGCGTCCAGCGCGTAAGTGTAATCGTAAATGTTCGCCACTTTCGCCGCGCCAAAGCCCACAATCACATCCCCGCCTTTCAATCCGCCCTTCTCCGCCGGACTACCCGCACGAACACCCGTGATTTTAACCCCTTTAACCTCCGTCCCATAATCCGGAATCGTCCCCACGTACGCTCTCAACGTCTCCCGATTCCCCGCATTCTCCGAACTTCGCTCCACCCGCTCGTACGGAATCTTCTCCGCCGCGCCCACCACATCCATCACCAGCGCCGACGCAAATCGTCCAATCCGCTCAACCCCTTCCACATCAATTTTATCCGCCGTGTCTTGAGGCCGATGATAGTCCTCATGAGAACCCGTAAAGAAGTTCAGCACGGGGATGCGTTTCGGATAGAAGCTCGTCGTGTCTGTCGGCAAATACGGGTCATTTTGGAGGCTTAGCTGAAAGCCGGCTGCAATGTTTCGCTTCTCAATCAGCCTCCGCCATTGCGACGACGAACCAATCCCCTGCAACGTTAACTTGTTGTCGCGCAATCGCCCCACCATATCGAAGTTCAGGTAAGCCACCATCCCCCCCACCTCAACCGGCGGACGCTCCACAAACGACGCCGATCCCAACAACCCAATCTCTTCGCCCGACCACCCCGCAAAAATCACCCCCCGCTTAAACATCCCAGGCTTCTTCTCGCGCTCCGCCGCCAAATAAGCCGCCAACTCCAACATCACCGCCGTTCCAGAAGCGTTATCGTCCGCGCCAGGGTGCACCGCCGTCTCCTCCCCCGCCTTCGCCATCGAGTTGCTGCCTCCACCCCGCCCCAAATGGTCGTAGTGAGCCCCAATCACGACCCATTCCTTCGTGTCCCCACTCCCCGCCGGCAGGTACCCCACGACATTCGCATCACTCCCGCGCCGATGAGTCACAGACGACTTCACCGATACCCGCACACCCTTCACCGGAAACGCAGGCTCCACATGCGGATTCTCCGAATCCAACGCAGTCTGCAACTCCTTGAGCGTCTTCCCCGTCGAAGCCACTAAACGCTCCGCCGCGCCCCCCGAAACGCTCGCCGCGATAATCCCCGAACCCGAAACCGAAGAATCATCCGTCAACGCCATCAACTCTCCCGCATTGGCCGAGTTCGGCCCCGCAACAAACAGCACCGCTTTCGCCCCTCTCTCCCTCGCCAACATCGCCTTGTAACGCACCCCCGCATACCGATTCAGATGCTGCCGCCTCTCCGCATCCACGCCCTCCGGCACATACCGCAAACACAACACAACCTTCCCCTTCAAATCCATCCCCTCAAACGAGTTGTATCCAAACTTCCCACCCGCTCCCTCCGGCGCCGACAACCCGTATCCCCCAAACACCAACTCGCCCTCCACCTCCCCAGAATCACTGAATCCCAATGGACGAAACTCCTTACCAAACTCCAGCGACTCCTCTTTTTCCCCAACCTTCAGCCGGACCACATTGCCCTCCCCTTTCGCCTCCACGCCCGCCGGAAAATCGAACCCCCGCAAATACCCGCCTTCAAACGCCTTCAACCCATTGCTCGCAAAGTAGCTGGAAATCCATTCCGCCGTCGCCCGAGCACCCGTCGTCCCCGTTTTTCGACCCTCACGAGCCGGATCCGCCATCCAACGAATCTGCTCGGCAATGTCGGTACGCAAAATTTCCGCCCCCCCCTTGCTCGCTCCGCCCGCCCCCAATACCCCGCTCGCCTTCGCCCCCTCGCCCTTCGGTAATGTCTCCGCTGCGCCGACAGGCGCCCCCCCCCGCGCAGGTGCCCCCGCCAACGCCTCACGCGTCGCCGCATGATTCCAATCCGCCAAGTAAATCTGCGTTCCCGATCCGCCACGCGCAGAGCTCCAACTCAACCGTCCACCGTCCGGCAAAAAAACCGGCAACCCATCAAACCCATCCGTGAACGTCACCCGAACCGGTTCCTTCCGACCGTCAACATCCACCACAAACAACTCGAAGTTGCCGAACCCATGCTTGTTACAGGTGAATATCAAGTACTCGCCCGAAGGATGAAAGTAAGGTGCCCATGACATCGCGCCAAAATCCGTCACCCGACGCACATCCGACCCGTCCAACCGCATCGTGTAAATATCCGCATTCATCCCCGACGCATCAAATCGCCGCCACACAATCCGCGTACCGTCCGGCGAAAAAAATGGGCCTCCATCGTACCCCGGCGCATCCGTCAAACGACGCACCCCACTCCCATCCGCGTTCATCACGTACAAATCGAGATAGTAGGCCGGATCCTTCTCAAACCGAGCGCGATCCTCGTCCGTCGGCTTGGACGCAAAATACGCACGATTGGACGAGAAAACGATCAACTTCCCATCCGGCGAATACGAAGCCTCCGCATCGTACCCCTCGGAGTTCGTCAACCGCTGTACGCCCGTTCCATCACCCCCCGCGGAATAAATCTCAAACGACGGGTCATAGTCCCACGCATACCGACGCGTTTTTCCCGAAGCTCGGAACTCCAACTCCGCTTTCTGAATCTCCTCCGTCCGCCCGTCGTGATGCGTCGACGAAAAAAGCACGCGACCCGACGCTCCCTGAAAAAAACCGCACGTCGTCTTCCCCTTGCCCGTGGAAATCCGAACCACGTCCCCACTCTCCATGTCCAACGAGTAAATCTGGTAGAAGGGATTCCCCTCCTCCCGCTCGCTCTGAAAAATCATCCGCTTCCCGTCGGGCGAAAAATACCCCTCTCCGCTCCGCTTCCCCTCGTAAACCAACTGCCGCGACTTCGTCAGAAATCGAGCCTCTTCCGAACCGCCGTCAGCGCACACAGGACCAGCGGGAAATGACGCCAAAACAGCCAGAATGGACACCGTAAATCGATTTTTCATGAGGAGAGGGGGATAAAAAACGGGCGCGCCGGATCAACGGAGCGCCCTCGTTGGTCTAAAACAAACGGTGCGCCAAACTAGCTACCGAGCGCCTTCTCAATTTCCGCAACCAAACCCGCATCGTCCGGCTCCGTCTTGGAATCGTATCGCGCAATCACCTTGCCCGATCGATCCACCAAAAACTTACCAAAGTTCCACTTCACTTCCCCCGGGAACGCGGCATCCGATCCCGTCAATGCGGCGTACAGAGGATGTTTACCGTCACCCTTCACCCCAACCTTGCTGAACAACGGGAACGTCACGTCAAACTTGTCCTTGCAGAACTTCTGGATGCCGTACTCGTCCTCCGGCTCCTGCGCCCCAAAGTCATTGCAAGGGAATCCCATCACCACCAAGCCCTTGTCCTTGTACTTACGAAACAGCGCCTCCAAGCCCTTGTATTGGCGCGTGTAACCGCACCGACTCGCAACGTTCACAATCAACAAAACCTTCCCCTTGTAATCCCCAAGGGTCGTGTCTTTGCCGCCAATGTCCTTCAACGGAATCGTCTGAAGGTTCGCCGCCGCGAGAACGCTGCTCGTGGTCGCCACGCCGGTCATTACTGCTGCGGAAGCCGCAACGCTGGTGCTGAGAAATGAACGTCTGTTCATGATGTTGTTTGTTCTGGTTGGTGGTTTATCTCACTGAAAAACGAGTGCAGGTCTAAAACGTTGTCACGGTTTAGCCCGCCGTCACATCTGCGAGTAGGGCGTCGGAACCAAAACCCGATTCGTAATCTTTGAAACGATGTCGCGGTCCGCAAAACCCTCCTTCGCCCTAAGCCGCTTCCATTCCGCGTCCTCACGAAACCGCGCCCAAGCCTTCGCCCGCGCTTCCTCATCCGCAAACTCCAACAGATACGTCAGATTCGGCAGCCGCCCGCCAGCCACCGCATGCCCGAAAAAGCACGGATTCAAACCCACCCGCTTGAAAATCTCCAACTCGCCCGCACGAAACATCTCCACCTTTTTCAAATGCGCCCGCTCATTGTGGCTCTCATACACGCGAAGGTTAAAAATCCTCGGACTTCCCGGCAAAATGAACGCCGAAAATTTCGGCATCACATCGACCCCTTGCAAAACAGAAATCTCGTACCGCTCGTAAGGAGCTGCATCCGGTGACACATCCGCGTAACCCTTCGCCGCCTCCTGATGTTGTGCGTCTTTCTCCAATGCCTGCGCCGTCACCAACGCCATCCCCGCAAGCGACCGATGCGCAATCAACACAAACACCGTCTCAGAACCGTCCGTCGCCGTCTCCTTCATCACCCCAACCGGCCCCACTCCAGCCCGCGTGCAAGCCGGGATAAACGCATCCCGTAAATACCCCTCCAGAACCGCTAGCCCTCCCCCACGCGGAAAATACGTCCGCACCTCCAAATAGTCCGTGCCCTCCGCAACCCCCACACTCTGACCCGATACCACTGCACCAGAAGCCACGGCAGCCGACACTGCTGAGTGCAGAAAACCTCGTCGATTCATGTCCAAACACCCGAGCAGATTGGATACCCACTCACCTCATCCACTCCAGACTCGATTCCGCATCGCCCAATCCCCAAAGTTCGTCCCCGTGCCAGACCCCCGCACATCCTTCCTTGAGACCATCGACCCGAACCGCGGCTTCCAGCGACTTCTCGCAGAACTGCCTGGCATCGCATTTTTTGCAAAAGACGCCGCCTCTCGAATCATCGCCGCAAACCGCTGCTTTTTCGAGCGGTTCGGCTTCCAATCTGAAAGCGAAATCGTGGGCAAAGACGATCACGACCTTTTCCCCGGCCAACTCGCCCGCCACTTCCGGAAGGACGACGCCGAAGTCATGCGCTCAGGCCAACCCAAACTCAATATCGTCGAACTCTTTTTCAATCGCCAAGGCCTCCCTGACTGGTTCATCACCAACAAATTACCCCTCTTCGACCGTACCAACTCCATCATTGGTGTGATGGGTACCACGCAAAGCTACGGAGCCACCCACGACACCCTGCGCCCTTACCTCTCTATCGATCGCGCAGTCGAGTGCATCCGCCAACGGTTCCGCGAAAAGCTCACCGTCGAGACACTTGCGCAACACGTCGGCATCTCGCCACGCCAGTTGCACCGTCGATTTGTCGAAACGTTCGCAATGAGTCCCCAAGCCTTTCTCATGCGGGTTCGCATCCAAGCCGCTTGCGAGATGCTCCAATCGCGCGACTGCCAACTCTCCGAGGTGGCGCAACAATGCGGCTTTCCCGACCAAAGCGCTTTCAGCCAGCATTTCCGGAAACACATCGGACAAACCCCTCTCCGCTTCCAAAAAGAACACCGTCTGCGGCTCCGGTCGCAAGCCCACACCCCGTAGCCATGGACCAACACATCGACCTCGAAAGCGACCTTTACTTCATGAGCGAAGCGCTGCGACAAGCGCGGCGCGCTTGGGAAAGGGAAGAGGTGCCCATCGGCGCTGTCATCGTGCGAGACGGCCGAATCATTGCACGCGCCCACAACTGCGTCGAAGAACTCAAGGACGCTACCGCCCACGCGGAAATGCTTTCGCTGACGCAGGCGCAAAGCGTGGTGGGTGACTGGCGCCTGACTGACTGCGATTTGTACGTCACGAAAGAACCGTGCCCGATGTGCGCTGGCGCTATCGTTCACACTCGTCTGCGCCGCATCATTTTCGGCTGCCTCTCCCCAAAAGATGGCGCCGGAGGTAGCCTGATGAATCTCCTCCAACACCCCGGACTAAACCACCGCTGCAACATCACTACAGGGGTCCTTCAAAACGAATGCTCCGCCATGCTTCAGGCGTTCTTCCGCGAACGCCGACAGTCACTTCGAGAAGGCGAACTCGAGTAATTCGCCTATCCCCTCTTTTTCCACGCCCTCGTTCTCACTCACCATGAATCCTGACACCCTGCTGCTTTTCGACATCGACGGAACCCTTCTCTTGACCGGAGGTGCCGGCGAACGCGCACTGCGTCAATGCATCCCCGAATCATTGGGCGTTGAGGATGATATGCAAGGAATCGAGATCGCGGGCCGAACCGATTCGGGCATCGCAAGACAAGTCTTTCGCAAACACGGAATCGCACTCACCGACGAAGCACTTACACGCTTCCACGAGGCCTACCTGCGAAACCTCCTCATCAACCTCGAAACCTCGGGTGGATGCATTCTCCCAGGCATGGAGGAGATCCTCAGGCTGACCTCAAACAACCCCCGCTTCTCGCTGGGACTTCTCACCGGCAATCTCCGCAAAGGAGCCGACGCCAAACTCAGCCGATTCGGCATTCATCACCACTTCGCCTTCGGCGCATTCGCTGATGATCATCACGACCGCAATGCGCTCGGTCCATTCGCCCTCGAACGCGCCCATCAACACACGGGCGTCGCCTTCGCTCCCTCGCGCGTCTTCGTGATTGGCGACACCGCCCACGACATTGCGTGCGCCCGCGCCATTGGCGCGCAAGCCGTCGCAGTGGCCACTGGGAAGTTTTCGGTCGAAGAGCTCGAGCCCCATCGGGCAGATCATCTCTTCCGCGACTTCTCCAATGTCGAACAGGTGATGGCCATCTGGTCGTAACTTTCTGTCCGGCTGCCTCCCCAGACTGACATGCTCCCCGATGAACAGGCCGGCCCGCCTCCGGTTCCAACGCGCCAACCCGGCACGCGCCGTTGGTGCGCGATGTTCTTCATCCAAGCCCACGCCATCGCGCTCTGGTACGTTCCATTCAGTGGAGTACTGAAAAGTCACGGGTACGAGGCAATTGTGCCCGAGGCATTTGCACTAACCGGAGTCGCCGCATTCATTTCCCCCATGCTGGCCGGAGCGCTGGCAGACCAACACACCTCGCCAACCCGCATCCTGCGCATCCTCGCCATCGGAATCGCAGCCACCCTTGCCCTCACCTTTCACGGCATTGCCTCGGGATGGAACGCGTCCCTCATCCTCGGTCTTTTCCTCTTCCAACAACTCTGGGCAGCACCTGCGTGGAGCATCGCCAACACCATCATCCTCAACTCGCTCGCCAACCCCGAACAACACTTCGGCCCAATCCGAGTCTGGGCAACCTACGGGTGGATGGTGGCCGGACTCCTCATCGGCTTCGTCCTCAACCTCGACGGCAATATCGCCACCGGATACGCGGGCTCAGTGGCATGGATCGGGGTCGCAGTATTCACCCTCTTCATCCCGAACATCCGCCCTCAATCACCGAAAGAACGTCCGCGCTTCAAAGATCTTCTCGGACTGGAAACCTTTCGCCTGCTGCGTATTCCACGCAACCGGGCAGTGTTCATCACAGCAGGACTCCTCACCATTCCAGTCGCCGCGTTCTACCCCTTTGTCCCGCTTCAGTTGCAGGACATTGGCCTCGACCGAACCAGCGGAATCATGGCTCTCGGACAAATCACAGAGGCCGCTGCGATGTACCTTTTGGCTCCGATGCTAGGCCGATTCGGTCTCAGAAATCTTCTCTTGGTCGCGATTGCCGCATCGCTTTTGCGTTATGGCTTTTTCGCTGCAAACCAATCCGTTGCACTCATCGTTGGCGTGCTGCTCCACGGCATCTGCTTCACCTTCTTCTTCATCCCTGCCCAAATTTACATCGAGCAACATGTGCCCAAATCGATGCGCTTCCGCGCACAAGCAATGATGACTCTCCTCGTCGGCGGCTGTGGAAACCTACTGGGATTCTTGGGATGCGGTTGGCTCCGAAAACTTTGCGTCACCACCGAAGGAATAACCGACTGGCCAACCTACTGGTCCCTTCTCAACACCGCCATCCTAGCAGCCCTGCTCTACTTCATCTGGGAATGGCGAAAGGGGCCTCATGCCCCTGCACCACCCTCCGTCCAAATCGGAAAAAGCGAAATCCCGCCCGGCTAACCCACGCTATTTCGTCCAACCGCCAGTCACCTGCCAGTCGGAGCCAAAGAAACCCGCATCCACAACCTGCCCCGGCCAGTGGTTATCGGCAGGAACCGAAATATCAATCACCGCCCAGTCCGGTAACCGCGGAACCTGTAACGCATTCGTGATGGATAACCCTTCCCGAAACGTAAAGCCGCTATTGACCAACACGTAACGCTCTGGTGCCTCGGGATTAGGATAAACCATCACCGGAACGCGGGCCGTTGCGCTCCCCTTCACGGAACCCAACTCCAACTCGGAACCCGTCCACTTCACCGGTAACTTGCCAAGCACTCGGGCAAGCACCTTGTTCGACCCAGGATCCCCCCACAGAACAAGGTGATGTCGCGCAGCAAACTCAGGAGTCACCTCCGTGTCGCGAACCATGATCACGTCACCTCGGAAAATCGCACGCCAGTCCGCGGCCGAACGTTTCATCTCCGCCTCCGCCCATCGCGCCACATCCGCGTCCCGCGCCGTTCCCGTCGGCAACACAAACGCAAATCGGCCGAAGTACACATCGTCAATCGGCCCCTCCAATCCCGCGCGTTTTCGTAAACTGGGAAGACCCTCTCCCGGCTTCGCAGCAACCTTCCAAGCCCCACCCTCTCGCACAAAAGCCGTCCGCCCCTGTTTCGCCAACGGAAAGGTCGTTCCGTCAATCCTAGCCAACGTCACCGACGTCCGCCCCGCCTTTGCAGGATGATCCAAACTCAACGCGCGCACGTTCTTCGCCGCCACCACCAACACATCCCCCTCCACCTTTCCCCGCACCTCTGCCCGCTCCCACATCTGCTCAAGCGAGTCCACATGAATCCAATCCATGTCCGCAGTGCGATGGGAATAAGTGACCAAACGAACCTCCTGCGGGAACCGATTCGGCACGCGATTGGCCACCACTTCAAACTCCTCGTTCAACTGCTTCTTCGTGTCGGGATGGTACTTGTGGCCAGTGTTCGGCCCGATGAGATGCCGAATCAATAACCCCTCCTTCCCCGCAGCCTCCTCCATTTTTCGCGTCGACTGAATCTGAGGGTCATCCGCTCCCGAATACGCAATCACCGGACGATTAAACAAATTACCCACATACCCCGTCGCGTCATACATCCGCCACAAGGTCTGCTCCCACCAGTTCGGAGGAATCCTGCCCTCACCAAAAACCTTCGCATACTCCGCCGTCTCAGCAAAACCAGCCCCCGGCGCAATCGCAGCCCAACGACCTGTATGCCTCGCCCCAAGATGCCACGACCCAGCACCACCCATCGAAAACCCTCGCAAAGTCACGCGATCTGCCCCCACGCCATACCCCTTGACCACTGCATCCACCGCCTCAAATACATCCGTTTCTCCCGCAAACTTGTACGCATTACAAAGCCTCCCGTAGGGATGCAGGACGATGGTTTTCGGCGGCGTGAACTCGCCAGGGCTCTTCATCCGACCTTGAAGAAAGGCCAGTTCCGTCATTTGGTCCCCACGGCCATGCAACCAGACATCGACGCGAAACCCGTCCGCACCTGGCTTCCAATCCTCCGGAATCACCAATCCATAGGGCTGGACGGAATCATCCACAACCGAGCGATACCCGCGAACCACCAGACCCGTGGAGGTTGTCCAAGGTGCCTTTCCCGCCTTCAGCGCATCCAGACGCGAAGAAGCCTCCTTCAACAACGACTCAGCCCCCGTCACCTGCTTCGCATCGTAGAACTCGTTGTACCTCAAAGGCCAAGCGACCGCCTTCACCAACACCCCCACATCAACCCCCAACGCGCGTAACTCCTGCGAAACGCTCCCATCCTTTTCAAACGCAGCAAGCGCGGCAGACAACGACTCCACCGATGCCGTAAGGCGTTCCCGATCTGCGTCCGAAACCTTCACCGGAAGCCCCTTCTTGGAGGGCGCCCCACCCCCAGGTCCCGCTGGAGCGACCGCCCCTTTTTTTGCTTCACCCTGACTGGGCGCGGTGGCTGATTGGGCAAAAATCAAGAACGGCGACAAAACCAGTCCGGAAAGCACCAAGAGAGTCCGACCAACATGAAGGCGTGGAGTGAAATCCATGACTCCACCACGGCGCAGAACCCGCGCCAAAACCAATCTCTACACAAGATTCCAGATCAGGAACCATTCGTTCGCCAACAAAGCCCCAATAGCCAAAATCCGCAAAGCCATCCGGCCCGCTCGTCCCAGCCTCGGCCTCCACGGCGGAATACCGAACAGAACAACGCCCGCCGCATAGAGAACGGCAACGAGTCCGCCCAACATCAGAACGACCACGAGTGGGTTCAGCAGAAATGCTCCTCGAAAATCACCCGCCACAACGGCACGCAAGGCTCGAGTCCCACCACAGCTCGGACACGGATACCCAGACAAATCGTTAAAGAGACACGAGGGACTGCTAAGCCCCAAGCGGGTGAAAATCCACGCGCCCACGGGAGCAATCAGCCCGACAAGCAGCAGAAGACGCTCAAAGCCCGAGTCACTGGCTTTTGCGAATCTCAAGCGCGGTAATGAACGAAAAATCATCACCTTGCGGCGAATGCCCCAATCGCGGCAAAGACTCCAAGAGCGCCCACTCCGCAGCAGAGGAAAAGCGGCAGCAACACGGCCAGAGCAGCACGCCCAACTGAGATGTCATGCGCCTTCGAGAACCCAATCACATAGAGTACGATGCACCAGATACTCCCGACCAGCGGCCCCACAATCGGAATCGCGCTCAGAGGAGCCACGCTCCCCGATGCGTAGTTCACCACCCGAAAGGTCGTCTCAAAATCACGTTTCGCTCCACCAACAATCATCAGGAAAAGATGAGAGATGAGCGCTCCAACAAACGCGCCAATCGTCACTCCAACAGGGGTGAAAATCACGGCAAACAGCATGGCGCCAATCGCGGCACCAACCCCCACCGCACCCGAACTAATCGAAAGATTCAGCGACTGACTCACCTGACTGTTCATGCCCTGCGTCTTGGAAATCATCTCCAGCAACTTTGCCGGACCCGCAGCGCTGATATTCAGCAGAACACTCAATCCCGCAGAAACCGCAGCCGCCAACGTCGCCAAAAGAATGTGATAAAACAGCGGTTCCCAAAAGCCACCGTCCCGACGTAACCGCGTAAACGTGTCCGACGGGTTCATTAAAACCTGTTGCACCGTCTCCGTCGCAGCGGAAATAACCCCAAGCGTCTTCCGATTCTCCCACGCAGGCATCAACGCTCCTCCAGGAAGTGGAGGCGCTCCGTCCGTCGCCGCAAAGCGCTGCGGCATCACCTCGTCGATCCTCTGCCACTGCGCCATTCCCTCCTTCCAGACCAACGTCTCGCGGCTGATCTCCCCCTTCAACACCATCTCTTCCAACCGCTCCTGCGACACAGGGCCAAACTGACGTCCCCCGATTGCGTAATGCCATTGCATGCCGATAAACCTTTACGTCCGCAGATTCTTATCAAGCCCAGATTGACTCAAAGAGTGCCAATAAAGTCGGTCCATCGCCATTGCTTGACCGCTCTCGAAACGTGGAAACGAAGCCCCCCAGTCCCGTGAACCGGGGCCTCTCGACTCACCCTCGATTGAACGGGATACGCGCCCTCGCTCACTTGCGCGGATGATACTCCTGCAGCGCACGCACGGTCAGCCCATACTCCCGCAACGCACGAATCCCCTGCAAACTCGCCCGCGCCGCACGCAAGGTCGTCATCACCGGGATTCTTGCACTGTTGGCCGTTGAGCGAATCTTCACCTCATCCTCACGCGCCGCTTTCCCCGAGGGGGTATTAATAATCAACGCCAACTCGCCGTTCTTAATCATGTCCAACGCATTCGGCCGCCCCTCAGCGATTTTGTGCAACGACTTCACCGGAACTCCCGCCGCCTTCAATGCATCAGCCGTCCCTCGCGTCGCGTGCAACGTGAAACCTAAATCGGCAAACCCCCGCGCGATTTCAACTGCCCGGGCTTTGTCACGATCCGGCACCGAAATGAACAAATTCCCCGCGACAGGAAGCCCTGGTGCCGCCGCCATCTGCGACTTCGCAAACGCCAAACCCGCATCCACATCAATCCCCATCACCTCGCCAGTGCTGCGCATCTCCGGCCCGAGAGCGATGTCGACTCCGGGAAACTTGATGAATGGAAAAACGGCCTCCTTCACGGAGAAATGTTTCGGAACAACCTCCTCAGTGAACCCAAGATCCTTCAACTTCTCTCCAGCCATCACCTTCGCCGCAAGCTTCGCAAGCGGGACCCCAATCGCCTTTGAGACAAACGGGACCGTTCGCGACGCACGTGGATTCACCTCCAGCACAAAGACTTGCTCGTCCTTGACTGCAAACTGCACGTTCATCAAGCCGCGGACATTCAACGCCTCTGCCATCTTCTTCGTCGCGACCTTGATCTCCTCCACCACCGCAGCGCTCAAACTAAACGGCGGAATCACGCACGCACTGTCCCCCGAATGAATCCCCGCCTCTTCAATGTGCTCCATCACCGCGCCAATCACCGAAATATCCCCGTCCGATAGACAGTCCACATCCACTTCCGTCGCATCTTCCAAGAACCGGTCGACGAGAACCGGTCGCTCCGGACTCGCCTCCACCGCCGTGCGGATGTATCGGCGCAAATCGGCCTCGGAATGAACCAACTCCATCGCGCGCCCTCCCAAAACAAACGAGGGCCGCACCAGAACCGGATACCCAACCCGATCGGCAACCGCCACGGCTTCCGCTTCGTTTGTGGCCGTCCCCCCGGGAGTCTGCTTGATTCCCAATCGGTCCAGCATCGCAGCGAACAACTTCCGATCTTCCGCGATTTCGATACTTTTTGGAGACGTTCCAATAATTGGAACTCCCGCCTCGGCCAGTCCATTCGCGAGGTTCAATGGCGTCTGACCACCAAACTGAACAATCACGCCCCACGGCTTCTCCTGGTCGCAGATGTTCAAAACGTCTTCGAGCGTCAGCGGCTCAAAATAGAGCTTATCGCTCGTATCGTAATCGGTCGAAACCGTCTCTGGGTTCGAGTTTACCATGATGGTTTCGAATCCTAACTCCTTGAGCGCAAACGCCGCATGCACACAGCAGTAGTCAAACTCAATCCCTTGCCCAATCCGATTTGGCCCCCCACCGAGAATCATCACCTTCCGCTTCCCACTCTCACGACGCTCATTCTCAATGCCATACGTGGAATAGTAGTACGGTGTATACGCCTCAAACTCAGCAGCACACGTGTCCACCAACCGGTACGTCGGCACAACCCCCGCCGCCACACGAGCCCGCCGCACCTCAACATCCGCAGCACCCGTCGCCACCGCAATTTGCCGGTCCGAAAATCCGTTCCGCTTCGCACGCCGCATCCCCGCTTCATCACCAACCGATTTCGCCAACGCCTCCTGCTCCGCATGCAAAATGCGCAAGTGCTCCAGAAACCAACGATCAATCTTGGTAAGGGCATGAATGTCCTCGACGCTCATCCCACTCCGGAATGCCTGCGCTAAATGAAAAATCCGCTCCGCATTCGGAGTAATCAACCGGTTCCTCAATGTCTCCGCATCCAACTCCTTCTCAGCACCATCCCCGCTAAATCCAAAACGCTTAATCTCAAGACTCCTCAACGCTTTCTGCATCGCCTCACGGAATGTCCGCCCTATCGCCATCGCCTCCCCAACACTCTTCATTTGCGTTGTTAACGTCGCATCCGCCTGAGGGAACTTCTCAAACGTGAAACGCGGCACCTTCACCACCACATAGTCAATCGACGGCTCAAAACTCGCCGGAGTCTCCCGCGTGATATCATTCCGCACCTCGTCCAGCGTGTACCCCACCGCCAACTTCGCTGCGATTTTCGCAATCGGAAAACCCGTCGCCTTGGAGGCAAGGGCCGACGAGCGCGACACCCGCGGATTCATCTCAATCACAATCATCCGCCCGTTGTCAGGATGAATCGCGAACTGAATGTTCGATCCTCCCGTCTCAACCCCAATCTCGCGAATCACCGCAAACGAAGCGTCCCGCATCATCTGATACTCGCGATCAGTCAGCGTCTGCGCAGGCGCAACCGTAATCGAGTCCCCCGTGTGAACCCCCATCGGGTCCAAGTTCTCGATAGAACACACAATCACACAGTTGTCGTTCCGATCCCGCATCACCTCCATCTCGAACTCTTTCCAACCCAACAACGACTCCTCAATCAACACCTCACTCACCGGCGACAAATCCAACCCACGCGCAACAATCGTCTCAAACTCCTCCCGGTTGTAAGCAATCCCACCCCCCATCCCGCCAAGAGTGAACGCCGGCCGAATAATCAGCGGATACATCCCAATCTCAACAGCCGCCTTGCGAGCTTCCTCCATCGTGTGCGCCGTGCACGACCGAGCCACGTCCAACCCAATCTTCAGCATCGCCTCCTTGAATGCCTGCCGATCCTCTCCCTTGTGAATCGCGTCCGCCTTCGCCCCAATCATCTGAACTCCGTGCTTGTCCAAAACCCCCGACGAAAAAAGCGACATCGCACAGTTCAAAGCCGTCTGCCCTCCCAACGTCGGCAACAGCGCATCCGGCTTCTCCCGCTCAATGATCCGCTCCACCACCTCCGGCGTAATCGGCTCGATATACGTCCGATCCGCAAACTCCGGATCCGTCATAATGGTGGCCGGATTGGAGTTCACGAGGACCACCTGGTAACCCTCCTCTTTCAGGGCTTTACACGCCTGAACCCCCGAATAATCGAACTCGCATCCCTGACCGATAACGATGGGACCTGAACCAATGAGCAGTATCTTGTGAAGAGTGGTGTCGCGTGGCATGGGCAAAAGTTCTCAGTTTCTAACAAGCCACAACCCCCAGAGCAACGAGAAGCACAACCGCACTCCGCTTTTTGATCAAAAACCCTTCACGCAAGCTCAAGCCGAAGAGCTGCCTTGCCTCAAATACCCGCCCCCCCCTGGTTCAAAACATCCCCATGCAAAATCAGGCGCTCACGAATCTCACGAAAAAAAAGGGCTCCGACCCGAGAGTCGAAGCCCGTAAACTAAGAATGCCGAATCAATTACAGTCCGCTTCTCGCCTCTAACGCCTGCTTGCCCTGGTAAATGACATCCTTGTAAGTGGCCCCACTCGGAATCATCGGAAGCACGTGCTCTGTGTAAGGCACCATCACATCCAGCACGTAAACGCCTTCTGCATCCAACATCCGCTGCATCGCAGCGCGCAAATCCTTCTTGTGAACCACTCGCTCGCACGGAACACCAAATCCTTCACACATCTTCACGTAATCAGGGTAAATCCGGTTCAAATCCGAAGGGTCTCCGAGGAACGTGTGACCTCGGTTGGAGTTGTAGAAACGGTCTTCCCACTGCACCACCATCCCCAAGTACTGATTGTTCAGAATCAACACTTTAGCCGCAATTTTCTCAATGTGCGCCAACGCCAGCTCCTGAACATTCATCAGAAAGGAACCATCTCCATCGATGTCCACAACCTGTTTGTCGGGATGAGCCACCTTCGCCCCAATCGCAGCAGGATACCCAAACCCCATCGAACCAAGCCCCGCTGAGGTGATAAAGGACCTCGGCGTGTTGTACTTATAAAACTGCCCAGCCCACATCTGATGCTGGCCCACCCCCGTCGTGATAATCGCCTCCCCCTTCGTCAACTCGTACAAAACCTCAATGGCGTGCTGCGGCTGAATCACATCCGGCGTGTCCTCATAGTGGAAGGGGAACGACTCGCGCCACTCCGAAATCTGACGGTACCACTCTGGAAACGCCGTGAAATGCGTCAACTCAGTCCCTTTCACCTGCTCCTTGCCCGCGCGAGCCAAAAGCTCGTTCAACCGCGAAAGCGCGTACTTCACATCACTCAAAATCGGCAACTTAACCGGCTTGTTCTTGTTGATTTCCGAGTCGTCGATATCGATGTGAACAATCGTCCCGTGCTTGGCAAACTCACTCAGTTTGCCCGTCACGCGATCGTCAAAGCGAACCCCCACCGCCAAAAGCAAATCCGCCTCGTTCACCGCGTTGTTGGCATAAACCGTTCCGTGCATGCCCAACCAACGCAAAGACAACGGATGCGTCTCCGGAAAACACCCAATCCCCATCAGCGTCGACGCCACCGGAATCTGCGTCCGCTCAGCAAACTCCAAAAGCTCCTTGGACGCCTCACTGCTAATCACCCCGCCACCAACGTACAACATCGGTCTACGCGCCTGCCCAATCAGCCCCATCAACTCGTTCAACGCCACGTCATCGGCCTTGTAGTCAAACTTGTAACCCCGCAAGTTTATCTCGCTCGGAAAAACCGGCTGCGTCGATGCCTGCTGAATATTCTTCGGGATATCAATCAACACCGGGCCCGGCCGCCCCGTCTGCGCAATGTGAAACGCCTCCTTCACAATCCTCGGGATGTCATTCACATCCATCACGAGGTAGTTGTGCTTCACAATCTGAGCCGTCACCGAGAAAACATCCGTCTCTTGAAATGCTCCCTTCCCAATCATGTGCTGCGGCACTTGCCCAGTGATCGCAACTAGCGGAATGGAATCGAGATAAGCATCCGCAACACACGTAACCAGATTGGTCGCGCCCGGTCCCGACGTCGCCATCACCACCCCAGCCTTGCCGGTCGCACGTGCATAACCCTCAGCCGCAAAACCGCCTCCCTGCTCATGCCGCGGTAAAAACGTTCGGATTTGCTTGGATCGCGTCAGTGCCTGATGCATGTGCATCGAAGCCCCGCCCGGATACGCGAAAATCGTATCGACTCCCTCGCGCTCTAGGCACGCCACTAGGATCTCCGCACCGCTCATCGTCTCGCCCCGTTGCACGGGAGCCTTTGATGTAGCCTTCTCTGTCGAGGAAGAATTCTTGCTCATAAACTAGCCTCACAAGATACCGATAGGCGCTTCATGCCGCAAGTCGCCAACCCGTAAATAAAGCTCCGCACCCCTCACCTCCCCTCACCTCCCGCGAACCGCTGCCGTCGCGCCCACACCTTGCATTTTTCCGCGTGCGCAACGCGAACCAGCGGGCTAGCGTCACCCACAGGTTTGGAGAGATGGCAGAGCGGTCGAATGCACTGGTCTTGAAAACCGGCAGGCTGAAAGGCCTCGTGGGTTCGAATCCCACTCTCTCCGCCACTCACTAACTCACTCACTCTCTTCACTGAGCCTGTCAACTGAGCCCGACCAGAGCGCGCAGCAGTCCACCAAGCCGACCACTCCACCGCACCCGCAGACACCCCTTCACAACAGCATTTTACGCGGCGCCCCGACAGTTTTCTGACGCATTTAGATAACTACCTCAGTCGGTCCTGACTCTCCCCTCAGGCCCCTCTGACGCCCCATCGAGTATTTCTAGTCCTCCCGCTTCAAGCGCTTCAGCTTACCGCTCATCGCTGCCTTCGCCGCAGCCGAACACCGGTCGATGAATAAAACCCCGTTAAGGTGGTCAACCTCATGCTGAAGCGCGCGAGCCAGCAGGCCCGTCGAGGTGAAATCAAGACGCCGGCCATCAAGACCCATCGCCTGACACCGAACCTTCGCAGACCTCACAATGTCGGCCGTCAACCGAGGAAACGATAAGCACCCTTCCACGCCAACCACACGGTCCTCGCTCAACTCAAGCACCGGGTTGATGAGCACAAGCGGCATATTCTCCGCCACGCTGACCTCCCGCCCTTCCACCTGCATCGTGCTCGGACGATCATCAACCCCCGCCACATCCACTACAGCCATTTGCAACGCCACCCCAACCTGCTGAGCCGCAAGCCCCACCCCCTCAGCCGCAACCATGGTCTCCAGCATGTCCTCCGCCAGCTTTCGCACCTCCGGCGTGATTTCAGAAACTTCACGCCCCTTCTGCCGGAGAACCGGATGCCCGTATTTTACAATCGTCCTAATCATTTTTTCGCCTTCTCCATGAATGCCGTCAGGCTGGTTTTGACGCCAGCCTCCTTCAAACTGTCCATCACCCGCATCACCGACCCAAATGGAGCATCCTTGTCCGCATTCAACGCGAGCGCCGTCTCAGGATCCCGTGAAACCAACTCCTTCAACAGTGGCGTCAAACGCTCCATCTCCACTTTGCGATTCAAAAAAAACACCTCCGACTCTTTGGAAATCGAAAGCACCAACGGTTCGTTTTTCGGCGTCGAAGAAACCGCTGATTTTGATTCCGGTAGTTTAATCCGGATATACGGCTGCTGCTTTTTGAACGTGGTCGAAACAATCACGAAAATCAGAAGAATCGCGAAGATGTCGATCAACGACACAATCATGATTTGCGGCACCCTTCGCCGCTTCGGATAGAAGTTCATAACCCGCTACTCGTTCTCCTTTCGCAAGTTAACTGTATCAGGACCAGAAATCCGAGCAGACAGTCGTCGTGGACGATTCTGATAAATCCGCGCGATAAACTGCCCAACCAACCCCTCCATGTCGGATGCCAGTGTCTCCACGGTTCGCGTGAAAAAGCTGTGCGCAATCAGACACGGAATGGCAATCGCCAGCCCAACGATGGTGGTGCTGAGCGCCTCCGAAATCCCGGCTGCAATGATATGCGGATCAGCCCCCTCCTCACTCTTCCCAAATGCACCAAAAACCTGAACCAATCCCGAAACCGCACCGAGCAACCCCAAAAGCGGGGCAATCCCGACAATAATCTCCAACACAAACAACCCCTTCTCCAACCTCACAACCTCCCCACGAGCAACCGTCTGCACCGCCTCCACCGCCTCCGAACGCGAGTGATTGGAGTGCTTCACCGCAACCCGAAGAATGCGCCCGGCCGGTGACTGGTCCTTCATCAATACCTTCGTCAACTTTTCTACCGCCTCCACCTCCTCCGCCGGCAACGTCGCAACCTCAGCACGCAACTTTTCCGGAATCACGATGTCTCTGCGCAGCGCTAAGATGCGCAAAATCACCACCGCAACGCCAATCACGGAACACCCCAACAACAACACCATGAAAGACCCGCCCTGCACAAAAAACTGAACAATCGAAGCAATCGGCAGGGAAATCATGGCAGAGAGTTAGGGGAATTTGAGTAAACAACGCTCAGTAGAGCGCAAAGTTGAACGGGATTTCAAGAAGCCCCGCCTTCATCAGCGGCAAAGCCTCCGCCGGCGGTGGCGGAATCTTCGCCGTCGAGACCGCTTCAATACACAAATCCGCAAACGCCTTATTGGCCGAGTTCTTGTCGATCTCAATCCCCTTCACCACCCCACGCGCATCCACCTTAAACCGCACCTTCACCGCCCCTTGATCCAATCCATCCATCCGTTTGGCCACCAAAGCATTCCAGTTCTCACCAATCGCCGCACTCACCTTCTTCCGATACACGCCCACCGGCGACTTCACCGCGTCCACACCCGCCTGACCCGTGTTCTCCAAATTCCCCTCCACGCGACTCCGATCCTTCTTCAACCGATCCCCTCCCAAATCCGATAACCCGTCCAACACATCCCCGCCCCCCTGCTTCACCCCGTCAGGACCGCTCATTCTTCGAAAAACAAGCGTCCCCTCGAGGGGCCCTTCCGGCAGAGTGCCCAAAAGGTCATCCGACTTCAAATCAACCGCACGGCCCGCTGCCTTCGCAGCCTTCCGCGCCTCCGCATTTTTTCGGCCAATCTCCGCCGCCTCCTGCTCTGTAAAGCTCCGAACCGGAACAGAGCGCCCTTCCTGCGACGGCAACGGAAGCAAGCCCTTCGGCCCCCCGCTCGTGCCCGCCACCAGATTCTTGTCCGACTCAAACATCGCTTTATCGGTCTGCCGCTTCCCATCTTGCATCCCCTCAGACTCGACCGTTGCCCGGCGCTGCATCTCATCCAGAGGAACAATCACGCGCTGCGGTGCCTCCTCCATAACCACCTCAATCTCATGCACTTTCCGCTCCGGCATAAACTGCTGCACCCATCCATCCAAAAACCCCGTCTTCAAAAGGCCAATCAGCAGGAACAACAGAAGGTGCAACGCCAGCGAAACCACAATGCCAACCGTGTTCTGATGCGCATCCGATTCACGCGAAATATCCGGAAACATCCCCATCAATCTGCGGACCCATTTCCGATGCCACTTCTCCCCCCGAGCCGGCCCCTCTCCAGCAAATGAAATCCCGCCCGAACTCATCCGCCAAACCGGCGCACCACGCCGTCCTCCATGACCGCCACCCCTTGAATCACATCTACCCGCGCCGCCCACTCCACTTCGGCCCGACGCCCCTTACCCAACAAAACGCGCCCGTTCGTCGACGCCTCCAGCGCGCTCAACGCATCCCGAAACCCACGCGAAACCAACATCGCAGCCTGTACCCCATCACCCCGAGAAACCCCCGCCAAACGTTCAGCCATCCGCCCAGCCGCCCACACATCCTCCAAAGCGAGCCCCTCCCCCGTGCCCGCGCAAACCAACAACACCTCGTCAAATCCCGATTCACGGACCGATTCAACCGTCGCACCAAGATTCACCACCCCCGCCGCGTAAACACGCCCAGCACCCGCAACGGCCCGCAGCGCACGAGTCCCGTTCGTCGTTGTCATCACCACGTGCTTCCCCCGATGAACGTCGTATTCCAGCGGTGAGTTGCCCGCATCAAACCCCTCAATCCTCTCGCCACCACGTTCTCCTCCCAAAATAACCCCCTCCCGCCGGCGCGCCTCAGCCTCAGCAACCGTCAAAACCGGCTCAAAACCCAGCACCCCACGCTCAAGACCCGTGACCATCGTCGTCGTCGCGCGCAGCACATCAAAAACAACACAGCAAGATCGGGAAAGATCCCGACCCTCCACCGTCGCAAGGCTACACGGCTCTACTAGCGCCGACACAATCATCCCAAAACCTTGGCACGTTGCACGACCAACACCAAGCCCTTCAACACGCCAACCGACTCACTCGCCCTGCGGAAAATAACGAATCGCGATCTCAACCAACCGTTGCCCAGGCCCAAGACTCAACTTGCTCCGAATATTGCCCCGATGAACTTCCACTGTCTTCGGACTCAGGTGCATCCGCGCAGCAATCGCATCCGTGCTCAATCCCTTTCCAATCATCGACAAAACCTCAATTTCGCGATTGCTCAAAACCTCCATCGGATTCCGCGAAACCTCACGCCCTGACGAGACGTCCCCACCCAGTCCTTCCGCATAAATCCCTCCCCGCAAAATCACCCCCAACCCTTGAATTACGCTCTCCGTCGCACTGCTCTTCATCACATACCCGTGGGCTCCCGCTCTCAGGGCCCGCTCCGCGTAAAGCGACTGATCATGCATCGAAAGAATCAAAATTCGAACCGCCGGCACCAAATCACAAATCTCCCGAATCAAGTCCAACCCTATCCGGTTCCCCAAAGAAATATCCAAAACCACCGCATCAGGCTGACGCTCCGCAGCCTCCGACAAGGCCGTTTCCCACCGGTCCGCCTCCCCGCACACCTCAAAATCAGCCTCCGCTGCAATCATCCGCATCACCCCAGCCCGAACAATCGGATGATCATCCACCACCAACACTCTGTATCGTTTCTGCATCATAATTTCTTTCTAAACGCGAACCCCCTCGCACCGAACAATCGTGCCTCCACCCTCCCGCGACGCAACGCTCAGTCTCCCCCCAATGCTCGCCGCCCGATACCGCATAATCTCCAGCCCCAACCCCCGCCGCCCCTCCGTCAACCGAATCCCCGCACCATCATCCTCCACCTCCAACCCTAACACCTCCCCAACCACACCAATCCGAATGATGATCCGCCGCGGTGACGCATGCTTCACCGCATTCCGCATCGCCTCCTGCGCAATCCGATAAAGATTCGTCCCCGTCGCCTCGTCACGAATCACCAGCGCCGGCGGAACATCCAAAACACAATCGATGTCCGACGCCGACCTCGTCCCCTCGACCAACTCGCGCAACCCAACCATCAAGCCCCCCAACTCCTCAGACACCGGGTGTAAACCCCGCGTCACCAGTCGCGTCTCCTCAATGCACCCGTTAATCAACGACAACACCGTCGCCGCATCACCACGCGCAGCCTGATCCACATTTTTCTGCAGCCCTCTCACCATCAATGCAATACCTGTAAGCTGCTGACAAAGTCCGTCATGAAGATCCTGCCCAATCCGACGCTGCTCACGCTCGCTAATCTCCAATAGTGCCCGCTCCAAAATCCGGCGATTTGATTCCGCCCGCCCAATCGCAAGCGTGCTCACCAAGCTAAAAGTCACCGCGAGAAGGCTCCCCACCGAAATAATCCACGTGGATCGAACCGAAATTAGCTCCAACCGCATCGCCGCATCGCTCAACGCGTTCTGCTCCGTTCGATAAATATTGTCCGACAGCCCCCGCAACTCATCCATCAACCGCTTCCCAACCCCCGCAAGATTCACCGCCTCGTCCAACCCGCCACGTCGCCTCGCATCAATCGACATCCGCAACCGCTCCATCCGTGCACGAATCAGCTGCGCAAGCTTGTCCTCTGTCTCATCCGAAGTCTTAGGAGCCGGCGTCGTAATCAGCCGTTCCAACCCAATCTCCACCTCCCGGACCGATCCATTGTACAAGCCGAGGTACTCCTCGTTCCCCATAATCACAAACCCGCGGACTTCGCTCTCCGCACTCACCACATTCGTCAATAATCGCTCCAAAACACTCAGATACGCGTTAGAACGCGCCACCACCTTGGATGTCTCGCTGAACTCACGAATGCTCGTGTACGAGAACCATCCCATGACCACCAAAATCAATACCGTCACCCAAAATCCCGAAACCAATCTCTGATTCATCTCCGTTT